>DASQZW010000157.1:0-23294 GCA_035638495.1 Terriglobales bacterium
GGCCTGGCCCTTCGCCGATTCCTCATGTATCTTCGACGCCCACGGTCCCTTGGCTTGCTCGTACCAGTTACGTAGATACTCTAGTTCTTCTTTCTCAGCCTGGCTCAACTCATCCTCCGCTGGGGGCGGGGTCATGGTCACCGGCGTCGCCGGTATCCAAATGCCATAGAACGGTTCGAACTGGCGGTATTCCGCCTCCGTCATGGTGTCATAGATCCCCTTGTACCCTAAGGCTGGGTTCATGATCTCGAGCAGATCCGGCGATGCTGCCCACTTGATAGAAACCCAGTGGTACCACACCGAGCTTCCGACGCACACGGGGCCGTAACCGGCGTGGGACTGATGCTGCCACTCCCAATTCACCACCCCGACGGCCCGCGCATCGACCCCGTACGTCGCGCTCAGCCAGTCTGCCAGCGCCGCCCCGCTCCCGTCCAGCAGGCCTGAGGCCTCACTGATCAGTCCTGCATCGACCATGCTGTAGACGAACTCGTCCTTTGGCGGCACCGCGACCCCGACGGAGCGAAGCGCCCAGTACGCCGAATTCGCCGAGCACGTCCAGTCGTACGTCTGCCGCTCGGGGCTGATGAAGGCATCGTAGACCAGCCCGTCCGCCGGCGGCGGCGCCGGGCTCGCGCCCTGCACGTACGCCCAGCTCGCCCGCACGGCGCGGTCGATGTTGCCCGCGTTCGGGTTGCCGCTGTAGCCGCGCGAGGGCCAGTTATACCGGCCCAGCGTCTCCCGCAACCCGTCGTCGTAGGTCGCCGCGTGCTGGCCATAGCTCCGCCAGTAGGTGCCATACTGCGGCGCCGCGATGTTACAGGCGGTGTTCACCTGGAATAGCTGCTCGCGCACGTAGGCGATGTTCTCCTGACTCGCGCTCTGGTCGCCGATCGGCGCGTAGGCGACCGTCTGCTGCCAGCACCCGAAGCTGACATCCGGCCACGCGCCGTAGCGCTCGGCGTGCTCGTCGAGATTGGACTCCGCGATGCCGCCCGCCACCAGGACCTGGGCCGGCATCCCCTCGCTATCGGCCACGCCCATACAGAGGGCGCTGATGTCCGTGTTCTGCGCCGTCACGACGCCCGTGACGGCGGGATAGTCGGTCATGTCGCACCCCCAGGCGGTCGCGAATGGCTGCCGCGGTCGCGGAGCTGCGTAACCGTCGTGTTCAGCCGCCCAATCTCCGCGTCCCGCGCTGCGATCTGCTCGTCCTTCGCCGCGATCTCGCGCGCATGCGAGGCCTGCAGGTCCGCCACGCGCCGTTCACCGCTCAGGTACAGCATCCGGAACAGGTACGCCACCACGCCGCTCACGACGCCCAGCCCACCGATCAGCATGGCCGCGATCGCTTCCGTGCTCATCCCGTCCATCAGCTACCCTCCCGACGGGCCGCCTCGCCGCGTCGCCGGGCCATCCACCTCCAGAACGCTATGCGCTGCGCCATCGCGGGCGGAAAGTTGCCTTGCAGCATGATGCACTGCTCCGTCACGCGCCGCGCCTCCACGATGAAGTCGGGCGCACAGCCTGCGTCGTAGTCCAGCCGACTCCGCGGCGCGTCCCGCATCGCCCCCTAGCCCTGCCCAGCCGCGAAGATCCCATGGATATTCTCGCCATCCAGGCTCGGGCTCACCGGGTCCGGCAGGTCGTAGGCCTCCGTGTCCTGGGGGATCTGGTCCTCGGGCCGGGCGTTCGGCTCGCGCAGGTCCGGGTCCGCCCACTCGGCGGCCGGGTCCGGATAGCCCTTGTCCACCACCGGCAACGGCGGCAGCGGATAAGCCGGGTCCTCCGGCGTCGGCCAACCGTGGCTAGCCTGCTGCGCCTGGTAGCGCAGGTGCAGCACGGCCTCGAACAGGCGCTGCTGCTGGACCGTCGGCGCGCGCTGGTCCACCTCAGGACTCGACCGGCACCGCCGCGCCGTCCTGCACCGGCACGGCCGGCACCGCTGGCCGGCCGTCCGCGGGACGGGTATCGGCCGGCCCCGCCTGGGCGGCGGTGAGGCGCCCCATAATGGCGGTCCCCAACCGCGTCGGTAGGTCGGCCACGGCCAGCCCCTGCTCTGGCAGCGGCGGCCCCCAGCCGTGGCCCTCGAGGTCGGCCAGCTGCCAGGCCGCGCACAGCAGCGTGGCCGTCTGGTTCAAGAGCTGCCGCGTCTGGCGCAGTTCGACCAGCGCCTCCGTTAGCGTGTCCGCGAGTCGGTCGGCGTCCATCACGTCCTCCTATGGCGGCCCAGGCGGCGACGGCTGGATCGGCTGGTACTGATTGCGCGCCTCGTCCGCCTTCTGCTGGCCAAAGTGCCCACGGACCTTGTCGTCCATGTGGGCGAGCAGATCCGCCTCGACCGCCGCCTGGCTGCTGGCCTGCGGCGGCCGCTCCAGCGCCCCGTACGCATCCAGAATCCGGTTGTAGTCGGCCTGATTCACGCTGACCGTAAAGCTCGGCATTACGCAGCCTTCCCTTCCAGCGCGGCTAGCCGCGCCTCCAGCGCCTCGACGCGCTCGATCAGCGCGACGACGCCAACGAGTGCCGGCACGCTGAGACGACCATAGTCCATCATTTTCGTACCGCTCTCGTAGTCCTCCGTCACCACCTCCGGAAATAGCGCCTCGACCTCCTGGGCGACCAGCCCGATCTCGGGCCGCTCGGGCGTCTGGGTGAACTCGAAGTCGCGCACCTGGAACTGGCGCACCCAGTCCAGGCCGCGCGCGGTCGGACGAATATGCTGCTTGAGCCGCGCATCGGAGCTCGTGTTGTAGGCGATGGCGGAGCCGGTGTAGGTGATCGAGCCCAGCGTGACGACGGTGCGCGACGCGAAACTGATCATCGTCGCCGTGCCGCTGCCGCTATTGCCACATTGGACCTGGAACCCCAACGCCGCGTTGGCCGTGTCGGCCTGGTTGACGTACATCCCATAGTTTCCCGGGTTGTTCGGGAAGAACCGCGCCTGCCCGTCCGCCGCCAACTGCATGCGGCTGCTATTGTTGGTCATGATCGTGAAGCCGAAGTTGTTCGTCGTGCCGAAGTAGAAGCCGGCGGCCTCGCAGTCGAACACGCACTCGGGGCCGCTGTCCGACTTGAAGAACACCTGCATGTCGCCGCTGTTGTGGAACTGGCCCAGTTTCGCGGTATAGCCGGCGTTCGTCGCGCCGGTGCCGTTGCCGACGTGCAACGTCGACAGCGGGTTCGTGTTGCCGATGCCGACGCTGCCGCCGGCGGCAACGTAGAGCCGGTTCGTGGCGTTCGTCCGTAGCCCGAACGGATGGTTCGTGGCGGATCCGAAGAAGCAGGTGGCCGACGCATTGTCCGCGCCGCCACCCATCGTTACCGCCGCGCCGCCGGTGGAGGCGTAGCCGGTCAGCTCGAAGTAGGCGCTGGAGCCAACGCCGGCGCCGCCACTGATATTACCGATCCGGAGGAGCGTACCTGGCCCGAATAGCGTAGCGGCCGGATCGGTCCCGAGCGAGAGCAGCGCCGGTGGCGCCGCGTTGCCGATACCGACCTTGCCGCCGGCGACATACACCGTCGCGCTCTTCGTAACGCCCGGCTGCGCCGCTATCGTCCCGCTCGTCGCCACCGTGACGGTCGTGGACGTCGGGTTCGCGGTGATGATATCCACCGTCCCGTTCGCCCAGACGAACAGCCGGCCGACATCGGCCGCGCTGAACGTGCCCACCGTGGCCGTGATCGTCGTCGTCGTTTTCGACGCCGTGTAGCTGGCGACCATGGCGGTCTGGAGCGCCGCCGTCCCGCCGACATCGAGCTGCGCCGCATTCTCGTTGCTGCCCACGCCCAGCCGGCCGCCGCTGTCTAGGAACAGCGGCGCGGTCTTGATCGAGACCGGCTGCGAGCCGAGCGTGAAGTTGCCGGAGACCTTGCAGGTCGTCGAGCCGGCGCTGGGCACGGAGACGATAATCTCGACCGTATTGCTCGGGCCCCAGCATAGGAGCTTGCCGACATCGCTCGGGTTGAAGATGCCCGTGGTCGCCGTCACGTCGTAGGCGCTCTGGCTGGCCGTGCCGCTGCCGGTCTGGCTGCTGCCGGCCAGCAGCGTGCCCTGCACGTCCACGCGCGCACCGGCGATGGGCGGGGTGTCCCCGAATAGCGTCCGGCCGAAGGCGTCCATCGCCAGGCGGTCGTTCGTGCCGGGGATCTGGTCCGTCTGGCTGATGCGCAGGCGCCCGTCGGGCGCCGTCGTGCCGATGCCCCAGTGGGTGCCGCCGGTGATCTGGAGGCTCAGCTGGGCCGCGCCGGCCGTCGTGCCCGCCAGCTTGGCGATGTACCGCGCATGCGAGTTCGCCGTGTTGCTGGTGTTCTCGGCCAGGTGGTCCACGGCCGCGCCGCTCGCACTCGCCGCCGAGTAGAAGAACGCCGGATAGGCCGCCGTCGCCCCCACGCCGCCGTGCTGGAGCTTCCCGCTCGAGCCCTGCATCCGCAGCCACTCGGTGGCCTGGTCCGCGCCGGTGGTGTCGCCCTGACCGCTGCCGGCGTTCAGGCCGATGCTCAGGTCGGTGCCGTAGCTCGCCTGGCTGATCACGCCGACGTTCATCTGCCGCGTGCGGTTATTCGTCCCGTCCGCCACTTCCCAGGCGAGGACGTTGCGCTGGCCGGTGCTGGTCTGGTTGTTGACCTGGAGGACGAGGCCCGGCCGTCCAATGGTCCCCTCGACCCAGATCTGCGTCTGCGTGTTGGTGCCCTCCAGGACGCGCATGCGCTCGACGTTGTTCGTGTAGATCGGGATCGGGAAGTTGCCGCTCGTGCCGCCCAACACCCCGCTGGCGGTCAGCGTGTTGCCGCCGATGGTCCAGCCGCCGCCCACGGCGCTCGGCGTCTGCCAGGCCAGCGCCGGACCGCTCGTCACCGTCAGCACCTGGCCGACGGTGCCGATCCCCAGGCGCGTCGCCGGGGCCACGCCGCTGACGGGCGTCCCGCCGTAGAGGAGGTCGCCGGCCGTGGTCATGGGGTTCGTCGGCGCCGTGATCGTCACGTCCGTGCGGTTGGCGGCGCCGTTGTCGGCGGCCGTGACGGCCACGCCGATGAAGTTCAAGTTCGGCCGTTGCGTGAGGTTCGAGCCCTCCTCCTGCACGGTCCCGTAGGACGCGGGCGTCGGGATGGTGATGTCCGTCCGGTTGGCGCCGGCGTTGTCGGTCGCCGTGACGCCGGTGCCCGTGAAGTTCAGCGTCGGCCGCTGCGTGAGCGCGCTGCCGGCCTCGTCGGTGATCGCGTGGCCGGCCGTGGGTGCCGCCGCCCAGCCCACCGTCGGCCCGGCCACGGTCGTGAGGATCTGGCCCAGCGTGCCCACCGGGAGCCGCGTGGTCGCCCCGGCCAGCCGCGCGATGAGGTCGCCGTTCGTCGTCAGCGGATCGACCAGCGCCGTGATCGTGACGTTGGTGCGGCTGTTCGCACTGTCGTCCGTCGCCGCGACGGCCGCGCCGATGAAGTTCAGCCCGGCGCGCGCCGTGAGCGCCGTCCCTTCGTCCTGGATCGTATGGCCGCTGCCCGGCGTGAACGTGGCCACGGTCTCGCCGGCGACGTCCGACAGGGCCACGCCGCTGCCGGCGAACTTCAGGACGTTGCGGCTGGTCAGCGCCGCGCCGGCGGGGTCCTTGATGATGCCGTACGCCGTGACCGTGACCACCGAGGCGTTGTTCGCGCTGTCGTCCGTCGCCGCCACCGCCGCGCCCACGAAGTTCAGATTGGTCCGGCTCGGGAGCCCCGTCCCCTCATCCTGGATCGTGTGCCCGCCGCCGGCCGTGACCGTGACCGTCGTGCGGTTGTTCGCCCCGTCGTCGGTCGCGGTCACCGCCGCGCCCACGAAGTTCAGCGCCGCGCGCGCCGGGAGCGCCGTGCCCTCGTCCTGGATCACGTGCCCGGCCCCGCTCGCCGCGGCCCAGGCCGGCGCCCCGGCCGTCATCGTCAGCACCCAGCCGTTCGTCACGCCCAGCCCCGCGATGCGGACCGGCGTGCCGCCCGTCGTCGACGTGATGAGGTCCCCGGCGCCGGTCATCGGGTTGGCCATGCCGCCCGGCGGACTGGCCCAGCCCGGGTTCGCGGCCGTGCCGTTCGTGCGCAGGAAGAAGCCGCTGGTCCCGGCGGCGAGCCGCACCCAGTCCGTGCCGTTGTGGTACAGCACGTCGCCCTGGACGCTGCCCGGCGGGCTGGTGATACTGCCGCCCGCGGCCGGCAAGTTGGACCAGCTCACATTCGCCGCGGCGCCCCCACTCTTCAGAAACTGGCCGGCGGCGCCCGGCGCCAGCCGCGTCCAGGAGGCGCCGTCATAGTAGAGCGTGTCGCCCTGCTGCGGCGTGCCGGGCGCGGGGATATACGGCGCGGTCACCCAGGCCGGCAGCCCACCCTGCCGTGCCAGAATCATGGCCTCCGTCGGCCCGATCGGCAGGCGCGCATCCGCCCCCGCCGCGTCGCGGAAGTACAGGTCGCCGGGCGTGGTCAGCGGCGACGTGGCCGTGATGGGGCCGTACGTGAAGCGGCCCATGGCGTTGTCCCAGATGATGGCGTCGCCGGCCACCGGCGTGTCGGCGTGGTCCAGGGTGCGGCCGCCGATCATCAGCGCATCCGCGCCGACCAGGACCCAGGAGCCGGGGCTATAGAAGCGGCGCAAGCCGGGCGCCGGCGTCTCGTCGCGATCCAGCCAGAGCACGCCATCGGTCGGAGACGGCGGGGTCGAGGGACTGTCGACGATGCCGGCGCCCTGCGCCATCAGATATTTCAGCTGCCCGCTGTGGCTGCCGGTCGGGCTGGCCGCGTCGCCGCTGAGGCCATAGGTCAGTTGCATCTGCTCGATCAGCTGGTAGACGGCGTTGATCTTCACCGCGTCGGTGAACGTCCCGCCGACCGGATTCCCGCTGGCGTCCAGCACCTCGTTCGCCTCGCGGCTGAACACCTCCTGGGTCGTCGGGAACGTCATGCGCCCACCTCGCTCTCGTCCACGATGTACGCCCCGAGCCCCTCGCCCGTGTACGGATACGCGGGCCGGTACGGCGATTCGGTCCAGCTGTCGCCGGCATCCGTCGAGTACCACCACGTGCGCCGCTCGCGGTTCATCACCAGCAGGTCATCCATCCGGCGCCCCTGGCCGTGCGGAAAGATGCCCTCGGTGTTGTTGATGATCAGGTCCGCGCGCCAGAACGGCGCGCTGAGAATCGTGGGTGCCCCGTTCGGCACGTCGTCGATCCGGCGCAGTTGGCCGCCGACCCGATAGTCGTCGATGGTGATGGCCCGCCCGCGCTTGCCGCCTTCCGGCCCCGGCCCGGCAAACCAGAGGCGCGCCGCGGTCGCGTTCACCTGGGGGTTGCCACCGTATTCCCAGAAGTAGAAAAAGGGGAAGCTTTCGTAGTAGGGCTCTCCGTAATGCCAGCTCGCGAACAGGGCGCGGCGCGTCCCGTCGTCGTCCGTCCACAGCCGGTACTGGTTCGACTCCTGCAGCATCCGCCACTCGCTGATACTGAACGCGGGGTGCTCAAAGGGCACCGGCGGGAAGGCGTCGATCTCGCGCCAGATGCCGGTGGTATTCACGAACGCCGTCGGGCTCGCGGCCGGCGCATACCCCCACTCGTCGTTCGTGCGCAGGGCCTCGCCCGCCGGCGTCTCGAACTTGTGCCAGCCGAAGAAGCCGTCGTGGCCGGGCGTGGCGTCCACGCAGGCCGGGGACCAGGCGTTCTCGTGCGCGCTCTGGCTGCGTGGGAACGCATACGGCCCCACCGGATCGCCCGCGCCGAAGTGCTTCCAGCCCATGACGAACTGGTTGTAGAAGTCCCAGCTGTTGCTGATGCTCGGCGGTGCGCTGGACTGGTCGTACCACCAGAACCAAGCCGTGCCGTTGCCGTCGATCCCCACAAAGCGCGTGCCCCACTGGATGACCGACAGCCAGTCGCGCATCAGCGTCGGCGTGGCGTCGGCGTCGCCGGGCGGCCACGGCAGCCGCCACAGCTTGCCGCCATTGCTGTAGTACAGCGTCTTGTTGCCGGGCGGGAGCACCACCCAGGCGCGCCCGCCGGCCTGCGGCTGCACCCGCGGCAGCGCCGGGTCGGCGGGCCGGCGCGCCGGCACGTACAGGACGGTCGGCTGGCCCACGTGCGGCGTCCCGCTGCCGTAGTCCACGCCGTCGATGCTCTGTCCGCTGCCGTCGTCCAGGCGGACCGTGCACAGGTTCGCGTCCTGGTCCACCGTCGTGATGTGGCACGGCGCGGCGTAGGCGATCCAGTTCAGGTTCAGTTTGCTGTACAGGTATCGGCGGAGGAGCGTCAGCCGCTGGTCCGTGGCGCCGCGCGCGTGGCCCAGCGGCTCGCGGTGCGCGTCGAGCCACTGGTGGTGGTCATCCAGGGCGTCGTTCCAGTCGTCCTCGTTCTCGCGGCCGACGTGCTCCTCGTGCGTGACGCGGTCCTCCCGGCCGCCGGCGAGCTCCGCCTGGAGTCGCGCGTCCAGGGTCTCCAGCGCCGCGTCCTGCTCGGCGCGCCAGACCTCGTGCGCCGGGTCGTCCGGTGTGCCGGCGCGCAGGACGCGCCACAGTGCCACCGCCGTCAGCGCCTCGCCGCCGGTCTCGTACGCGCGCAACACCGGCGCGCCCGCGCGCCGCAGGTCCTCGAGACTCGCCACCAGGTCGGCCAGCTGCGCCAGGGCCGCCCCCGCCGCGTCGGCGGCGTCGTCGTCCGCGGTGATGGCCTGGACGTGCGCGAGCAGGCCGCCGGGGTCGCTGCCGGCGGCCGTTGCCAGTTGGATGACGAGGCGCGCCAGCGTCTCCGGGTTCAGTGGGCTCGGCATCACTACTCGTTCTTCGCCACGTCGATGATCCAGCCGTAGCTCAGCAGCGGCTCCCAGCCGATGCGCACCCGCTGGCCCTCGAGCTGGGCCTTGGTCCAGCTCTCGCGTCCGAACTTGACGGTGAGCGTCTGTGGCCGCGGCGCGCCGCCCGGCCCGGCGATGGGGTCGGTCCGCACGGTCACGGTCTTGCCGCCGGTGTCCACCGTGAGCGCCGTGCCCAGCATCCAGAAGGCGTTGAACTCCAGCAGGCGGTGGAGCAGGCGGTCCACGTAGTCGAGCTCGCTGTCCGCGAACGCCTGGGCGTGCTCCTTGATGCGGCTCTCGTGGCGCTCCGCAATGCTATCGTCCGGCGGCCGCGGATTCTCGAGCGGCATTAGACGCTCCCGCTGACGAATCGGCAGAGCCACGTTTGCGCCCCCACTCCCAGGGGTTGCGACATCCGGATCACTTGGTACCGCCCCACGACCGCGCGCTCCGGCCAATAGACGGCCAGCTCCTGCCCGCACTCGGCCAGCGCGACCGCGGAGTCCAGCGTCACGGTGAGGCGGTGGCCGTCGCCCAGCGTCTGCTGCATCAGGTGCCGGTCCGCGCGCTGCTGCAGCTCGACGAACACCGGGTCCAGGTCGGCGACGCTCTCGGGGACGTTCGCCGTCCACAGGTAGACCTGCTGGCTGACCAGCTGCGCGTCGAAGCCGGGGCCGCCGCCGACGGGGCTCGGCGTCGGCGTCTCGTAGGGCTGGAGCGGGTCGTCCGAGCGCAGGTCGGTGAGCAGGAGCGGTCCCCAGGCGGTCAGCCCGGTCGGCGGGATCTGGAAGCTGAACTGCCGCGCCTGGCCGACCCACGTCTGCAGGCGGCGCATGCCCACCGGCTTGACGGTGCGGCTCAGCGTCTCGATGGGGCAGGCGACGAGTCCCCCCACGGTCGGGTCGCTGCTGATCAGCAGGCCGCTGTCCACGCGCGCCGAGCGCGAGCGCAGGATCGGCCAGCCGTCGCGGTCGTAGACGCAGCGGAACCAGCCGCTGGCGAACAGACTCCACAGGTAGCCGCGCGCGCTCTGCGCCGGCAGCGTCGGCCAAGACAGGACGGCCTGGCTCATGTCAGGCCGCAGGTGGCCGGGCTGGGAACGCAGCCATGAATGCGGTGCCGGTACCAGAACTGCGCGGCGATGCCGCTGCCGAAGTCGAGCGCGATGTCGATGCCCCAGGTGCCCTGGCCGTTCGCGCCGGCCTGGCCCACCGGACACAGGTGCGGATCGTCCGCGGGCAAGCTCGCCGCCTGCACGCTCGCCTGGGCCGCCGTCAGCCCCGCCGGGCCGATGAACAGCTGGTCATCGGCGGTGTAGTCGTCGGCGCTGTAGGCGAAGGTGATCTGGAAGTGGGTCGTCGTGCCCCGGAAGGCGCTGGTCGGCGTCACGCTCATCGTCGCGGTGTACGCCGTGGCCGGCGGCTGCGGCGCCGGCGCGGGGGGCGGCGGCGTGGTCGCGCTCGGGCTCGAGGTGCCCCAGTAGTTCAGCGTGCGCCAGGGCTGGGGCACGCGCAGGCGGTGCCCGCTGGCCGTCCAGATGAGCGCCGCGACGAGCGTCGCGTACGTGTCTGCGCCCCAGACCATGGGCATGCCGAGCGGGATGCCGGCGTCGCGCAGCTTCACGGCGTCGCCCAGCGGGTTGCCGCCGTCGAGCATCAGCTTGCGCAGCGGGTCCTCGAGCCAGCCCTCGGCCTCGCACTGCGGCGGCTGCGCGCCGCTCTCGTCCAGCGCCACCTGCGGCGTGGCCGTCACGCGGTACAGCCCGGCGCCCACCGTGCCGCTCGCGGCCCCCACGCGCGTCGTCCACTCCACCCGCAACAGCCGCCCCAGCTCGACGAGGTCGTGGTAGGCGCCGCCGGGCAGGTACTCGTCGGGGTTCATGAACTGCAGCGTCAGCGTCTCGGTCTGCAGCGGCACGTCCTCCCAGTTCGACTCCCGCGAGCCGCCAGCCACGCGTGGCAGCCGCTGGCCGTTCGCGAGCGTGGTCGCGTCCACCGCGTACACCGCCCACTCGGCACTCCGGCTGTATGGGCCCAGCCCCTGGCGCTTCGCCCACGGGTGCGGGTTCGACCAGAGCTGCTGCCAGAGGGCGAACGGCGCCGGCAAGCCGAGGGCACCCCATTTTGCGTGGTGCCAGCGCTGCGTTCCCCAGAGCGGCATGCTCAGGGCACCTCGTACCAGGTGATCGACCAGATGCGGTTGCCGCCCTGCCACTGCCGCCGCGTGCCGCCTTGCTGGACGCGGTTGAACATCAGGCCGAACGTCTCGTGCTCGCTGGTGGTCACGTCGAACGGCCCGCCCATCCACCAGGCTTGCTTGATGTTGGCCTCGTCGGTGGCACGGCTCGGCCCCTTCAGCGCGCCGAGGTTGAAGCTGCCGGAGCGCCGCGGAAACGTGCCGCTGTCGCGGAGGATCTGCACCGGCTGGCCGCCGAGCGGGTCCTCGGCCAGCCGCCCCTGCACCTCGAACTGCCAGTCCACGGCGTTCTGCGGAATGTCGGCGTAGAACGCGAGCGTCGGCACGCCGCCGGTCTGCGCGCGGCTGACGAAGTGCCAGGCGTTCAGGCTCTGCGGCATCAGACCTGCCGCATGCGCGCTTCGAGGTGGTCGGACGCCACGCGCAGGAAGTCGACGCCCGTCTCTTGGATGGCCTGGATGTGCATGGTCACCGGCATCTGGATGCTGGACCGCCGCAGGACCTCGCGCAGGAGCTCGTTGCCGTTCAGGCCGACCTTTTCGAGGTTCTTGGCGATCTTCTGGAGGTCGCGGTTGGCATCGCGGATCGTGCGCTGGAACTCCGTGATCGCCTTGTCCTCGCGTTCGAGGATGTCGCGCACCTTGCGGTCGTACTCGATGCGCGCCTCGCGCCGGTCGCGCTCGGCCTTCTGCTCGGCCTCCTTCTTCGCGTCGGCGGCTTCCTTCTTGCTCCGTGCCAGGTCTTCCTGACGCCGCTCCTCCTTCTTCGCGGCTTCGGCGTCGGCCTTGGCCTTCTCCGCGGCGGCCTTCGCGCGGTCGGCCGCGATCTTGTCCAGCTCCTCCTTCAGCTTCTTGTCCGCGGCCTCGATGGCCTTCTGCTCCTTGTCGCGCGCCTCCCGCTCCTTCTTGTCGCGCTCCTCGTTCAGCTTCGCCAGCGCCTTCGCAAACGCCTCGGCCTGCCGCTGCGCCTGCTGCTCCGCGGCGGTGACCGCCTTCCCGAAGCCGGCGCGCGCGAGCGCCTCCTGGTCGGTGAGCCCGGCCTGCTGCAGCCCGAACTCCTGCTGCAGCCGCAGGCGCGCCTTGGCAATCTCGTTCTGCGTCTCGTGCGTCTGCGCGCCGGCCAGCGCCTTGGCCTCGATCTCCTGCAGCTGGGTGCTGAACTGGAACAGCGTCTGGACCTGCTGCTGGCGGATGGCGCTGAGGGACTGGGAGAGCTGGCTGAGGGCGGCCGATTGGGCATCGACGGCCTGCTGTTGGCTCTGCGTGCGCTGCGCGTTCAGCGTCGCCAGTTTGTCGGTGTAGTCCTGCTCCTGCTGGAGCAGCGTCTGGTTCAGCTCGCCGGCCGCGGCGGCGACCGCCTGGTTGTGGTCCGTCCGCGCCTGAAGCGCGCTGCGCGTCAGGTCGTTCATCTGGGCCAGGAAAGCGCTCGTGCGCTCCAGCTGCTTGTCCTGGAAGTCCTGGCGCGCGCGGTCGTCCTCCTCGCGCAGCTTCGCCATCGTGGTGCTGTAGGTCTTGAGGGCGTCGTTCAGCGTGCGCTGGATATCGTCCATGCGCTTGTGGAACTCGGCGGCGGCGTCGCCCAGCGCCTTCACCGTGTCGGCGTGCGCCTGGGCCAGCTTCTGTTCGGCGTCGTTGACCTTGAGTGCCACCGCCTCGACCTCGTCGGGCAGCTTCGCCAGCGCCTCTTCCTGCTTCTGGCGGAGCTTCTCCTCCTCCTCGGCAGCCTTCTTCGCGGCCTTCACGCGCTCGTCCTCGGCGTCCTTGGTGGCCTTCTGCGCGGCGGCGTGCGCCTCCAGCAGCGCGTTCGCGCCCTCGATGTCGCCGTTGTTGACCAGCCACTGGGCGTGGGCGCGGACTTGCGCGTCCTTGACCTCGCCCATCAGCCGGCTGTTCTCCTTCAGCTGGTCGTTGATGTTGGTCAGGTTCTGAATGTAGGCCTCGGTCACGTCGCGCCGCTTCAGCTCGTTGTCGACGTTGATGACGCCCTGCTGGACCTTGGCGAAGATCTCGTTGATGCCGACCAGGCTCTCGTTCATGCGCTCCTGGAGCGTCTGCGTGTGCTCGACGGCGCCCGCGGTGACGGCTTCGCCCAGCGCCTCGCCCTGCGCCTTGAACTGCGGGACGAAGCTCGCCAGGACATTGATGGTGGCGTCCAGCTGCTCCTGGGTGATGTTCGGGATGCGGTCCTTGATGCCCGCGGAGAAGGCCTCGATGATGGCACTGGACTGGTTGGCCCAGTCCTCGGGGCTCAGGCCCTGCACCAGGGCCTGGAACTGGACCTCGATGTCGCCGGCCAGGTCGCTGATGATGGCGGCGATGGCCTCGCGCTGCTGGGCCGCGCGCCGCTCCAGCTTCTCGGTGTCGGGGCCGATCAGCTTGGCGTAGTTCTCTTCGGTCTCGCGGCCGAAGCGGTCCGCGATGTTGCCGACCGTGGTGGCGACGTCCTCGCCGAAGTGGATGAGCCAGTCCTTGACGGCCTTGCCGCCGACGGTCTGGTCGGCCGGCGTCATCAGCCAGTCCGGCACCTGCGCCAGCGGCTGCTGCTCCGGCGGCAGGATGCCGCCGCCGGGCACGAAGGCGCCCGGCTCGCCCTCGGGGCTGGTGGTCGTCGCCTGCTTCAGCGCCGTGGCGATGCGGCCCGCCTGGCGCTCGGCTTCGGCCGCCGCGTCGGTGAAGTGCTGCATCACGCCTGCGAGCGCCTTCTGGACGGCCGCGCGCCCCTCCTCGGTCGCCGGCCCCCATTGGGCGACCGCGTCCTCGAAGGTCTTCGTGGTGTCGCGCAGGCCGACGACGACGCCGTCGAGCGTCTGGATGATGCTCGTGAGCGCCGGCAGCAGCGCTGCGCCGATGTCGTCGCTGAGCGCCTGCATGGCCTTCTGCATCAGGCCGAACTGCTCGGTCGCCGTCTCCGCGACCGTCTTGTAGGCCGCCGCCGTCTGACCGGACTCCTCGCGGTTGATCCGCAGCTGCTCCTGCAGAAACGCAAACTGGCTGGAGAGCACCTGGAAGCCCTGGCGCGCCTGGAGGTCCGGGAAGATGACCTGGATCGCCGCCTGGCGCTCCGCCTCCGTCAGCGTGGAGAGCTTGTCGCGCAACGCACCGACGACCTCGATGGGGTCGCGCAGGTTGCCGGCGAGGGTCTTGGTCTGAATGCCGAGGGCCGCCATGTGCTGCGCGGCCTCGGCGGTGCCCATCTTGTTGAACAGGTTGGACAGGTTGTTGATGTTCTGCGCCGCCGGCCCGCCCTCCTTGGTGACGGCGCTGATCGCGGCGAACAGCTCCTCGTGGCTGGCGCCGGCCTGCTTGGCGCTCTGCGTGACGAGGCCCAGGCTGCTGGCCAGCTCCTGGCCGTTCACGACGCCGGCGTTGACCGTCTGGAAGAACTCGTCGCTGATCTTCTCGGCGTCCTCCACGGACAGCTTGTAGGCGTTCATCACGCCGAGCACGGCCGTGCCGAACGTCTGCGCGTCGGTGCGCGCCGCGACGGCGCCCTTGGCGAACTGCTCGACGAGCTGAATGGCCTCGGACTGGGTGACGTCCACGCTGGAGAAGATGTTGTATAGGCCCTGCGCCAGCTGCGTGCTGGTTTGGTTGATGCTGGTGGACAGGTCCTTCAGGCTGTCGGTGACGCCGCGCACGTCGATGTCCGGCTTGATGGTCTGGACGAAGGCGACCTCGTGCTGCAGCTGGGCGGCGCCTTGGGCCGCTTGGATCATGGCGGCGCTGAGTCCGCCGACGGCGATCACGGCGGCGCCGGCGGCGATGCCGACCGGCCCGAGCGCCGCGCCGAAGCTCGCCATGCTGCTGGCGGCGCGGCCGGCGCTGACGTTGACCTCGTACATCACCGGCACCAGGCCGCGCAGGTCGCTGCTGAGCGACTTGATGGCGGTGCTGGTGCCGGGGTCGACCTCCGGCTTCAGCGGCGGGATCGCCTTGAACTCGGCCGCGATGGCGCGCGACATCTGCTCGAGCTGGCGCGCCGCCGCCGTGAAGGCCGTCAGGTCGAGCTCGGCCTCCGCCCGGATGGTGCCGCCGTCGACGCTCACGCGCTTACCTCACCCCGGCCCTGCAGCCTCGGACTAAATTCCCCTTAATTCCCCGGCGCGTCCTCGGCGTCATCCTCCCACGGGATGAGGCCCGCCGGCAGGCTCGCCCTCTCCCGGCCCTCCTCCTGGAGCGCCCGGTCCTGCATCGTCCCCGCCCACCAGATCGCCTCGTCGAACTGGAAGCGCAGGTACGCCGGCGACTGGGGGATCAGCAGGCTGCTGGGCCGCTGGCCGTAGTCGCGGCACATCCTGTGCAGCAGCCAGGCGCGCGGACTGGTCACGAAAGGAGTCGAGCTGCGCCGCACCGCCGATCAGCAGCTCGACGAGCATCCGCAGGCGCGCCGGCGGCTGAATATCGTGCAGGCAGAAGGATCCCCGCGGCCGGCCGGCGGGCGGCAGGTCCCCCAGCTTGCACCACGGCGGGTTCGGCGGACTGACCCACGTCGCGGCCACGAGATCGTCGTGCCAGGCGCGCGTCTCCTCGTGCAACTGCCAGAAGCGGCGGTCCTGCTCCTCCGCGCTCAGCTGCGGCCGCGTCTCCTGGTACGCCTCGCTGTCGCGCGCGGTCTGCTGGGCGCGCGCGAACATGCTGTTGGGCAGGCGCCCCTGCAGCACGAGGTCCATCAGGCCCGTGAGGTCGAAGGCGAGCTTCGGCTTCCCCGGCAGCACTTCCAGGTAGTGGACGCCCGCGTAGCCGGCCTCCGCGCGCCACTGGTCGAGCAGCGCGGCATCCCAGCCGGCCTCCTCGGCCGGCTGGTGACCGTTGGTCACCATCGGTTCATCCCCTTAGGGCAGGTTGCCGGACGGCACCTCGGCGTAGCTGTAGTGAATATCGCTGCCCACGGGCACGTTGCCCGGCCCCTGAATGGGCAGGTTGAACAGGTCCACCGTGGTCGCAGTCGAGGACCAGTTCAGCGTCGAGGTCTCGGCGGCGTTGTTGCCCGCATCGCCCGTGATGTACGGCTTCTGCAGTTTCGTCTTCCAGACGTAGGTGCGGACCACCTCGTCGGCGCCCGTGTCGTCGTTGACCGCCCGGCGGTCGGCGTTCAGCTCCACGAACGGGTACGTGCCGAGCTCGGGCTGCCAGCGCCGCGTCTCGTTCGAGTGCAGGCCGATGGTCGCCGCCGGCGCGCCAGCGACCTGCTCCAGGAGGTCGGTCACGAACTTACTCAGCGTGAAGGTCCCCTGGATGCCCTGCGACTGGAACACCTGCTCCACGTCGCCGTCGCCGGGAAACTCGATGGTCTGGATGTTGGCGTTCATGGTAAACGCAGAACTCTTCCAGAGCCGGACGGGGTGTAAATGGGCCACCGGTGCGGCGATGAGGTGCGTGGCCCCGGTCGTGCCGTCCCGGGCGCGGGTGACGGTGAGGTTGTCGCCGCTGGCCGCGGTCACGTACATCAGCTCGTTGTCGATCTTGATGCGGTGCGGCTGCGCCGGCGTCGCGTCCGTATACCCCGAGCCCTGGTTGGTGGCGAGCGAGACGGCCGTGCCGGACGCGGTGCCCACCGCGGTGCCGGTGGCGTCGACGTCGTCGACGTACCAGGCCACGAGCCGCTTCATCCCGAACAGCTTGAACGTGGACATGCCTACTCCTCCTTGACCCTGCCTGCGCGCGCCGCGCGCGCACGCATCCGCTTACGGCCAATCGCCGCGTATGCTGTGGCGCGTGCGCCACGCATACGTCAGGACCAGGAGCCCGCGCTCCTGATCGCCGGTCTCGCTGCCGAAGCCGACGCCCTGCTGCCAGACGACGATCTCGCCGGTGGTGTCGTCGCTGTACAGGCTGCCGTCCGTCTCGGCGCGCGTGGTCGCGTAGCCGGGGGCCTTCGCCAGCGTGGCGAGGGCCGCCCGCAGCCGCACGTAGCCGGCCTGCGGCAGGTCGTAGCCCCACCAGCGAAAGCCCCCGTCGAGCCAGTTCGGATCGCCCGCCGCCGACTCCACCGTCGTCAGCAGCTCGAGGTAAAACCACGGGCACGCCAGATAGGCCGGCGGCGGGTCTGGCTGCTCGTCCGAGCCGAACAGCCCGCCGCTGCCGGCCTGGGCGTAGGCGGTGAACGGCGCATAACTCGCCGCGACATTCCAGATGGCCTCCCGCAGGCTGGTCATGCCTTGGCGTTCACGGCGCGGCAGCGCGCCCGCAGCTTGGCCATCGTCCGCGGCCACTCCGAGCGCATCACCGGCAGCAGGATGTCGAAGTAGCCGTGGCGCCTGACGGCCAGGTACTTGTAGTAGGGCACCGCGCAGAAGGCGATCATGCGGCTCTTGCCGCCCGCGTCGAAGATCTCGCAGTGGAGATGCGCCTCGGCCGCGCCCGTGCGGTTGACCCAGCGGTGCTCCGCTTTCATGCGCTGCTCGACGACGATGGCCTGCTCCTCGAGCACGGCGTGGGCCGCCCGCCCCCACTGGACGCTCCAGGTGCGCATCGCCGGGCTGGCGGTGTCGGTCACTTTCATGCCAGCACTCCCACCACGTCGAGCTGGAGGGGCAGGCCGGCCTGCAGGCGCTGGACGCCGACGATGCGATACTGCTGGCCGGTCGCATCGACCAGCACGTCGCGTGGCCGGATGTCCTCCGGCGAGTCGACCACAAACCGCAGGAGCGCCGCGGCATCGGCACCGCCCGGCAGCGTGACCGGCTGGCTGCCGCTCTTGAGCAGCCGGTAGGCCGGGGCCGCGGCGCCGACCGGGATGGTGGAGAGGCCGGCGCCGTGGCCCGTGACGCGCGTAAAGGTGACCGTCTCGGCCATGTACTTGCGGGCGAGCGCCGTCAGGCGGGCGGTGTTCATCAGACGAACACGATCTGGTGCGCGCGCGACCAGGGGCCGAGGACGGCGCGCACCGTCGGACTGATGGCCCAGCCCGCCTCGGCCGCGGGCGGCGGCACCGCCGCGTATTTCTGGATCGCCTCGGCGAACCGCTCCTCGGTGACCACGCCGCCGCTGGCGCTGGTCGCGCCGCCGATCGTCGCCGCCCAATTCAGGTGCTCCGAGAGCAAGAGCGCGGTGCCCTCCGAGACCGGCCGCGGGACCGTGGCGACCGGCGTGTAGTCGAGGCGGAAGTAGGCGAAGGCCTGCCAGCCGCCGATCCAGATGCGCCCCTGCGCCAGCGAATCGACCTCGTAGTCGGTCCCCAGGGCGAGGGTGATGGGCGGGTTCGTCGCGGTCGGGCGCAGATAACCGCGCACGGCCTCGACCGAGGCGAGCGGGTGCAGCTGCGTCCACACAAACGCGCCGTCCGGGGGGATGCCCACGCCGTGCTGCTCGCCGAGGATGGGGCCGGTCAGGAACGGGTTGCCCGTGTCGGCGTCGATCACCTGCTCGGCGAACTCCATCCAGGCCGTCACCGTGGCCTGGTCGGCCGTGCTGAGCGTGCCGCCGTGCCACGCCTGGATCTGGGCGACCGTACAGTAGCCCTTCGCCGCCATCACGCCCCCCGCAGGGCGGTCACGGTCACGTCGCCCGCCGTGAGCGTCGGCACGGAGCAGCGGAAGGCCGCCAGCGGATAGTGGTCCTGGCTCACCCAGGCCCCGGCCGCCGTGGTACTGGTGCCGGTGCTATTCTTCGCGCCCAGCTCGCGCAGCTCCACGGCGCCCCAGAACTGGTGGTCGATGGTCCCCTCGAAGGTGACCGTGCCCGTAAACGGGCCCGCGATCGTCAGCGTCAACGAGTAGCGGCCCCGCATATCCAGCTCCGGCACGTTCGCCGTGACCGGCGCCGTGGCATGGTCGATGAGCACGACCGCCTCAGGGCCGACGGTCTGGACCATTAGCGCCGCCCGCGCCGGCCACCAGCCTTGCTCATGGGCGGCGTATAGCGCCGCGGCTGGGGCTGCAGGCCGGTGGGCAGGGACTTGTCCTCGATCTGCGCCTTGTGCACGGCCTTGCCGACCACCAGGGCCTCGGGCGCCGTCGCTTCCTCCTCCGCTGCCTCGGCCTCGTCTTCCTCTGGCTGGTCATCGCCCTCATCCTCCTCGGGCGCCGTGGGCTCGGGCTCGGACGGCACGGCGTTCTCGAGGTCCCAGAGGCCCAGGCGCCGCGCCTCCTCCTCGTCGACCTCGATCCCGGCCGCAACGTACAGGGATGCGGCGTCGGGGTGGCCCTCGCGCACGACGTGCGAGCCGTCGCGCACGAGGTAATAGCGTTCTTTCACCGCGATGCGTACCATCGGTTCGTCTCCCCTGGGAAGGCCCGGGGTCGCGGCGGGGAGCCAGGCGCCTCCCCGCCGCGACCGCCTGACATTACCTCTGACGCTTATGTGAGACCCGTGACAGTACAAAGGGCAGCAGGACGGTACACGGCAAGCGCGAGGCGCGATTCTGCCTGGAGCATGACCTTGTTCTCGACGAAGAACGTCGAGTGCTCGGTCGACATGGTGATGGTGATGCCCTCGCGCCGCAGGACCTCGGTGTAGGGGCGGAAGGCGCCGACCAGCGCCGTGTTGGCCGTGATGCCGGTCGTCTGGCGCACCGGCATGCCCCAGCAGCGATCGGGCCCCTCGTCGGACGGCCCGCCGAACAGGTACTGGCCGGTGGTGTCCTTGCTGAGCTTCAGGGTCGTCCAGTTGGCGGGATGGATGACCATCCCCGTCGGCTCGGCGAAGCCGGAGCCCGCCTGGCCGCGGATGAGCTGCATGGCGCGGAAGATGGCGTCGAGGCCGGAGCCGGCCGCGGCTTGCGTCTGGATGCCGGAGCGGTTCAGCATGCCGTTCAGGTCGTTGCCGGTGCCCGCGCCGGTGAGCAGCTGCTGCTCCTCGCGGCGCTTGACGCCGAACGCGAGCCGCCCGCGGATCTGACTCTCGAGGAAGGCGTTGTCGTCCAGCGCCTCCTTGGTCACCGGGATGTTGTGGGCGATCTTCTTGGCCGTCTCGGTGCGCAGGGTGAAGCCGATCGCCGACTCGGGCTTGGCCGAGCCCTCGGCGACGCCGCTCGCGGCGTTGGTGAACGTCGTCTCTTCGTAATACTCGACGATGCCGCGGTCGATCGTGCCCTGGAGCATCAGATCGGAGACGGTGCGCTCCTCGAGGGCCAGCGGCTGCACGTCGGGCTGGCGGTAGTTCTGCGGGCTGACCGTGACGAGCGTGACCAGCGTCTTCAGGTCGATGCCCGGCAGGTCCAGGGCGAAGCTGCCGCTGTTGCCGTCCTTGAGCGCCTTGAAGCCGGGGTGGTCCCGGATGAGCTGGCGCAGGGTATGACCCTCGCGGTCGATGCGCAGCGTGCCGAGGCTGCCCGGGGCGTGCCCATTCCCGCCGTTCGGGAAGGGGATCAGGCGCTCGGGCTCGCTGGCCTTGCGCAGGGCCCGCTCGTTCTCGTCGCGGATGCGCTGCATGTGGGTCAGCTGGTCCTCGTTGCGCTCCAGCTCCTTGATCTCCTCGTCCCACTGGCGCAGGACGACGCGCTTGCGGTCGTAGTCGCCGTCGATGGCCGTGATGCGGCCGAGGTCCATCTCGGGGCCGGCCTCTTCGTAGGCGTCGAACATCTGCCGGCGCTTGGCATCCAGGCGCAGGCGGGTCTCGGCGAGGGAGTCCATCTAGCGATCCTTTCCTAGCAGCGTGCGCAGCCGCGCGTCCCGCGCCTGCATACGGTCGTACAGCGCCTGCGGCGAGTCCGCGCCGGCCAGGGCGTGCTTAGCCGCCCGGTGGCGCAGGGCATCGCGCACGCGCTCCATGTTCGTGGTGACCGACGCCGCCCACTGCTCGACGGACGGGTCGGGCAGGGGCGCGCTGGCGAGATAGTCCACGTAGTCGCGGAGCGCGAGACAGGCCAGCTCGGCCGCCTCGGGCTCCTGCGCGTGCTCGCCGACGCCCGCCGCGGCGGCGTGCCGGTTGAGGTGCGGCAGGGCGCGATCACCGTGCGGCGACTGGCCGGCGCGACCGAGGGCGTTGCGCAGGTGCGGCAGGTCAAGCTTGCCGTTGGCATCGTGATGCGGGAAGTGGCGGAGACTCCTTGGTACGGTCTTGCCTTCGGAATCTTTGCTGCCCCCGGGTTCGATGTAGGCGAACGCGCTGTCCGGCAGGTTGTTGATGTAGGACGTCGTCCACTCCGCGTGAAGCTCGGGATCGGGCGGCCCCTGGGTCGCCAGCGCGCCGAGGTGCTCGAGGATGAGCTCGCGCAGCTCGGCGTCGACGTCGGTGAGCAGGTCGGCGATGGCGTCCAGGTGCTCGTCGTAGCTTTTGCCGCCCGTGGCCGCGGCGAACTCCTGGCCCTGGTGGCTGCTGCAGTGGCTGCGGGCCTGGTCCGCGGTCCAGGTGCCGCTCGGGTAGCGAAAGGCTTGTTGCTCCCAGCCTCCGCCACCTTTCGGACGCCCGTAGATGATGCTGTATTGCTTACCGTCGTGATCTCTCGTGCCACGGCGAAAGCGGTCGTACTTGCCGGGATTCGACAACCGGCAAGCATGTTCATTTGGCAGCGGCACACACACCCCCTTTGCCGTCTAAGCTATAATCAGATGGACACGACAACGAACCGGGGGAGGCATGGCTGAGACACGCAGTTGCCGTCACTGCGGCAAGGAGTTCGCGTACCACGCGAAGAGTCAGAAGGGCCTGTTCTGTTCCCGCGCGTGCTCGGGATATGGGCGTCGCGGCGCAGTGTACCCACAGACCCACCGATTGCCACGGCCGCCACAGGCGACGCCGCAGCGGTTGGCCTCGGGATCGGTCGTTCAGTGGGACACACTGACTCGGCGGCAACTTGGCAAGCGTGTGACAGCGGCAGTCCAGGTTACGTGCGGCCAATGCGGCGGGGTCCGATGGACCGCGGCGCACGGTACGATCGAGGCCGTCCGTAACAAACCGCACTTCGGCGGTTTCTGCCGGCGTTGCATGGAAACGGAGCAAGTGCCGATCGAGTACCGGGGGTTCCCGCCCCTCCAACGACAGATCAAGGCCAACGGATACGTCTACTGGCGTCTGCCCGACCATCCGATGGCCGATGTACGGGGGGAAGTCCTCGAGCATCGTATGGTGATGGCCGACCATCTGGGCAGACGCCTGGAACGGTACGAGCACGTCCACCATTTGAACGGGAACAAGACCGACAACCGGCCCGAGAATCTGGAGCTGGTGACGAACAAGGACCATGCGGTGATTACGGCGTTGGAGCGCCGCGTCCGCGAGCTGGAAGCGCTCCTCAGACAACATGGGATCGAGCCTCCCGCCACATCGCCCAGACCTGAGCAGGCGTGACCGGCTCGGTGTCGTCGTAGAACTGCTTCCACGATCGGAAGCCCTTAGGCGGTGGGCCGTCGTCGTCCGGCACGTGCTCCTTGAGAGCTAAGACGCGGGTATCCTCCCCCGCTCCGACCAATACCCCAGACACCTCGAACACTCTGGCGATTTTCCGGACGTGCCTGACCGGGCCGTCGTCCTCCTCGGCCACGTCGAACCCACCCGGCGCGATTTCGAAGCCGTAGGAGAACTCCTGGAGGGCACCCATCGCCTTCGTAGTTTCGTAGGCGTCGCGCGACCACTGCGTCTGCAGATGGAACGCGCCGTCGAAGATCGCTGCGTCTCGGGTGACACGAATTCGCCCCTTGCCTACCGGCAGGGAGCTCCACTCGTGCGACCAGATCAGAGGGACTTCGGACCCATCCAACTCCTGGAAAGCGGACCGGTGTACACGGTCTCTCTGTTTATCCAGGACGTTGAACGAGCTGAAGCGAGCCTGAATCGTGCCGGGCGGCGCGTCCTCGGGAAGACCGAGGGTGATGCTCTTCCGTTCGAGCATAGACAGAGCCCCTATCCGTCTGGCGCTCCCGGCGCTCTGCGGCTAAGGGCTCAAGGGCCTCAGGCTATTTCCTGGGCACCAGTTTACCTTGCTTGGTGAGCGGCGGCAATAGGGGCATCGGCCGGTGGACATTGAACACGCCGCACGAGCGGCAGACCCATTCCACGTAGCCGCGGCCGTCGTGGTCGAACTGGCGCACGCCGCAGTGCTTGCAGCGGGCCTGCGTGAGCCGCTCAGCCACGGTACATCCCGTGCGCCACGAGCGGCGGCCCGCGGCGGAGCCCCAGCCGCGCGCGTGCCGCGCCGATGAGGTTCGCCCACGCCCGTGGCCAGGCGCCGGCCTGGCCCGGCAAGCTATGCCGCTCCCGCACGCGCTTCGCCCAGCGCGCCGCCAGCGTGAAGCGGAGCGCCTGGTCCTCGATCAACCGACACAGCGCGTCCTCCCACGCGTCCGCCGTGTCGGCAAGGAGTCCGAACTTGTCCGGCCCCAGCGCCGCGGCATAGACCGTGGGACTCGCCACGACCGCGGC
>DASQZW010000158.1:0-8718 GCA_035638495.1 Terriglobales bacterium
TGAGCGTCCCCTCAGCCGCCCGATGACCACGCTGACACGCAGCAACGCACGGTTCCGGGCTGCGAGCGGTCCACTTGCGCGTCGCTTGTGCATCCAGAGGGCCATTTGGCGCCAAATCGCCCTTTGGCCGGCCCGGCAATGGGCGATTGGGGCACATTTGGCACGGTTGCGACCCTGTTGGCGGCCAGCTGGAGGGCATCAAGGCCGCGGAGCGCCGCAGGGTAGCCTTGATGCCCGCTCGGCCGGCACCCAGGCTGGTTCGAGACGGCGCGGCAGCGCCCTCCTGGCCCGAACTCGCCCCCAGCCGCCAATCGACGCCCGACATCTCAGCTCGGGTCCCGAAGCGCTCAGTCCCAGAGCCGGCGGACGGCGCCCCTCGGGTCGTCGACCGTGACGGCGCCAGGGCCGAACACGCGCGTCGCGCGCCGCCCCTCCTCGTAGCGGTCCCAGCCGGGATCGCCCGAGGCGGCGAACGCGGTCCAGGCGCCGTGCATCTCGCGGGCCAGCGCGCCGGCCTCCGGGCCCGAGCCCGTGAAGCCCTCGGAGCCGGACGCCAGCGAGTTGAACACGAACGGGATCTCGAGCGCGTGGCACGAGCGCAGGGCGCCGTCCAGCGCCGGCGACTCCCAGGTGAAGAGGTACATCCACACGTCCGACGTGTGCCGCGCCTGGGCGGACGCCAGCCGGATGGCGGGGATGCGGAACACCCGGTCGGTCTCCTCTGCGATCCACACGTCGGCGGGACGCGCGCTCGCGCCCAGCTCCGCCCGGTACGCGTCGTAGACCGAGCGGCCGGAACCCGGATCGAGCCGCTCCAGCCGACGCAGCACCGTCGCCTCGTCGAGGTCGTGCGGGCCGGGCGCGCTGTAGTGGAACAGCGCCATCTCGTCGCGGGTGGTGCCGGTCAGGAGCCGCACGGGCGCCGCGCTCCCGGCCCGCACGCTCTCCAGTGGCGGCCGCGGCAGTACCGTGCCATCCACGACCGGCATGAACGGCAGGGCGCCCACGCCGCGCTGCAGCTCGAGCGCCACCTCGTTCTGGACCTCGACCAGCTGCTCCCAGGGCGCGGCGCGGAGGGTGTCCATGCCGCCGACCTTCGCGATCACTCGCTCTGCCACCTCGGCGGCGTGCTCCGGCGTGTTCACGGTGGAGGCAGCGCCGCTCTGCGGAACGGCCTGGTGGAAGAGGCCGGAGGCGGCCGGCAGGCCCATGAGCGAGCCGATGCTCATGCCGCCGGCCGATTCGCCGAAGATGGTGACCTTGCGCGGGTCGCCGCCGAACCCCGCGATGTTGTCCCTGACCCATTCCAGCGCCGCCACCTGGTCGAGCAGGCCGCAGTTCCCGGAACCGGGCAGTTCGTCGCCGAGGTGCAGGAACCCGAGGGCGCCCAGCCGGTAGTTGATCGTGACCACGACCACGCCGCCGGCCGCGAACGACGCACCGTTGTACCAGGGATTGCGCCCCGAGCCAGCGGTGAAGGCGCCTCCGTGGATCCAGAACAGAACGGGCCGCGGGTCGCCGTCCACCCCGGGCGTGAAGACGTTGAGGGTGAGACAGCCCTCCTCGCTGATCTCCGGCTGCTGCTCCGGCATGGAGAAGAGGGCGATGCGGTTGGTGCCCTGCGGTGCTATCGGACCGAACTCGTCGGCCCGGCGAACGCCTGTCCAGGGCTCGGCGGGCTGCGGCGGGCGCCATCGCAGGTCGCCGGTCGGCGACGCCCCGAACGGGATGCCGCGGAACTGCAGCACACCTGACTTCTCGATGCCCTCGACCGTGCCGGACCGCGTCTCGACCAGCGTCATGGTTCCCTCCTTCGGATGCCCCACCCTCAGGAGAGAGTATGGGCGAGACCGGCGCCGCGCACGGCGCCGGCCTCGGGTGACGAGTTGCTCTAGCCGGTGCCGCTCCTCCTGACGAGGAAGCCGACGCCCAGCGCCGCCAGCGCCAGGACGACGAGCGCGCCCACCACGATCACGGCCACGTTGGCCGGGACTCCGGTGGTCGTGGCCGCCGGGGCGTACTTGGGATCGAGCGCGTTGTCGAGCGGTGTCGCGTGGGCATCCCGGGACTGCAGCGCGGGCAGGTTCCACCGCTGCTCGATCGTCGCCATGATCGACGTCGTGTCGTACTGGGTGTGGTCCACGAACCCGCGCTTGGCGAACGGCGAGATCACGATCGCCGGCACCCGGGCGCCCGGGCCCCACTTGTCGATCTTGGGCGGCGCCACGTGGTCCCAGCGACCACCGTGCTCGTCGTAGGTGATCACCACCATCGTGTCCTTCCAGTTGGGGCTCGACTGGACCGCCTGGACCAGGTCCGCGACGTGCTGCTGGCCCTTGAGCAGGTCCGCGTAGCCGGGGTGCTCGTTGTTCGCCCCGATGGGCTTGACGAACGAGACCGCCGGCAGCGTGCCGGCCTGCGCGGCGGCCATGAAGTCCTGCTCATCCTTCAGGTGGTCCTTCTTGAGCTGCGTGCCGTCCGCGTAGTTGTTGAAGTAGACGAACGGCTGGTGGTGGAACTGGAAGAGGGGGTCGGGCTTGCCGGCCAGCGCATCGTTCCAGCCGCCGGAGTACCAGGCCCAGCTGACGTTCTTGTCGTTCAGCCGGTCGCCGATGGTGGGCAGGCTCTGGTTGGGCAGCAGCGAGGCGGCGGCTGCCGTCGCCGGGTGCGGGGTATTGACGCTGAACGTCGTGTTCACGGCGAAGCCGTCCGGGGTGACGGAGCCGTCCTGCGTGATGACACCGCTGGCGTCCAGTTTGGCGACCGCGCTGGCCGGGGCGTTGAAGAAGGACGGTGCGCAGGCGCAGATGAGGTAGAAGTGGTTGAGGAACGAGCCACCGAACGCGGCGTGGAAGAAGTCGTCCATCGTGTACTGCTGCGCGAGCTTGCCCTCGGGCAGGTTGGTCGCGTCGTAGTAGCTCATGACCAGGCCTGACGCGTCGCTCCAGGCGACGAACTTGTCCATCTTGCCGCCGTCGATCTGGTACTGCTCCTGATAGTAGCGGTGCACCAGGTCGCCGGTCTTCTGGTCGTCGGGCACGTACTTGGAGGTGTCGAATGGTTTGACGGCGAGGTCAGCCGGGAACCGCGGGTCCGGCACCGGTGGCTTTCCGGACTCCACGTCCATCGGCTGGGGCAGGACGGCATAGGGCTGGCCGCTCTTGTCGACCTGTTTCACGGTGTCCCCGGCGTTGGCGAGGCCGTTGGCGCCCGGGAAGTTGCCGTACAGGCTGTCGAAGCTCCAGTTCTCCTGGTAGATCACCACGATGTGCTGGATCCTCGACAACACGTCGACCCCTGAGGCTGCGGCCGCCGGCACGGGCATCACCACCGGCAGGATGACCGCGGCCACGATGACGAGGAGCATGGCGCGTTTCATGCGTGAAGCCTCTCCTGGCGAGGTTAAAGGCGGAGAGCCTGGAGGTTAACCGATGCGTCCGACGGCGGCATCGTTGCGGTTCAGGCGGCCGGTGATGTCGAGCGGGCCAGGCCGGGAGCCGCCTCGGCCCGCACGAGCGAGCGCCGCGTGAAGCGCGCCGTCGCGATCACGAGCAGGGCGTTGCGCGCCGCGATGAAGCCGGAGAAGAACAGGGGATAGCTGCCGGGGGTCCCCGTGCCGTGCAGGCCCGCGAAGTCGTACGCGTAGGGGAAGATCAGCGTGGTCAGGGCGCAGATGGCGAGCCACACGCCGTCGTAGTCCCGCTCGGAGATCGCGACCATCGGGACCACCCACATCAGGTACTGCGGACTGAACACTCGATCGGTGCACACGATCAACAGCAGGCACAACGTGAGCGCCCGGCCGAACACGAGCCGGCCGTTCAGCTGCTGCCAGTACACCCACAGGCAGCCGCCGACCAGCGCCACGTCGGCGAGCAGGCTCAGCTCGGCCGCGGCCTGGCCGACCAGGTTGTACGAGTGAAAGGAGTGGTCCGGAGCCACGTGCAGCCCGAGCAGGCCGCTGAGCCAGAGCACCGATGCCGGCACGGACTCGACCTGGAGGGGCCGGCTCGCGTTGTACGCGAAGGGACCGAACCAGGCGTGCGGCTGGAGCGCCGCGGCGATCGCGAACGCCGCCACGACCGTGCCTCCGACCAGCGCGACGCCGCGCACCACCTGCCCCGGCGGCCCGGAGCGCAGCGGATGCAGGTCGAGCGCGCGGTACTGTTCGAGCACGACGATCGGGACCAGGAGGACCGGGTACAGCTTCAGCACGGCCCCGACCGCGAGCATCGCGTAGGCGAGCGTGAACCGCCGCTCGCGGGCCGCCCAGTACGCCACGACAGTCGCGGCGGCGGGGACGAGGTCGAAGCGCCCGAGGACGGTGGCGAAGCAGCCGAGCGCCAGGTAGACGCCGAACACCTCGGCGGCCCGGCCGGACTCGCGGCGGCGAATGGCCAGGTATCCGGCCGCGAAGAGCAGCAGCATCCACAGCGCGAACACGCTCACGTAGTCGGGAAGCGGTGGCAGGAGGGTCAGCGAGAACGGGAGGAGCGACAGGAGGGGATACTCGGTGGGAATCGAGCGCAGCGGGGGGGAGCCAAGCCAGAACGCCTGCGCGTAGCGGTGGTACTCCGTGATGTCCCCGTGACCGTAGGCGCTGTGCATGTAGAAGACGAGTGAGCCCAGCAGCGCCCCGACCAGCGCGGCCAGCATCAGACGGTCGCGCGTGGGCCAGGAGGGAGGGCTCGGTGTCACCAAGGGATGATGCCTGATCGTACGAGGCGACCGCTGTGGTGCGCTCCCGGGCTGTCCCTCCCCCCGTGCGGGGGAGGAGGGCCGTCCACGGCCCGGAGGGGGGGACTGCGTTGGGCGCTCATCGCAGACTCTCTTTTCTGAGCGACACCCCACCCTACCCTCCCCGCGAGGGGGGAGGGACTGCCTCGATCAGATCCGGCCGGCCAGTCGGATCTGGCGGCGCAGCGCCAGGCGGCTCAGGACGTTCACCAGGAGCGTGAGCAGCACCAGGACCAGCGCCGCTCCCCACGCGGTCTGCACCAGGTCCGGGTACGGCGTCAGCGCGTCGTGGTAGACGATCAGCGGCAGGGCCGACATCCGCTGCCCGGGGTTGAACGTCAGGAAGACGTTGCCCAGCGACGCCAGCAGCAGCGGCGCCGTCTCGCCCGCCGCCCTCGCCACCGCGAGGAGCGCGCCCGTCACCACGCCCGGGACCGCCGCGGGCAGGATGAGCTGCAGGGCCACCCGCCAGCGCGGCAGGCCCAGCGCCAGGCCAGCCTCCCGCAGCGCGCCGGGCACCAGCACGATCGCGGCCTCCGTCGTTCGCACCACGACGGGCAGCATCAGGATGGCCAGGGCCAGCGCCCCGAAGAAGCCCGTCTGGCCGTGGAACGCGACGACCAGCAGGCTGTAGATGAAGAGACCGATCACGATGGACGGGATGCTGACCAGCACGTCGCAGGCAAGGCGGACTCCGTCCGCGACCCTGCCATGGCCGTACTCGACCAGCTGGACGCCCGACACGATGCCGATCGGGATCGCCAGCACCGACGCGATGGCTACCATGACGAGCGTGCCGGCGAAGGCGTTGGCGATGCCACCGCCCGGGATGCCCTCCGGCCGCTCGGCGTTGTAGAAGAACTCGGGATGCACGAACGCCGGCAGGCCCTGGATCACCACGTAGATGAGGACCAGCGCGAGCGGCAGGATCGCGATGGCGGCGAACAGGTACATGAGCACGCGCGAGATCCTGTTGGCGAGCTGCCGCCGGCGGTTCCGGTTCATATCCGCGCCTCCGAGGACACCCGGTGGACCAGGAGCAGCGCCAGCACGTTGACCACCAGCGTGACCAGCATCAGCACGAGGCCGAGCTCGATGAGCGCCGCCGGGTAGAGCGTGCCGGTGGCCTCGTTGAACTCGTTCGCGATGACGCTCGCCAGCGTGTAGGCAGGCTGCAGCAGCGACGCCTGGATCCGCGGCGTGTTCCCGATCGTCATCGTCACGGCCATGGTCTCGCCGAGGGCGCGGCCAAGCGACAGGATCGTGGCACCGAAGATGCCGGTGCGGGCGGCCGGGAGGATCACCTTCCAGACCGTCTCCCACCACGTCGCGCCCATCGCGACGCTGGCCTCGCGCAGCCCGCCGGGCACCGCCCTGATGACTTCGCGCGAGATCGAGCTGAGCGTGGGCAGGATCATGACCGAGAGGATGACCGACGCGATCAGGATGTTGGTCTGCCGCGCCGGTCCCGCGAAGAACGGGATGTGTCCAAGCGCTTCCGAGAGCGGCTGGCTGACGTGCAGCAGCAGCCACGGCGCCAGGATGTACAGGCCCCAGATGCCGTATACGACGCTCGGGATGGCCGCCAGCAGCTCGACACCGGTTCCGAGCGTGGTCCTGAGTCCCGTCAGGCCCTGCTCGGCGAGGAACAGCGCCACCCCGATGCCGATCGGCAGCGCCAGGGCCAGCGCGATGAAGCTCGTGACCACTGTGCCGAAGATGAACGGCAGGGCGCCGAACTGCTCCTTGGGCGGGTTCCACACCGTGGAGGTCAGGAAGCCCGCGCCGAAGGTCTTGATCGCGGGCAGCGAGGTCACGATCACCACGAGCACGATCAGGATCAGCACTGCCGGCGCGAACAGGCTGATCACGGTCGTCAGGCTCCGGAACCCGTCCGACGGCCGCGCCGGCGCGCCGGCGCGAACCTCGGTGGCCTGGGCCGTCGCCATCAGCTGGCGACCTGCGAGGTCAGCCGGTCCAGCCGGTAGCCGGCACCCCGGACGGTCACGATCTCGAAGGGCACCCGACCGGCGAACTTCTCGCGCAGCCAGCGCACATGCACGTCCACGGTCTTGCGGTCTCCCATGAAGTCGACCCCCCAGACGTGCTGGAGGATCACGTCTCTCGACTGGACGCGACCGGAGTGCGCGACCAGGAACGAGAGCAGCTCGAACTCGCGGGCGGTCAGCTTCACGTCGTGGCCGTCCACGAGGACCCGCCGCGCGGGCCGGTCGATCGCGAAGTTGCCGATCTCGTCACGCTCGGGGATGGCCCGCTCGGCCGCCTCGGCGCGGCTGCGGCGGATCACGGCGTTGACCCGGGCCAGCACCTCGCGCACCGAGAACGGCTTCGTGACGTAGTCGTCGGCTCCGAGCTCCAGGCCGACGATCTTGTCGACCTCGGAGTCCTTGGCCGTGACCATGATGATCGGCACCCGGCTGCTGCGCCGGAGGGCGCGGCAGAACTCCATCCCGCTCATGCCGGGCAGCATCAGGTCGAGGAGGACCAGGTCCGGCCGCGAGGTCCGCGCCAGGCGCAGGCCGATCGCACCGTCCCTCGCCTCGGTCACCGCGTACCCGGCGGTGGTGAGGTGGTACTTGAGGGTCTCACGGATGCCGTCGTCGTCTTCCACGATCAGGATGCGGTCTGTCATTCAGTCCAGCTCCACGACGAACCCGGTGGACAGGAAGATGATGTCCTCGGCCACGTTCACCACGCGGTCTCCGATGCGCTCCAGGTTGTGGGCGACGTTGATGAGCGTCACGGTCCGCAGCGCGTCCTCAGCGTCCTTCTCGCCGCTCATGTCGTCGACCAGGCTGTCGAAGAGGCGGTTGTAGAGGCGGTCGACCTCGTCGTCCTTGGCCGCCACCTCGCGCGCCCGCGCGCCGTTCTCCTCGATCAGGGCGTCCAGGATGTCCCGGACCTGCTGGCTGGCCAACTCGCCCATCAGGCTGAGCTCGGGCCGCAGCTGGCCGTGGGGCAGGCCGGCGAGCGTCGACGTCCGCCGCGCGATGCGGACGGCGTAGTCGCCCATCCGCTCCAGCTCGATGGCGATGTACTGGACGCCCATCAGCGTCCGCAGGTCGCGCGCGACCGGCTGCTGGGTCGCGATGACCTGGAAGATCTCCTCGCGCAGCTGCCGGAACAGCTCGTTGATCGCCTGGTCGTTCATCCGCACGAGGTCGGCCCCGGCGCGGTCGAACTGCCGGAGCGCCGTGAGCGCGTCGTCGATCTGCGATTCCACGAGGCCTGCCATTCGCAGCAGCGACTCGCGCAGCGCCTCGAGCTCCCGCGTGAATGCCTCTCTGGTCACATGGGAGACGGTAGCTTGGGTCTCAGCCGAACCGTCCAGTGATGTAGTCCTCTGTGCGCTTGTCCTTCGGCCGCTGGAAGAGCTCCACCGTTGGCGCGAACTCGACCAGTTCGCCGTAGCGGTGCTCGGGGTGCATGAGCATGAAGGCCGTGTAGTCGGCCACTCTGCCTGCCTGCTGCATGTTGTGCGTGACGATCACGATGGTGTAGTTCTCGGTCAGACGACCCATCAGGTCTTCGATCTTCAGCGTCGCGATGGGATCGAGCGCGGAGGCCGGCTCGTCCATGAGGATCACCTGCGGGTTGACGGCCACGCAGCGGGCGATCGCCAGGCGCTGCTGCTGCCCGCCGGAGAGCGAAGCGCCGGGCTGGTGCAGCCGGTCCTTGACCTCCTCCCACAGGGCGGCGTCGCGCAGGCTGCGCTCGATGGTGTCCTCGATGTCCTTCTTCTTCCAGCCCAGCAGTTTCGGTGCGAAGGCGACGTTGTCGCGGATGGACATCGGGAACGAGATCGGCCGCTGGAAGACCATGCCGACCCGCTGCCTCAGCTGCAGGAGGTTGCGGGTCGAGAGGACGTCCTCGCCGTCCAGCATGATCCGGCCCTCGGCACGGCTTCCCGGAACCATGTCGTACATCCGGTTGAGCATCCGCAGGAGCGTGCTCTTGCCG
>DASQZW010000159.1:0-3180 GCA_035638495.1 Terriglobales bacterium
GCGATCGTCTACTGCCACGACGCGGGCGCCCCGATGCACGCGCTCCAGGCCGTCCGGTCCGAGGTGGCCGGAGCGGGCATCGATGTACCCGAGCTGCTCGCCGCCACCAAGTCCGACGAAGCAGCGCCGGGCGCGCTGGCCGCCGTTCGCGCGGCGGCGCCGGACCTCCCGGTCATCGCCGTCTCGATCCTGGACGAGGGCAGCCTCGAGGCGCTGAAGGAGGCCGTCTGGCGACTCACCGGCCTGATTCGCGTCCGCCTGCGACATGAGGGTGACACCGAGGCCGAGCCGCTGGCGCTGGAGCCGGGCGCGACCGTCGCCGACGTGGCCGCAAAGGTCCACCGGGCGCTCGGCGACAGCCTCCGGGGCGCGCGCGTCTGGGGGCCGTCGGCTCGGTTCGAGGGCCAGCGCGTCGGCCGCGACCACCCGGTGCAGGACGGCGACGTGGTCGAGATCCTGCCATGAGGTCTGGCGGCCAGGCTCTACGATGCTGCCGATGTTGTACGAGCTGAGGCAGTACCGTGCGCAGCCGGGCCGGCGCGACGACCTGGCGCGGTTCATGGAGGAGGTGATCATCCCCTTCCAGACGTCGAAGGGGATGGTCGTCGTCGCCAGCTTCGTGGGCGAGCAGGAGGACGACCTCTACGTCTGGATCCGCCGCTTCGTCGACGAGGCGGACCGGGAGCGGCTGTACGCAGCGGTCTACCAGGACGAGACCTGGAAGAACGAGATCGCGCCGAAGGTGGGAGAGATGCTCGACCGGGAGCGGATGGTCATCACCAGGCTGAACCCGACCCCCAGGTCGGTGCTCCACTAGCACCGCGCGGGCGCCGACCCCGACACGGCGCCCGCAACCCGTCGGGTGCGCACGACTATCGCACGGCCGCCTCGCCAGCCCAACGGGCCTCCGCCTCGCCGATCGGCGTGGACGCAGGCCCGTCCGTGAACGGCCAGATCTCCTCGGCGATCCGCCGCCAGTTGGCGGTCGCGCGGAGACTGCCCAGCACCGCCATGAGGCCCAGGTTGATGCGCTGCAGCACGACGTACGTGCGCGGGATGTTGCTGTACGGCGCGAGCGGGCTGCGCGTGTCGAAGAAGCGGCGCACCAGCGCGGAGGCGTACTCCGGCGTGATCGTCAGCGACACGTCCTCCAGCGCCGGCCGGTAGAACGCTCCCAGGTGGTCGACCACCGCCGCCGTCGAGACCGGGGCGCCCCGCTGGAGGAAGCCCGCGCGCTCGATCGCGTCCCGGAACCCGTCGTCGTCGTGCTCGACGCAGATGAACCGCGCGGCGTCCTCGAGCGGCGCCAGGTCCTCCACGGTGAACCGCTTGGTCAGCCCGAAGTCGAGGAACGTGACGCGGCCGCCACCGTGGAACAGGTAGTTGCCGGGGTGCGGGTCGCCGTTGAACGCGTGCAGCCGGTACAGGCCGCGGAACACGAAGCGGTAGATCGTCTCCGCGGCCAGGTCTCGCTCGTGCTGGTCCCAGCGCACGGCCTCCTCGAACGCCGCGCCCGGCACCAGCTCCGTGGTCAGCACCCGGCGCGTGCTCAGCTCGCGAACCACCCCGGGCACGTGGATCACGGGATGGCCGCGATAGTGCCGGGTGAACAGCTCCTGGTGGTCGGCCTCCTGGCGGTAGTCGACCTCCTCGGCCAGCCGGTCCCGCAGCTCCTCGACGAAGGACCGGCTGTCGAGACCGGGGAACGCCATGCCGAACACCCGCCGCAGCAGCGCCGCGTTTCGCAGGTCGGCCTCGATGGCCTCCGCGATGCCCGGGTACTGGACCTTCACGGCCACCGCCCGGCCGTCCCGCGTGATCGCCCGGTGCACCTGCCCGATCGAGGCGGCGGCGAACGGCAGCGGGTCGAAGCGCTCGAAGACCCGCTCCGGCGCGCCGCCCAGCTCCTCAGTGACGACGGAGGCCGCCAGCTCAGCGCTCATCGGGGGCGCGTCCCGCCGCAGCCGCGCCATCGTGGCCCGAGCGGTCTGGGGCACCCCCTCGTCCAGGTAGCTGGCCATCTGGCCCAGCTTCATCATCGCGCCCTTCATGGCGCCCAGCTCCTCGGCCACTTCCTCGGCCGTGCGGAGCGCGAGGTCGTGCCGCAGCTCCCGCCGGCGTTCGACCGACGCGAACACCAGCCAGGGCCAGCGCGCGGCGTAGCGCCCGCCGGCGCGCAGCGCCAGCCGGGCAAGCATGGCGGTCCGAGCGGGGCGGCCCCGGGGGATCGTCACCGCGTCCGCGCCCGCACGCGCAGCTCGATGCGCTCCCGGGCCTCGAGGACGCCGGGCAGCGACTCGAAGCCCAGGTCCAGCACGCCCAGCAGCTGCCGCACCGCCTCACGCTCCAGCGCCTCCGGTGTCGGCGCGGCGAAGCCGTAGAGCGCACGCACCCACCCGGGCAGGGTGCCGATCGCCACCTGGCCCAGCTCGCGCCAGGTCTCCTGCGTGTCGCCCTCCAGGTCGGGCGGGTCGAGCACGTACCCAATCGCGTCGCGCGCGGCCGGCGTGGCGCGCACCAGGTCGACGGAGCGCAGGTAGCGGTCCAGCCCGGCGACGGTGGTGGGGACCTGCTCGGCCGGGACGCCCACGATCGCCGCGAACGGCACCATCTCGGCCACGTAGCGGTCGGCGTCACCGGGCTCGAGCGGGCGCCCGTAGCGCTGCACGACGCGGACGACGGAGTCCACCAGCGCCGCGTGGACCCACAGCAGGAGGGCGGGGTCGGACGCGTCGTACGGCAGTCCGGTCACGGCATCGACCCCGCGCACATGGGTGTGGACCGCCCGAACGCGCGCCGCGGCCGCCTCCACCGCCGCCCGCTCGCCGTACGTGACGGTGAGGACGTACCTGCTGGTCGCCTCGAGCCGGCCGAACGGATCGCGCCGCCAGTCGCTGTGCTCGGCGACGCCGGCCATGGCGAGGGGGTGCAGCGCCTGGAGCATCAGGGAGCGGATGCTGGCGATCGGGAAGCTGCGGTCCCGGTGGAGCCGCCAGACGACGCTGCCCGGGCCGAACAGCCCGTCGTCGGCGGGCCGCTCCGGCACGGCGGCGCGCAGGGCGCGCGCCAGCGGCAGCAGTGGCGTCAGCTCATCCCCGGCGAGAGGTTCCATGCTTCGATGATGGCTGGTCCGGGTACCGGGGGCGCCGCTCGGGGCGGGCGAGGAGGTTTCCCTCCTCG
>DASQZW010000160.1:0-2572 GCA_035638495.1 Terriglobales bacterium
TCGCCGCCGATGTGCACGTTGTTCGCCGGGTTGCGGGCCTGCACGTCGAACTCGCGGGGCGCCTTGCCCACCTGCTCCAGCACGAACTCGGGGTCGAGCTTGACCACGTCGCCGTCCACCTGCTGCCCCGCCTTGCGGAACAGCTCCACCGCCTCCGGCTTGGCGAACTGGATCCCGATCTCGGAGACGATCCGCCGCCAGCCGCGGTCCAGGACGCCGACCGCGTCGCCGGAGAGGATCTCGTACCGCGGCATCGTGTTGACGAACATCGCGCTCCCCAGCTCGCTTGACCGTCCCTGGGCCCATCCGTAGCATCACATAGTAGAACATGGTTCTGTAATATGGAACTATCAAGCGCTAGGACGGCAGCCACAGCCACGGATGCCGGCGGCGGAGGGCACAGGCGGGGAAGACAGTGACCAGTCCCAGCGGCACGCAGGCGGTCGACCGGGCGGCCAGGCTCCTCACCGAGGTCGTGCACTCCCACGGCTCGGTGACCTTCACCGAGCTGGCCGCCACGACCGGCCTGGCCAAGAGCACCACCTCCCGGCTCCTGCTCGCGCTGGAGCGCAACGGGCTGGTCCAGCGCGACGACCACGGGCGGTTCCGCCCGGGCGAGGTGTTCGTCAGCTTCGCCTGGCGCGGCGGTGCCGAGGCCGGGCTGGCCGAGCTGGCGCAGCCGTTCCTCGAGCGCCTCGGTGAGCAGAGCGGCGAGACGATCAACCTCGGCGTCGAGCGGGATTGCATGATCGAGCAGATCGCCCAGGTCGACAGCGTGTACGTGATCGGCGTCGGCAACTGGCTGGGGCGCCCGGTCCCGCTGCACTGCACCTCGCTGGGCAAGGTGCTGCTCGCCTACGGCACGGCGTCGCTGCCGGCCGGCCGCCTGGAGCGGCCGACCGAGCGGACCATCACCAGCCGCGCCGAACTGCAGGCCGACCTCGCGGCGGTCCGGGCGCAGGGCTACGCCATCACCGACTCCGAGCTGGAGCCGGGGCTGGTGGCGGTGGCCGCCCCCGTCCGCCGCGACGGCGGCGCCGTGGTCGCCGCGCTGTCGGTGTCCGGCCCCGCCACCCGGCTCACCCCGGCCACGCTGCCGGTAGTTGCGGCCCAGTGCGTGACGCAGGCCGACGCGCTGTCCTGCGTCCTCGGCCACCGGCCGGCGGAGCCGCCGCAGCCACGGCTGGAGCGCCCGCGGGGTGAACAGGCAGCGGGCCAGCAAGCAAAGGAGGGTGCCGCGTGACAACGGAGGAGCTACTCCGCCAGCTCTACGACGAGACGCTGGTCGGCAACGGGCCGGCCGTGCTCGAGCTGACCAACGAGGGCCTGGCCATGGGGCTGGGCCCGGAGACGCTGCTGTACGAGGCGCTGATCCCGTCGCTGGAGGAGGTCGGCGCCCGGTTCGAGCGCGGCGACTTCTTCGTCCCCGAGATGCTCATCGCGGGCAAGGCCATGGCCGGCGCGCTGGAGATCCTGCGCCCGCTGCTGGCCGAGACCGGCGCGGCGTCGATCGGCACCGTGGTCATGGGGACGGTCAAGGGTGACGTCCATGACATCGGCAAGAACCTGGTCAACATCATGTTCGAGGGCGCCGGGTTCCACGTCATCGACCTCGGCGTGCAGGTCGCGCCGGAGAAGTTCGTGGACGCGGTGCGCGAGCACCAGCCCGACATCGTCGGCTTCTCGGCGTTCCTCACCACCACCATGCCGATGTTCAAGGCGAACATCAACGCGCTGACCAAGTCGGGCCTGCGCGACCAGGTGATCGTCATGGTCGGCGGCGCCCCGGTCACCCAGGAGTACGCCGACGTGGTCGGCGCCGACGGGTACGCGGCCGACGCGTCGGCGGCCGTGGTCCGGGCCAAAGAACTGATGCAGCGGCGGCGCGCCGCCCTGCCCGCGTAGGGAGATCAGCCACGATGCGAACCGTCCTGTCGTCGGCCACCCGGGAGACAGTGATCGGCCCGGACGAGCCGTTCTGCATCATCGGGGAGCGGATCAACCCGACCGGGCGCAAGCTCTTCCAGCAGCAGCTGCGGGACGGCGACCTGTCCCGGGTGGAGATCGACGTGGCGCAGCAGGTGGCCGGCGGCGCCATGGTGCTCGACATCAACATGGGCGCCCCGCTGGCGGACGAGGCCGAGCTCATGGTGCAGGCGGTCAAGCTCATCCAGCGCCTCACCGACCTGCCGCTGTGCATCGATTCCTCCATCGTCGAGGTGCTCGACGCAGGGCTCGCCGCCTACCAGGGCAAGGCCCTGGTCAACTCGGTCACCGCCGAGGACGAGCGGCTGGAGGCGATCCTGCCGCTGGTCGCGCGGTACGGCGCGGCGGTCATCGCGCTCCCCAACGACGAGGAGGAGATCCCCGAGGACCCGCGGCGCCGGGCCGAGCTGGCCCGCAAGGTCATCGACGTGGCGACCGGGAAGTACGGCATCGCCATCGAGGACATCGTGATCGACCCGCTCGCCATGCCGGTCGGGGCGGACACCACGCTGGGGCTCAAGACGTTCGAGACGATCGCGCTGCTGCGCGAGGAGTTCGGCGTGAACATGACGCTGGGCGCGTCCAA
>DASQZW010000161.1:0-2566 GCA_035638495.1 Terriglobales bacterium
CGTTTCTATCGTTGGCCACGTTGGAGATTCTGGTCGTAGACGACGACCCGGCCCTGCGCACGGCGCTGGATCGGGCGCTCAAGCTCGAGGGGTATCACGTGTCGTTCGCGCACGACGGTCGCCAGGCGCTGCAGATGATGACGGGCACCTCGCAGGACGCCGTCATCCTGGATCTGGGCCTGCCGCTGATGGATGGGCTCGAGGTCTGCCGCCGCGTGCGCGAGCGCGGCGACCGCACGCCCGTGCTGATGCTGACGGCGCGCGACGCGGTGACCGACCGCGTGGAGGGCCTCGACGCCGGGGCCGACGACTACCTGGTCAAGCCCTTCGCGCTGGACGAGCTGCTGGCCCGCCTGCGGGCGCTGCTCCGGCGCTCGACCGCGACGCCCAGCGAGGGCGTGCTCAAGTTCGGCGACCTCGTCCTGGACCTGCAGACGATGGAGGTCAACCGCGCGCAGCGCGACCTGCAGCTGACGCGCACGGAGTTCCGCCTGCTGGAGCTGTTCATGCGCAACCCGCGCGTCGTGCTCACCCGCTCCCGGATCTTCGAGGAGGTCTGGGGCTACGATTTCGGCGCCAGTTCAAACGCGCTGGAGGTCTACGTGTCGTACCTGCGGCGGAAGCTCGAGGCCGAGGGCGAGCCCCGGCTGATCCACACCGTCAGAGGTGTCGGTTACACGCTCCGTTAGCCGCTACGTCGGCGCCCAGGTCCGCAACCTGAGCTTCCAGACGCGGCTGACGCTCGCGGCGGCGATCGCGGTCGCGGCGGTGGTGTCGATCGCGGCCGGGATCATCTACTTCGTTGCGCAGTACCAGTTGAACAACCAGATCGACGACAGCCTGCGCGCCGCCGCCGACAGCGCGCAGGAGCACAACGGCGTGGTCGGCGTCCAGCTGCCGTTCGGCAGCGCGGCGACCACGGCGCAGGTCCTCGGCCCGAACGGCCAGCCGCTCATCCCGCGGAACAGCACTCCCCCGCCCTTCCAGCTGCCCATCACCGACGGCGACCGGGCGGTGGTCGTCGGTGACCTGCCGGAGTACTGGCGCAACGACCGCCTCAACGGCATCCCCGTCCGGATCTACACCACGCGGGTCGCCGACAGCGCGTACACCGTCCAGGTAGCCCGATCGCTGACCGAGCGGGACCAGACCCTCGCCGGCCTGAAGCTGGTGCTGCTCGTGGTCGCGGGCGGCGGCGTCGCGCTCGCCGCGCTCCTGGGCCACCTCATCGCGCGCGCCGGTCTCCGCCCGATCCACCGACTCCGTCAGACGGTCGACCACGTGACGGAGACAGGCGACATGTCACAGCTGGTGCCGTACACGGGGGACGACGAGCTGGGCCGGCTCGGGGCCCATTTCAACCGCATGCTGGGCGCGCTCGACCAGTCGCTCCGGACGCAGCGCCAGCTGGTCGCGGACGCCTCGCACGAGCTGCGGACCCCGCTGGCCAGCCTGCGCACCAACATCGAGGTGCTGCAGCGCTCTCCGAACCTTGTCGGCTCCGAGCGCGACCGGCTGCTCAGAGACGTGGTGTCACAGGTCGAGCAGCTCACGCGGCTGATCCACGACCTGATCGACCTGGCCCGGGGCGACCAGGCGCCGGAGGAGCAGGAGGAGGTCCGACTCGACTGGATCGTCGCCACGGCCCTCCAGCGCGCGTCCACGAACTGGCCGCTCGTCCACTTCGACGCCCAGCTCGCCGAGTCGGTGGTCATGGGCCAGTCCGGCCGCCTCGATCGCGCGGTCTCCAACCTGCTCGACAACGCGGGCAAGTGGAGCCCGCCCGGAACGACCGTGGAGGTCCGCGTGGAGGACCACGAGATCACGGTGCGCGATCACGGCCCGGGCATCGACCGGGCCGACCTGCCCTTCGTCTTCGACCGCTTCTGGCGAGCGCCGGGCGCCCGGGCCATGCCGGGTTCCGGCCTCGGCCTCTCCATCGTCAGGCAGGTGGCCGAGGCGCACGGCGGCACCGTGACGGCCGAGCTGCCGCCCGACGGCGGCACGCTGATGCGCCTCAAGTTCTGCGAGTAAGCAATTCTTAGGCTGCTCTAAGGTCGGCGTAACGGTCCTCCAAGGGTGAGGGGGTGCAATGGGGGTGCCGCGGTTGAAGCGGACTCGTAGCACTCCAGGAGGAACAACCCAGTTGGCGAACTTTGTGAAGCCCGCGGGCCGCGGCCTCCCCCTTCTCATGCCGCCGGCGGCCGGACGCCTCCACCCGTGCGCTCCGGCCGGGCCGGCGGTGACCTCCTGGAACAACCTCGACATCCTCCCTCTCTCAATGGTCGCCGAACCCGGTCCACGGGCCGGGACGGCGGCCATAACCAAGCCCACTTCCTGAGATGGTCGTCCGTCGGGCGACCCTCGCGGACGTGGCTGCGGTGGCCCGTATGACGGTGACTGCCAACCGCGAAGTGGAGCGCCAGCTCCCGGCGCTCAAGGACGGCGATGAGCTGTCCGCGCCCGAGCTCGCCCTGCGCCTGCTCGACGACCTGGACGACGGCAACCTGCTGTACGTGGCCGAGCGCGAGGGCCGGATCGTCGGCTTCGCGCAGGTGACCGGGCT
>DASQZW010000162.1:0-14502 GCA_035638495.1 Terriglobales bacterium
GCCTGGGAAGTCTTGGGCCGTGCGATCAACCGCGAGAGCACCTGGCGATCATCGTCGGTGACGGTCAGGGGGGCCATGGGCCGGCCGCGCGACATAACGTGGACCTCATTGTGCGACCTGACGGCGACCGCACCATTATCCACGTTATTTCGGTTCCGGGACACTAGGTCTCCTGCGGCCGGTTTGCGCTCGGAGCCGAGTGGGGGAGACGTGGCAGTGCCGGCAGTTCAACGTGTCGTGGGACGTTGAGACGTGGAAGTGCCGGCAGTTCAACGTCTGACACCTCACCTCGGCCACGGCCAGTAGAACTCACGTCGATTGCGGCCGGTGGGCCCGGAGGAACATGCGCACGTTGGGGACGACGATGTCGTCGACCTGCGCGTCGCTGAGCGGCACGGTCCCCAGCATCGAGCGGTTGTACGCCGGGTTGGTGACGAGCAGCGCCAGCTGCTCGGCGGCGCGAGCGGGGTCGGGGACGTCGAGGCGGCCGCGCTCCGACAGCCGGGCCAGCGCCCCGACGAGCAGGCTGTGAGCCCGCAGCGGACCGGCCTCCGCCCAGCCATGGAGGATCTCGGGGTGGCGCCCGCCTTCGGCGATGACGAGGCGCCGGAGCGCCGACGCGTCCTCCCGGAGGAAGAGCCGCACCCAGCGCCGGGCCAGGGCGACGAAGTCGCGCTCGAGGTCGTCGGAGTCGACGATCGTTTCGTCGAGCGCCTGGTCGAAGTCGGCCTCCACGGATGCCAGCGTGTTCCGGACGACCGCCAGGAACAGGTGCTCCTTGTCCTCGAAGTGGTTGTAGATGGTGCGCTTGGAGACGCGGGCCTCGCCGGCGATCGCGTCGACGGTCGCCCCGGCGTACCCCTCGCGGAGGAACACGCGGGCGGCCGCGCGCATGATCGCGCGGTGCTTGACGGGCGAGCCACGGAGCTCGACGTCGAAGATGGGGTGGCTCATCTACACCGTGTAGTGTACCTGTGTAAACTACACGGTGTAGTGCAGACCCTTTATCCGTGGATCGTCCTCGTGCACGTGCTGGCGGCTTTCGCCTTTGCGCTCGCCCACGGCGGCTCGGCGCTGGTCGCGTTCCGCATCCGGCGGGAGCGCGAGCCGGAGCGCATCGCCGCGCTGCTGGACCTGTCGAACTGGAGCCTCGGCATGACGTACGCGAGCCTGCTCGTCCTCGTCGCTGCAGGCGTCGCCGCCGGGATCATGGGCCGGTGGTTCGGGCAGGCCTGGATCTGGGCCGCCATCGGCGTGCTGGTCGCTGTGTCCGTCGCGATGCTGGCCTACGCGGCGCCCTACTACCAGCGAGTTCGCCAGGCGCTGGGCCAGGCCGGCCGCGCGCGGGGCCCGATGCCGGAACCGGCCTCAGCCGTCGAGCTCGCCGCCCTCCTCGACTCGCGCCGCCCAGAGGGCATCGCCGCGATCGGCGGGGTCGGCCTCGCGGTCATCCTCTGGCTCATGGTGCTCAAGCCCTTCTGAGAGCTCCCGCCACACCCGTTCGACCCGGCGTCGGAGCTCGTCCAGGTCGCCCGTGTTCTCGATCACGTGCGTGGCCAGGCGCCGCTTCTCCTCGATCGGCATCTGAGCCGCCATCCGGGCGCGCGCCGCGCCCTCGCTCATGCTGCGGAGCGTCTCGAGCCGCCCGAGCGCCACCTCGTCCGGGGCGTACACGAGCAGGACGGTCTCGAACGCGCCCGCGCCCCGGGCCTCGAACAGCAGCGGGATGTCCATCACCACGACGGGATCGCCGCGCTCGACGGCTTCGCGCTGCCGTTCGGCCATCCACAGGCGCACCAGCGGGTGGACGATCGCGTTCAGCCGCTGCCGGGCCTCCGGGTCGTTGAACGCGATATCGGCCAGCCGCGCCCGATCCAGCTCGCCGCCGGCGGTCAGGATGCCGTCGCCGAACTCGGCCACCAGCCGGTGCAGGCCCTCGCTGCCGGGCGCCTGGACGGCCCTCGTCGCCTCGTCCGCGTCGATGACGGTGGCGCCGAGGTCGCGCAGCATCGCGGAGACGGTGCTCTTGCCGGTGCCGATCCCACCGGTTAGGCCGACGATCTTCATGCTGGCTCTCCAGCGGTGAAGCCTACCCTCCGACGCTGACCTGGATCCGGTGATACCCGCTCGCGCCGCTCGGGTAGCTGGGCTGCGAGTCGGCGGTCTGCAGGCGTCCGGCACCGTCGCGAGCCCGGACCATCAGCGTGAAGACGCCCTCCGCGGCCGGCCTCCACGTCGCCGTCCACAGCACCCACGTGAGGGGTGAGAGCGGCGGCCTCAGATCCGCCGGCGCCCACGAACGGCCGCCGTCGGCGCTCCACTCGACCGCCTGGACCCCCCGCGTCCCGGCGAAGGCGACGCCTCCGAGCAGGACCGCACCCTTTCGAGCGACGTCGCCGTCGCGCGGAGTGTCGATGCGCGCTGTCGTGGCCACGGCCGCGTTCGGATCCCATCCCTGCTGCTCCCAGAAGCCGCCGCCCTCAGACGCCGCGACGTCGATCTCCTCGAGCCACTTTGGTCCCTTCATCCCGTAGTGACCGGGGATCACCAGGCGTGCCGGGAAGCCGTGCGCGTCGGGCAGGGGCGCCCCGTCGAGCTGGTGGGCGACCAGGATCTCGGGCGTGCCCATGACCGTGGACAGCGGAAGGCTCTCGGTGTAGCCGTCCCGGGCCCGGAAGTTCACGGCGCTGGCGCCGGCCCGTGGCTGCGCCATCGCCAGCAGGTCGCGGAGCGGGATTCCGGTGAACCGCCCGGTGCTCATCAGGTTGCCGCCGACGTCGTTGCTGATGCATTCGAGCGTGACGACCTCGGTCGTGGCCGGCACGGCGAGCAGGTCGCGGTAGCTGAGCTTGAGCGGCTGTGCCACCATCCCGCCCACCCGCAGGGACCACCCATTGGCGGAGACGACCGGGTCCTGGAAGTTCTTGGAGACCTTGTAGAAGTGGTCCACCGGCGTCAGCTCGGGCGAGAGGCCCGACAGGCCGGACTCCGGGGGCGCCACGATGATGCGAGCCCAGTCGGGGACCTTGAGGAAGGCGATCAGCGCCAGGCTGCCCAGCCCGATCGCGGCGGGGGCGAACGCGAGCAGGCGCCGCCGGTCCAGGTCCACTGCACCGGAATCGGCGGTCCCCGGCGATCCCCAGCCGAGGTCCCAGACCAGCCAGTACACCGCCAGCACGAGCGCCCAGATCACGGGTGTCTGCACGCCGTCCGCCAGTCCGAGGAAGCCCTGCCCGCCGAGGGGGAGGACGACCGCGACGACGACCACCCATCCGATCGCCGCCGCGAGCAGGCCGGCGCGGGCCAGCCGGAAGCGCTCGGTCGCGTACCCGGCCAGCGCCCCCAGGACCGCCAGGCCCGCGACGATCGCGACGATCAGGCCCGCCTCCTCGATCACCTTGCCGGCGTGCTGCAGGTTGTCGATGAGGAAGCCGAAGACGGGCCCCGGCATGACGCTCAGGATCGGCTGCTGCAGGACGTCCGGGAGCGCCCGGAGCCCGGTCAGCAGGCCGGCCACGTACATCGCGGCAACCGCCGCCAGCCCGGCGGCCAGGCCCGCGAGGGCGCCTCGCCGGACGCCAGGGAACCTCATGCTGCCGCAGCCTACCTCCGAGCTCGCGACTGGTCAGTGACAAGCTCGCCTGGGGCCATGCTCCCGGCCTCTGATTAAATGCTGATCAGTGTCGAAGCCACCATTGACCGCCGACGACCTCACACGCTTCCGCTGGGTCGACCACGTCCGGCTCAGCCCGTCCGGTGACCGAGTCGCGTACGAGGTGAGCTGGGCCGACGCCGATGCGCGGGAGAACCGCGCGCGGGTCGTGGTCGGTCCGGCGGCCACGGGCACGCCGTCGCGCGAGCTGCGGGCCGACGCGCGCCGCGACCGCGCCCCCGAATGGTCGCCGGACGGCTCCCGCATCGCTTTCCTCGGCCGGACCGGCGCTCGCGACCAGCTGTTCGTCGCCGGCGCCGACGGCGGCGACGCCGTGCAGCTCACGGCCATCCCCGACGGCGTGCTCGCCGCCGAGTGGTCGCCCGATGGGCGCACCATCGCGTTCCTGGCTCGGGTGGTGGGCGACCCGGAGGGCGTGGTGGACGACCCGCGGCCGGCCGAGTCGCCGGACCAGGCGAGGCGGCCTCCGGTCGCCCGCGTCGTCCGCAGGCTCGACTACAAGCGCGACGGCGTCGGCTATCTGGACGGGCGTCACGCCCACCTGTTCGTGGTGCCCGCGGACGGCGGCGAGCCGCGCCAGCTGACCGACGGGACGTGGTCGGTCGGCGGCTTCACCTGGGCGCCGGACGGCTCCGCGCTGGCGATCGTGGGCGACGCCGAGCCGGACGCCGACCTGCGCCGGACGAGCCGGCTGTACCGCGTCGACCTGGCCGGGGAGCGGCGGACCCTCGCGGCCGGCCTGGAGATGTCCGCGCCCGCCTGGTCCCCGCGGGGTGACCTGGTCGCGATGGTCGCGCCGTCGGATTCGGAGGGGGGCCGCCTCCACCGCATGTGGGTCGTCCCGGTGGACGGCGGCGAGCCCCGCTGCCTGACGGCCGGGTTGGACCGCAGCGTGGGCGGCAGCGTCGTCACGGACATGCGGGCGGGGCACGGCGAACGCGTGCGATGGTCGGCGGCGGGCGACCGGCTGTACTTCGTGGCCAGCGGACCCGGCATCACGGAGCTGCTGTCTGTGGATCTCGACGGCGCCGTCGCGGTCGAGGTGCCGGCAAGCCGGCGGGTCGTGTACGACTTCGACGTGGAGGGTTTCCGGATCGCCGCGTGCGTGGGCGACCCGTCGACGCCGGGCGAGGTTGTGCTGGCCGAGGCCGGCGCCGAGCGGACCCTCACCGACGCCAACCCGTGGCTTCGGGAGCGCTTCCTGGCCCCGCCCGAGCGGCACGTGTTCACGGCCGCCGACGGGCTCGAGATCGAGGGCTGGCTGATGAAGCCGCCCGGCTTCGACCCGGCGGTCAGGCACCCGCTGGTCATGGAAATCCACGGCGGCCCGCACGGAGAGTACGGCTGGGCCTTCTTCCACGAGTTCCAGGTCCTCGCCGGCCAGGGGTTCCTGGTCTTCGCGACCAACCCGCGAGGCTCCGACGGGTACGGCGAACCGTTCCGGATGGCGTGCGTGCGCGACTGGGGCGGCAGGGACTACGAGGACCTGATGACCGCCCTCGATCAGCTCATCGCCCGGACCGGCTTCGTGGACGAGGCGCGGATGGGCGTGGGTGGCGGCTCGTATGGCGGCTTCATGACGAACTGGGTCATCGGCCACACCGACCGTTTCGCCGCGGCGGTGACCATGCGCTCGATCTCCAACCTCGTCAGCGAGATCTCCCAGCACGACATCGTGTTGTGGGGCGAGGTGGAGATGGGCCCCTGGCCCTGGCCCGACCCGGACGAGCTGTGGCGCCGCTCGCCGATCCGCTACGTGCGCGACATGCACACGCCGCTGCTCATCCTGCACAGCGAGATGGACCTGCGCTGTGCGGTGTCGCAGGCCGAGGAGCTCTTCGGGGCGATGCGCCTGCTGGGCAAGGAGGTGGAGTTCGTCCGCTTCCCGGGCGAGTCGCACGACCTCTCGCGGGGCGGCCGGCCGGACCGCCGGATCGAGCGGCTGCGGCGGATCTCCTCCTGGTTCGGGCAGCACCTCCAGGGCGGGGTGGGCATCGAGCGCGTGGGAGCGGTCGCAGCCGGCGAGTAGCTCTCGTCGGCCTTGCCAAGGCGCGATATGGCCCCGTACGCTGGCCGCGCTCGAAGGGCCCGCGTGTACTAGCTTTTGCTCTGTGGAGGTGACGTTCCCATGGCCGTAGCCGCGTTCTCGCCCGAATGGGCGCTGGCGTTCAAAGACGAGATCAACAAGAGCCCCGTGTACCACGACGCGGCGAAGGGCTGGAAGTGGACCGTCGGTCTCGTCGTGGAGGCCGAGCCCGACAAGAAGTTCCCCGAGCCGAAGGGCGTGGTCATGGACCTGTACGAGGGCCAGGCGCGCGACATCCGGGTGGGCAGCGCCGAGGACGCCCAGGCCTGCGACTTCGTGATCACGGGCACGTACTCGCGGTGGAAGCAGGTGGCGACAAAGGAGCTGGACGCGACCCGCGGCATGCTGCAGGGCAAGCTCAAGCTGAAGGGTGACCTGCCGACGGTGGTGCGCTACACCAAGGCGTCGCAGGAGATGACCGAGTGCACGACCCGCGTGCCGGTGAACTGGCCCGACGAGGCGTGACCGCGCCGGTCGAGTACGCCGACGGGGACGACGCCTCCGCCTTCGCCCAGATGCTGGGGGGCCTGATCGAGGCCAACGTGACCTCGCGCCCGGAGAAGCGGCGCGACTTCGATCGCCTCAAGGCGCGTGTGGGTATCTTCGTCACGGACATCGGCGAAGGCGTGACGCTGGACTTCGGCGACGGCCACCTCGTCGTCCGCAACGGACTGCAGCCGGCCCGCGACGTGACCATTCGCGCGGACGCGGACACGGTCATGCAGCTCAGCAATGTGCGTATCGGCTTCGCGGGGATGCCGAACTACCTCGACGCCACCGGCCGCCAGGTGGCCGGCCGGATGCTGAAGGGCCAGCTCAGGATCCAGGGGCTGGTCGGCAACCTGACGACGCTCAACCAGGTCACGCGGGTGTTCTCGGTGGCGGAGTAGGTGCTCAAGCGCATCTCGCACCTCGGCCTCGCGGTGAAGGACCTCGACGCCGCGATCCAGCTGTACGAGCAGGTCTTCGGGCTGCGGATCGCCCACCGCTGGGTGGCGGCGGCCGACCGCATGGAGGCCGCGACGTTCCACGTCGGCGACCTGGAGATCGAGCTGATGCAGCCGCTGGACGAGGACTCGCCGATCGGCCGCTTCATCGCCCGGCGCGGCGAGGGCATTCACCACATCGCGTACCGCGTCGACGACGTGGCCGAGGCCCTGGACCGGGCCCGCGAGGCCGGTGTGGCGACGATCGACCAGGTGCCGCGGGCCGGCGGGGACGGCAGGACCCGGATCGGCTTCCTCCATCCGCGGAGCACGTTCGGCGTGCTGACGGAGCTGGAGCAGGAGGGGGGCCACTAGGGCCGGCATGCCCGGAGCGAACGGCGACGAGCCGGTCCTGAACGACAGCGGCCTCGAGCTGAAGCCGTTCTACACTGCCGCCGACGCCGGGCCCGAGCAGCCGCCGCCCGGCGAGTACCCGCTCACCAGGGGCATCCGGCGCGAGATGTACCGGGGCCGCCACTGGACGATGCGCCAGTACGCGGGCTTCGGCACGGCCGCCGAGTCCAACCAGCGCTACCGCTACCTGCTGGAGCAGGGTCAGACGGGCCTGTCGGTGGCGTTCGACCTGCCGACGCAGATCGGCTACGACTCGGACCACCGGATGGCCCACGGCGAGGTGGGGAAGGTGGGGGTGGCCATCGACTCCCTGCGCGACATGGAGGCGCTGCTCGACGGCCTGCCCATCGACCGGATCTCCACGTCGATGACCATCAACGCCACGGCCGCGCTCCTGCTGCTGCTCTACCAGCTCGTGGCCGAGCGGCAGGGCTGCCCGCCGGAGCGGATCACCGGCACCGTCCAGAACGACATCCTCAAGGAGTACGCGGCCCGCGGAACCTACATCTTTCCGCCCCAGCCGTCGATGCGGCTCACCACCGACCTGTTCGCGTACTGCCGCGTGCACCTGCCGAACTGGAACACCATCTCGATCAGCGGGTATCACATCCGCGAGGCCGGTGCCACGGCGGCCGAGGAGGTCGCGTTCACGCTGGCTGACGGCATCGCGTACGCCGAGGCGGCGATCGCGGCCGGCCTCCAGGTGGACCAGTTCGCGCCGCGCCTGTCCTTCTTCTTCGCATGCCACATGGATTTCTTCGAGGAGGTGGCGAAGTTCCGGGCCGCACGGCGCATGTGGGCGCGGATCATGCGCGACCGGTTCGGCGCGCGCGACCCGCGCTCGTGGGCACAGCGGTTCCACACGCAGACCGGCGGAGTCACGCTGACCGCGCAGCAGCCGCTCAACAACGTCGTCCGGACCGCGCTGGAGGCGATGAGCGCGGTCCTCGGCGGCACGCAGTCCCTGCACACGAACGGGTACGACGAGGCGCTCGGGCTCCCGTCCCAGCAGGCGGCGGAGCTGGCGCTCCGCACCCAGCAGGTCATCGCGCACGAGAGCGGCGTCGCCGCGGTCGCGGACCCGCTGGGCGGCTCGTACTACGTCGAGGCGCTGACCGACCGGGTCGAGGAGGAGGCCCTCCGGATCATGGCCGACGTGGACGAGCGGGGCGGCGCCGTGGCCGCCATCGAGTCGGGGTGGATGCAGCGCCGGATCGCCGAGTCGGCCTACCGGCAGCAGCGGCGGATCGAATCGGGCGACCGCGTGGTGGTCGGGGTCAACCGGTTCCAGACGGGCGCCGGCGACGCCGTCGACATCGTGCGGATCGGGCCCAAGCACCAGGAGGCCCAGGTGGGCGCCCTGCGCGAGCTGCGGGCGGCGCGCGACAACGACGCCGTCGCGCGCTGCCTGGACCGTCTCGAAGATGCCGCCAGGGGGACCGACAACCTGCTCTACCCGCTGAAGGAAGCGCTCGCCGTGTACGCGACCATCGGCGAGTGCTGCGACCGGCTCCGCCGGGTCTTCGGGGAATACCGGCCGCCCGACATCAGCTGACCGGAGACGACGCGCGCTCAGGCCGTCAGGGAGAGCACCCGGTCGGCGTAGGCCGTGTCGCCGCCGTACGCGGCCAGCGCGTCGCGCAGGGTCCGGTGCCGGCCGTCCAGTGCGCCGCTCTGCAGCCTGCCCAGGTAGGAGCCGGCCGCGACCATGGCGTCGATCGGCCGGTACGGGTCGCCCGGGCGGCCGGGCGCCAGCGGCGCCTCGCGCCGCCAGGTGGAGGGGAGGAACTGCATGAAGCCCATCGCGTGCTGTCCGCCGGCGACCGGGATCGGGTCCACCCAGTCGCCGATCCGGCGGCCCTCCGCGATGCCCAGGAGGTTGGCCGTCGCCCCTCCCGGCTGGAGCGCGGCGCGGTCGACGCGGCTGCGCACGTCCTGGGGCACCATCGCGTCCGGCTGGCCGGCCCGGCAGCGCCCGAAGTCGCACTCGACCTCGCTGATCGCGAGGAGCACCGCGGGGTCCGCGCCGGTCAGCCGACCCGCCTGGTGCGCGACCGCGACCAGCGCCGAGGGCGCGCCCTCGGGCTGGGTCCGTGGGCCGTCCGGCGCCGACATCGCGGCAAGCGCGTCCTGCAGTGCAGGTGCCATGGCGCCCATGAGGAGCAGGAGCGCGAGCGCGACCAGTCCCCCTGCGGTTCCCCTCCTTCCCACGTTCCGCGATGACCATAGCACCCGCGATCCTGCCGTACCTTGAGCAGCCGAATGACTGACGAGCGCCGCGTCGATCCGATCAACGCCCTCCGCCAGCGCCGGTACGAGGCGGCGCACGGCGACGCCGACGGCTTCCGCCGTCAGCACGCCAGGGGAAAGCTCACCGCCCGCGAGCGAATCCAGCGGCTGGTCGACCGCAACTCCTTCCAGGAGCTCGACCTGTTCGCCCGTCACCGCTCCCAGCTCTTCGACCTGCCCTCCCGGCGGCCCTGGGGCGACGGGGTGGTCACCGGGATGGCGCGGATCGGCGGCCGCGACGTCATGCTCTTCAGCCACGACGCGGCCACGTTCGGCGGCTCGCTGGGCGAGGTCTTTGCCGAGAAGGTCGTGAAGGTGATGGACCTCGCCTACCGCGGACGGGTGCCGATCATCGGGATCAACGACTCGGGCGGCGCCCGGATCCAGGAGGGCGTCGTGTCCCTGGCCGGGTACGCCGAGATCTTCTGGCGCAACGTGGAGTCGAGCGGGGTCATCCCGCAGATCAGCCTCATCCTCGGCGCCTGCACCGGCGGCGCGGTGTACTCGCCCGCGATGACCGACTTCACGCTCATGGTCCATGGCGGCTACATGTTCATCACGGGCCCCGAGGTCGTCCGGGTGACCACCGGGGAGGAGGTCACGTTCGACGAACTGGGGGGCGCCGAGGTCCACAACGTCAAGTCCGGTGTGGCGCACTTCCTCGCGCAGACGGAGGACGAGTGCTTCGAGCAGACCCGCACGCTGCTGTCGTTCCTGCCCCAGCACTCGGGCGAGCAGCCGCCGGTCGCACCGTCGACGGACCCCGCGGACCGGACCGACCCCGGACTCTCCAGCGTGATCCCGGCCAGCGCCAAGGAGGCGTACGACATGAAGGAGGTCGTCCGCAGGGTGGTGGACGACGGCGCCTTCCTCGAGGTGCAGCCGTTCCACGCCATGAACATCGTGATCGGCTTCGCGCGGCTGGGCGGACATCCTGTCGGCGTCGTGGCCAACCAGCCGAAGGTGATGGCGGGCTCCCTCGACATCGACGCGTCGGTCAAGGGCGCGCGGTTCGTCCGGTTCTGCGACGCGTTCAACATCCCGCTGGTCGTGTTCGAGGACGTTCCCGGCTTCCTGCCCGGCACGCAGCAGGAGCACGGCGGCATCATCCGGCACGGGGCCAAGCTGCTCTACGCCTTCTGCGAGGCAACGGTCCCGAAGATGACCGTCATCACGCGCAAGGCGTACGGCGGCGCGTACTGCGTCATGTGCTCGAAGCACATCCGCGCGGACTACAACGCCGCCTGGCCGACGGCCGAGGTCGCGGTGATGGGTCCGGACGCGGCGGTCAACGTGATCTTCCGGCGCCAGCTGGAGACGGCGCCGGACCCCGTCGCGCGCCGCGCGGAGCTGGTCGCCGACTACACCGGCCGGTTCGCCAACCCCTACGTCGCGGCGGAGCGGGGCTACCTGGACCAGGTGATCGAGCCGGCCACGACCCGCCCGGCGCTGATCCGCGCCCTCCGCCTGGCGCAGCGGAAGGAGCGCCGTCGAGCCCCGAGGTGGCACGGCAACATTCCCCTGTGAGAGACGAACACAACCGACAGAGAGGAGGGAGGGAACGAAGCGAGGCGAGAGAACCTTCCCCTCCCCCCTCGCGGGGGAGGGGGGAGGGGGTGGGTGATGCCCACTCGAGCAGGAGTGTCGAGAGCAGGGCAAGGTAGTCAGCGGAAGGGCCCTCCTCCTCCGCCAGGGGGGAGGGACCGCGCACGCCACAGGCCGTCTGACCGAACCGACTACCCTTCTTGCCGGCTATGAAGCTGCTCGAATACCAGGCGAAGGAAGTGCTGGCCTCGCTGGGCATCCCCATCCCGCCGGGCCGGGTGGCGCGCACGCCCGACGAGGCCGCGGCCGCGTGCGGCGAGCTCGGCCCGGTCGCGGTGAAGGCCCAGGTGCCGGTGGGCGGCCGAGGCAAGGCCGGCGGCATCAAGCTCGCCCGGACCCCGGACGAGGCGCGCGCGGCGGCCGAGCAGATCATCGGCATGGACATCAAGGGCTACCGGGTGCCGCTGGTCTACTGCGAGGGCGCGCTGGACATCGCGCGGGAGATCTACCTCGGCTTCACGGTGGACCGCGACGCGCGTGCCAACATCCTGATGCTGTCCGCGAAGGGTGGCATGGACATCGAGCAGGTCGCGGAGGAGTCGCCGGACGCGATCGCGCGGCTCTACCCGGACCCCTGGCGGGGGCCGCTCGACTTCGAGCTCAACAAGCTGGTCTTCGAGGCCGGCCTGGGCGGTCACGCCCGGGCGCTGGTGCCGCTCATCAAGCGCCTGTACCGCGCCATTCCCGAGCACGACGCGCTCACGGCCGAGATCAACCCGCTGGTCGTCACCGGCGACGGCACCATCGTGGCTGGCGACGCCAAGCTCGAGACCGACGAGAACGCCAGCTACCGGCAGCGCGCGCTCGAGGAGCGCTACGGCGGCGTGCTGGAGGGCGATCCCTACGAGGTCGAGGCAACGAAGCGCGGCCTCACCTACGTGTCCCTCGACGGCGAGGTCGGCATCATCGGCAACGGCGCCGGGCTCTGCATGGGGACGCTGGACATGGTGCAGCGCGCCGGCGGTCGAGCCGCCAACTTCTGCGACATCGGCGGCGGCGCCAGGGCCGAGGTGGTCGAGAACGCGCTGACCGTGATCCTGATGAACCCCCGCGTCCGCGGGGTCCTGATCAACGTGTTCGGGGGCATCACCCGCGGCGACGAGGTCGCGCGCGGCCTGGTCCAGGCGCGCGACAACCTGCGCATGAGCCTGCCGCTGGTGGTGCGGCTGTCGGGCACGAACGAAGAGGAGGGCCGAGCCATCTTGAAGGACAACGGCATCGCGCCCGGCGCCAGCGGCTGGGAAGCCGCCCAGAAGATCGTGGAGCTCACTCGATGAATGCAGGTGGGGGCAGGCCCCCCCTTCCGGAACCCCCCCGCTGGCCCCGTACGTTTGGGGGACCTGCGGTCCATCCCTCCGGGACTCGTGGCGACGCCGGTGCTCCAGGGAAGACGGACTCACACGTGGGGCGGAGCCCCTACCACCCACCGCGTTTGTCCCGTTCCGACCGGACGAGCGAGCCGCGCCGCTCACGCATTGAGGGCATCCAGTAGTGGCGATCCTGCTCGACGCCCAGACCCCGGTCATCGTCCAGGGCATCACGGGCCGCGAGGGCTCGTTCCACGCCCAGCAGATGCAGCTCATGGGCACGCGGCTCGTCGGCGGCGTCAGCCCCGGCAAGGGCGGCGCCGCGCACCTGGACGTTCCGGTGTTCGACACCGTCGCGGCGGCCGTCCGCGAGACGGGCGCGACGGCCAGCGGCATCTTCGTGCCCGCGCCGTTCGCGGCCGATGCGATCATGGAGGCGGCCGCGGCCGGCATCACGCTCATCGCCTGCATCAGCGAGGGCATCCCGATCCAGGACATGATCCGGGTCAAGGCCTTCCTGCGCGGGTTCCCGGAGACGCGGCTGATCGGCGCCAACTGCCCGGGCCTGCTCACGCCCGGCCAGGCGAAGATCGGGATCATCCCGCAGCGCTTCAGCCGCCCCGGCTCGGTCGGCATCGTCTCGCGCAGCGGCACGCTCACGTACGAGACCATGGCGGCACTGACCGCCGCCGGCATGGGCCAGTCGACCATCGTCGGCATCGGCGGCGACCCGGTCCTGGGGCTGTCGTTCGCCGACGTGATCGCGCTGTTCGAGCAGGACCCGGCGACCACCCACCTGGTCGTGATCGGCGAGATCGGGGGCTCCGACGAGGAGCACGCGGCCGAGGTCCTGGGCGCCGGCACCCGGCTGCGCGCGGTCGCCTTCATCTCCGGACGCACGGCCCCGGAGGGCAAGCGGATGGGCCACGCCGGCGCTATCGTCTCCGGCAACCGCGGCACGGCGAAGAGTAAGGAGGAGGCCTTCCGCGCGGCGGGCGTGGCGGTCGCCGAGACCACCGCCGACATCGTCGACCTCCTCGGGGCCGAGCCCGGCAACTTACAAAGTGTTGACCGCGCCGCTGCGACGGGCCGACGGGCCGAGGGGTAGTGTCGTGTGTGGAGATGCTCGACGAAGTCGCGGCCTACCTGACCCTGGCGCCGCTGGCGGCCAGCCTCGTGCTGGGCGCGCTGGCGATCGCGCTGTGGCTCGGCGGACGCCGGCCCGCACCGGTTCGGGTCCGTGTGAGGCGACGGCCCTAGCGCTCATCGCGGGATAGACTGGCGACGTGGTGCCTGTCCACGTCGCCGTGGTGAGGGCCGGCGCCGAGGCTCGGCTGCGGAACGCGCTGCTGCTCGCCGGCCTCGTGCTCTGGATGCTGTACACGCGGGTCTACTGGTGGCTGCACGCGATGCACGCAGGCATGCCTCCGTGCCCGTTCCTCGCGATCACCGGGCACCCGTGCCCGTTCTGCGGCGGCACCCGTTCGTTCGCATACATGTGGAACGGCCGGGTGACGAACGCCGCGCTGCTGTACCCGCTGGGGCCGTTCCTGTTCGTGGCGACGGCGGTGGCGATCCCGCTGCTGGCGCTGGCCGTGCTGGCAGACCGTGACCTCGCGGTCCGCCTGCCCGAGCGCGTCCGGCGGCCGCTACTCGGATGCGCGGCGGGCGCCCTGGCCATCAGCTGGGCGCTCAAGCTCACGGTTCTCCCGAACTGAGGTCCGGCCGTTGGACTTCGAGCTGACCGAAGAACAGCGGGCGATCCGCAACGTCTGCCGCGAGTTCACCCGCGACGTCATCGTCCCGGCCGCGCCGGCGCTCGACCGCGAGCACCGGTTCGGCTACGACATCATCAGGCAGATGGGGGACCTGGGCCTGTTCGGCATCCCCTTCTCGGAGCAGTGGGGCGGGGCGGGCGGCGACTTCCTGTCGTACTGCGTCGCGATCGAGGAGATCTCGCGCGGCGACGCCGGCATCGGCATCACGCTCGAGGCGGCCGTATCGCTCGGCGCGGCGCTCATCCACGACTTCGGTACGCGCGAGCAGATGGAGCGCTGGCTGCCCGACCTGCTCTCCGGCAGGCGGCTCTGGGCCTTCGGCCTGACCGAGCCGCAGGCGGGGTCGGACGCCGGCGCGACGCAGACGCGGGCCGACCTGGTCGATGGCTGCTGGGTCGTCAACGGCGCCAAGCAGTTCATCACG
>DASQZW010000163.1:0-14082 GCA_035638495.1 Terriglobales bacterium
TCCGCGGAGACCTCCGGGTGGTCGAGCCACCAGTTCGCCATCATGCGGGCCGCGCCGATCCAGCCCTCGGCGAGCACCTCCGTGTCCACCGGCCGCCAGGCGCGCGCCTCGGACGGCACCACGATCTCGTCCAGCGCCGCGGCCACGCGCCTGACCAGCCGGTGCCGCTGTGACGCGAACTCGCCGCCGGGGTCGCCGATCTCGCGGAACAGTACGTGGAAGGCGTGGCGGTGCTCGCCCACGTAGGCGTAGTAGGCGAGTGTGCCCCGCCGAAGCTGCTTCTCGGGGTCGGGCTCGGCCGTCGCGACCGCTTCGTCGATGGCCGTGATCAGCTCGCGGTAGGCGGCGTGGATGTAGGCGAAGTACAGCCCCTCCTTGGAGCCGAAGTAGCTGTACAGCATGGGCTTGGACACGCCGGCGGCCTCGGCGATCTCGTCCATCGACGCCTCGTGGAAGCCGCGCGCCGCGAAGACGCGGCCCGCCATCTCGAGCATCTGCGGCTCGCGGACGGCGCGCGGCACCTTGCGCTGCCCCCGCGGACGCGCGGAGGCGGGCGGCGGTTCGTCGGGTCGAGCGCCGGCCATGCGGTCAGGATAGTTGCCACGGGTGATGGGAGCATCGGCCGAACCGATGGGAGGGGCCTGCCGGCGCATGATGAGCGCATTGTGAGCGCCGTGCCGCGCCCGTCGGTTGCCGCCGTCATCGGCTTTATCGACCGCATCAACCACGGGGACGTGGATGGGCTCAGCCGGCTCATGACCGAGGACCACGAGCTCCGGGTGTTCGACGAGCCGCCGCTGGCCGGCCGGGAAGCGAACGTGGCGGCCTGGCGCGGATACGCCGGCGCCTTCCCCGACTACTGCATCCACCCGCACCGGATCGCCGAGGCGGACGGCCGGGTGGCCGTGCAGGGCCACACGACCGGCTCGCACCTGGGTCTGCCCGAGGCCGAGGAGCGCGGGCGCACGCTGATCTGGATCGCCGATGTCGTCGAGGGCGCGCTGCGCTCGTGGACGCTGGTCGAGGACAGCGCGGCGAACCGCGCCCGGCTGGGCCTCGACGACCTGGCCTAGGAACGCCCCTGGAGGCCGGACTCAGCCCAGCTCGGCCACCAGGCCCCGCAGGGCGGAGGCCGCGACGTGCAGCCGCGCGGCGCCGTCCAGGTCGGGCAGCTGGAAGTGCAGGTGCGGCTCCAGCGTCAGGAACCCGCGATAGCCGGTCCGATCCAGCTCCCGGAGCAGGGACGGCAGCTCGCCGTCGCCCTCGCCGGCCGGCCGCACGCTGAGCATCAGCGCGCCCGGCGCCGCCTCGGCCGGGTAGGCCGCTCCGCCGCGGTCCACCGCCACCGCGTCCTTGACGTGGACGTGCGCGACGTAGTCGCGGAGCAGCGGCCACGCGTCGGCCATCGGCCGAACGTCGCACTGGACGAAGTTCGCCGGGTCGAACGCCACGCGCAGCGCGGGCGAGCCGACGGACTCCACCAGGTCGCGGCAGCGTTCGGCCGTGTCGCCGTAGATGTTCGACTCGTTCTCGTGGACCAGCGTGGCCCCGCGCTCCGCCGCCAGCGCGGTCAGGGCGGCCATGCGCCGCAGCACCACGTCGCGGTGCTCGGCATACCGCCCGTCCGGGATGTAGAACGAGAACACGCGCACCAGCGACGTGCCCAGCCGGTCGGCGGCGTCCAGGGACGCGCGCAGGCGCCCCAGCTCGACCTCGAGGTCGCCGTCGACCGGCGCCTTGCCCACCGGGGAGCCGATGGCCGAGACCCCGATGCCGGCCTCGCGCAGCTTGCGTCCGGCCCGTTCGAGCTGCTCCGAGCTCAGGTCGACCACGCTGACGCCCCAGGCCGAGCGCAGCTCCACGTGGCCGATCCGCTCGTCGCGCAGGGCGCGGATCTGCTCGTCCAGGTCGGGCGCCACCTCGTCCGCGAACGCGCTCAGCGCCCAGCGATCGCTCATTCTCAGCAAGACGGGGCAGGCCGCCCCGGCTCACACGCCCGGCGAAGCCGAGTCTTCCGGCGAATGTGGACCCGTCTCATTCGACAACCCCCGAGGAAAGCGCCGGCGACGGCCGCCAGTGCGACTCACGCAGGATCAGGCGGGCGTCGAGCACCACCCGCTGGCCGACGCGCTCGCGGCCGCCGTGGGCGAGGAGCAGCCTTGCGGCAACCTCGCCGAGCTGCTGCGCGGGCTGTTCGATCACCGTGAGCGGCGGCGTGACGACCGGCACCCACGCGGCGTCCCCGAAGCCGACGATGGCGATGTCGTCCGGCCAGCGGAGCCGGCGCTCGCGCAGCGCATGGAGGACGCCCGACGTGAGGATGACGCTGCTGGAGAAGACGGCCTCCGGCGGCGTGTCCATCGACAGCAGGTCGAGCGTGGCCTCGCGGCCGTGCTCGTGGCTGAACGGGCCCGACCGCACGTAGGCGTCGGCGGCCGGCAGGCCGGCGAACGCGAGCGCGTCGGCGTAGCCGCGCAGCCGCTCGGCGGCCGTGCTGACGTGGCGCGGACCGTTGACGAGCGCGATGCGCCGGTGCCCGCTCTCGATCAGGAGCCGGGTCGCCTGGAACGCGCAGCGGTAGTTGTCCATCACCACGCGGTCCAGCGCGGTTGACCCGCCCTCCCGGTCCATCAGGACGACCGGCAGGCCGCCGGCGGCGAGCCGCTCGACCTGCGCCGGGACGCCGGCCGTGGGGGTGAGGACGAGCGCGTCGACCCGGGCCCGGACGCACGCGGCGACCAGGTCAAGCTCACGGGCCGGGTCCTCGCCGCTGGAGGTCGCGAACAGCACGTGGCCGCCCGGCCGGAGCACGGCCTCCATCGCGCCCAGCGCCCGCGAGAAGAACAGGTTGGTCGCGTCCGGCACCACGGCGCCGACGGTCAGCGGCCGCGTCCGCGCGCGTCCTCGTCGTGCCGGCCGGTAGCCGAGCGCCTCCGCGGCCGCGACCACGCGCTGCCGGAGCTCGCCGCTGACGGGGCGCGGCCCCTCGTTCAGGGCATACGACACGGTCGCCAGCGACACTCCCGCGCGGCGAGCGACGTCCCGCATGGTGGGACGGCCCTGTTCGATCGATTGTTCGACCACTCTGAGTTCATTATCGCCGACTCGCACCGCCGCGACCGTAGTCAGTTCGATGAAATCTTCGCTAATCTGGCGGCATGCGACTCGGCTGCTGCATCTCCGGCGAGGACCAGCTCGCACCGCTGGAGGGGTCGGCCGACTACTGCGAGCTGCCGGTCGCGAGGGCGCTGATGGAGTCGGACGACGCCTTCGAGCGGCTGGCGGCGCGCCTGGGCGCGAGCCCCGTGCCTGCCCTCGCGTGCAACGTGTTCCTGCCGGCGAAGCTCAAGGTGGTCGGGCCCGAGGTCGAGGCGAGCTCGCTGTCGGAGTACGTCGCGACCGCACTGGTGCGGATGGAGCGGCTCGGCGCCGGCGTGCTGGTCGTGGGCAGCGGCGCCGCGCGCGCCGTCCCTGACGGGTTCGACCGGGACCGCGCCCTGGAGCAGTTCGCCGGCTTCCTTCGAGGCGTGGCCGTCCGGGCCGCGGACCACCACGTGACCGTGGCCCTGGAACCGCTGCGGCCAGAGGAGACGAACCTCCTGAACACCGTGGCCGAGTCGGCCGCGTTCCTCCGCGAGCGAGACCTCGGGCCGGCACGCCTGCTCGCGGACCTCTACCACATGCGCGAGCAGGGGGAGCCGATGGACTCGCTCGGCGACGCGGCGGACCTGCTCGCCCACGTCCACGTCGCCGGCGTCGGCCGCGGCCGTCCCGGGCCGGACGCCGAGGACCTCGAGCCGTTCCTGCGGGCGCTGCACGACGCGGGCTACGCGGGCGACTGCTCGATCGAGTGCAGCTGGAAGGACTTCGCAGCCGAGGCGCCCGGCGCGCTGGACCACACGCGGTCCGTCGCGCGGCGGGCGTGGGAGGGACGCACATGACGGAACGCACGTTCGGGGTCGGCATCGTCGGCTGCGGCGTCATCGCCCCGTTCCACGCGAGGGCGGTCGGCGAGCTGCCCAACGCCCGGCTCGTCGCCGTGGCCGATGTCGTGGCCGCGCAGGCCGCCAGGCGCGGCCGGGAGTTCGGCGTGGACCACACGACCGACGTCGACGCCCTCCTGGCGCGGCCCGACATCGACGTCGTGTCGGTCTGCGTTCCCAGCGGGCAGCACGCCGACGTCGGCATCCGCGCTGCGGCGGCCGGCAAACACGTGGTCGTCGAGAAGCCCATCGACATCACGCTCGAGGCCGCCGACCGGCTGATCGCCGCCTGCGACGAGCACGGCGTGACCATGACCGTGATCTCGCAGCACCGCTTCGGGCCCGCCGTCCAGCGGCTGCGCGGCCTGATCGACGGCGGGCGGCTGGGGCGCCTCGTGCTGGGCGACGCGGTCATCAAGTGGTACCGCGGCCAGGAGTACTACGACAGCGGCGACTGGCGCGGCACCTGGTCACTGGACGGCGGCGGCTGCCTGATGAACCAGGGCGTCCACTACACCGACCTGCTCCAGTGGATGATGGGGCCCGTCGAGCGCGTCTTCGCCCGGACGGCCACTGCCGTGCACGAGCGGATCGAGGTCGAGGACATCGCGATCGCTGTGCTCCACTTCGCCGGCGGCGCCGTCGGCGTCCTGCAGGCGAGCACCGCGGTCTACCCCGGGCTGCCCGAGCGTCTCGAGGTGACCGGCACCGGCGGCACGGTCGTCGTGGAGGCGGGCCGGATGCGCGTGTGCGAGCTCAAGGACGAGAAGGGCGAGACGTCGGCGTACGGGGCCAAGCTGCGGACCGACCAGGCGCCCGCGGACGAGAACGGCGGCGCGAACGACCCTGCCGCGATCTCGCACGCGGGACACCGCACGCAGATCGCCGACCTGCTCGAGGCCGTGGAGACCGGCCGGCCGCCGGCCATCACCGGGGAGGAGGCGCGCAGGCCGCTCGAGGTCATCCTGGCGGTCTACCGGTCGGCGCAGGAGGGTCGCGAGGTGTCGCTTCCCCTCCGGGTCGCGCGGGGCTGAGGGCGCGCGTGCTCGCCGCCCTGCAGGCGGAGGCGCGCGGGATCGACCCCGCGCTGCGGCGGCTGCGCGACGAGGACGCGCTGGGGCAGCTCCTGGAGCGGCGGGGGCGCATGGCCGACCTGGCCACCGAGGCCGGCGACGTCAAGCTCGATTGGGTCGACGGCGTCTCGCGCGCGCTGGACGGGCCGGCCCTCGCGGGCGTGGAGGAGCTGGCGGCCTCGCTGGCCGCCGGTGCCGAGCGCCTCGTGTGGTCGGGCATGGGAGGGTCCGTCCAGACGGTCCACGCGCTGCGAGGCGCCGGCCTGCTCGACGGGGCCCGCCCGGCGGTCCTGCCGCTCGACTCCACCGACCCGGGCGCGCTCAACCGCGTGCTGGCCGCCATCTCCTCGGCCGGCGGCGGCCTCGGGGCCGGCCTGGAACGGACCGCCATGCTCGGCGTGAGCATGGGTATGACGTCCGAGGAGCCGGTCACGCACCTGGAGTGGTTCGACGCGCTCCTCCACGAGCGCGAGATCGCCCGGCCCGAGCGGCACGTCGCCGTGATGACGCTGCCGGGCTCGTCGCTGGACGAGTTCGCCGAGATGCGCGGCATGCGCCGGGTCGACCTCCAGCTCGACGGCCAGAGCCACACCCCGGGGCGGATGAGCGCCCCCGCGACGCGCGTGTTCCTGCTCCCCGCGGCGCTCGCGCTCGGCTCCACCGGGCTCCGCGCCGTGCTGGAGAGGTGCCAGGCCGAGAGCCGGTTGTCGCGGGCGCTGGACGCGGCCGAGCGGGACGCCCTCGCGGTGCGCGACCCGTTCGTGCGCCTGGCCGCATGGCTCGACGCGCAGCTGACCGAGGGTCGCGACATGCTCGTGCTGGACCTCCCCGAGCGCTGGCGCTCGCTGGGGCCATGGGTGGAGCAGGTCGTGGAGGAGAGCCTGGGCAAGGGCGGCCGCGGCCTGCTGGTCTTCCACGGGCAGGACCTGGCCGCGGCGGCCGGCTGGCCCGACCGGCACGCGGTCCTGCGCGTGGACGAGGGTGGGGCGCGCGGCCGGACCACGACGCGGCCGTGCGCCACGCTCCGCCTGGACGGCGCGACCGACCTGGGAGGCCGGCTGGCCGTGGCGGCACGCTTCTTCCTGGGCTGGGACCTGGCCGTGGCGCTGCTCGGCTGGCTGCGCGGCATCACGTTCGCCGGCCAGCCGGCGGTCGAGGCGTACAAGCGGCACGCCCGCGAGCTGCGCACGGCCGCGGGGCCGCTGCCCGAGCCGCCCGCGGACCTGGCGATCGCGGCCGGCTCCACCGACCCGGCGGCCGCGGTGGCCGCGGCGATCCGCGCGGCGATGGAGCGGCCCGGGGTCGCGTACCTCGACCTCACGATCAACGCCGACCCCGACGACGCGGCGTGGGAGCCGGTTCGCGCCGAGGCGCTGCGCCTGGGGAACCGGGTCCTGCGGCGGCCGGTGAAGCTCCGCTGGGGTCCGCGCGACTACCACTCCACGGAGCAGAGCGAGACCGACGGGCCGCCGGGGGTGCTCTCGCTGCGCGTGCTGGTGCGCCGCACGGAGGCCGTGGCCGCCGGCGACTACCCGGCGCGGTTCCTGCACGCGCAGGCGCTGGGCACGGTCCGCGCGATGCGGGAGGCCGGCCGCGCACCGCTGCTGGCGGTGCTGGAGAGTGCGGGCGACGCCGATCGCCTGGCGGCGGCCATCCGCGGTGCGGGCGAACTGCTCGGGGATTGATCGGGTCCTGCGACTCGCACAACGGCACCGACATGCGAATCTAGAGGCCCGGGAACCGCGCACCGGGACCGATGGCAGCGGATGCGCAAAACCACAGGCAGTTGCAATTACGACCGGAAAGTAGTATATAATCTAAGATGAACGCTCAGGTGAAGAGCACGCGGGCCCAGGAGCGCAGCCAGACCCGGCTCGAGGATCTGCTCCTCTCGCAGGCGGAGGCGCTGATCGTCAGGGGCAAGGAGCAGGGCTCCCTCACCCCGGACGAGATTCTCGAGGGCTTTCCCGAATTGGTGGCCGAGCCGGACGACCTGTTCCGGGTTTTCCGCGCATTCGAGGAGATGGGCATCGTCGTGTCGGACGCCGAGCGCGAGCTCGACGAGGCCGACGAGGGCGACCAGGAGGTCGCGCTCGCGATGGAGGCCATGGAGATGACCGCCATCGACGACCCGGTGCGCATGTACCTGAAGGAGATCGGCCGCGTCGGGCTCCTGACGGCGCAGCAGGAGGTCGACCTCGCGACCCGGATCGAGGCCGGCGACTGGGCGGCCCGGCAGCACCTCACCGAGGCCAACCTGCGGCTCGTCGTGTCCATCGCGCGCAAGTACATCGGGCGCGGCATGTCGCTGCTGGACCTGATCCAGGAGGGCAACCTGGGACTGATCCGGGCGGTCGAGAAGTTCGACTACAACAAGTGCTACAAGTTCTCCACGTACGCCACGTGGTGGATCCGGCAGGCCGTGACCCGCGCCATCGCCGACCAGTCGCGCACGATCCGCGTCCCCGTGCACATGGTCGAGACGATCAACAAGCTGGTCCGCATCTCCCGCCGCCTGCTGCAGGAACTGGGCCGCGAGCCGACCGACGACGAGATCGCCGAGGAGATGGGCCTGACGGCCGAGCGGGTGCGCGAGATCGTGCGCGTCTCGCAGGAGCCGGTGTCCCTGGAGACCCCGATCGGCGAAGAGGAGGACTCCAGCCTCGGCGACTTCGTCGAGGACCGCGATGCGGCGGCGCCGCCCGACGTGGCCTCGCTCGTCGTCCTGCGTGACGAGATGGAGAGCGTCCTCGACACCCTGACCCCCCGCGAGCGCCGGGTCCTCCAGCTGCGCTTCGGCCTGCTCGACGGTCACCAGCGCACCCTCGAGGAGGTGGGAAAGCGCTTCGGCGTCACCCGCGAGCGCGTCCGCCAGATCGAGGCCAAGGCCCTGCGCAAGCTGCGCCACCCCTCCCGGTCGCGGAGGCTTCGCGACTACCTGGAGTGAGGGCATAGACTGGCCCGATGTCCGCGCCGCTCTCCGTCCACCACTCGGGCTGGGCCCAGTACAACGAACTGCTGGAGAACGCCCTGGCCCCGCTCGATGCCGAGCAGCTGTCGCTGCGCGCGGCCCCCGGCCTCTGGCCGATCCGGACCATCGCCAACCACATCGTCGCCGCTCGCGCCTGGTGGTTCAACTCCTGGATGGGCGAGGGCGGCCCGACGCTGGCCGACCTCGTCGACTTCGACGAGAACGAGGGTTCGGAGACGCGCGGGGCGTCCGAGATCGTCGACGCGCTCGGGCGCAGCTGGTCGTGTCTCGCCGAGTGCCTCGGCCGTTGGACGGAGGCCGACCTGGACGCGACGTTCCAGCCGTTTCCGCACCGACCGGCCGAGACGCGTCAGTTCATCGTCTGGCACGTCGCGGAGCACGACCTGCACCACGGCGGCGAGATCTCGCTGACCCTGGGCATGCACGGCCTGGCCGGCCTCGACCTGTGACCATCCGGGTCGCGCTCGCCGGACACCGGGGGAAGACCGGCTCGGCTCTGGCTCCGGCGCTGGCGGGCGCACCGGACGTCGAGTACGTGGGCGGGGTCGGCCGCGAAGACGACCTGGCCGCGTTCCTCCGCGACCGGCGCCCGCACGCCCTGGTCGACTTCACGCACCCGTCGGCGGCGCTCGAGAACGCGCTCGCCGCGGCCGGCGCCGGCGCCGCGCCCATCGTCGGCACCAGCGGCCTCGCGGCCGAGGCAGTGGACCGCCTGGAGGCGGCCTGCGCGGCAGCCGGCGTGGGCGGCATCGTGGCGCCCAACTTCGCGGTCGGGGCCGTGCTGATGATGTACCTGGCCGAGCTGGCCGCGCCGTATTTCGACGCGGTCGAGGTGATCGAGATGCACCACGCCGGCAAGGCGGACGCGCCCTCGGGCACCGCGCTGGCGACGGCGCGCCGGCTCGCCGCTCGCGGCACCTTCTCGTACAACCGGCCCGAGAAGGTGACCATGCCGGGCACACGGGGCGGGGAGGAGGGCGGCGTCGGCGTCCACTCGGTCCGGCTGCCGGGCCTGGTCGCCGACCAGGAGGTGCTGTTCGGGCTGCCCGGCCAGACGCTGAGCGTCACTCACCGCACGACCAGCCGCGAGTGCTACGCGCCTGGCGTGATGCTGGCGATCAGGAGCATCGTGGCCGAGCCGCGCTTCTACCGCGGCCTGGATGCGCTGTTACGCCTGGCGCCCTTGCGGGAACCGCACGGCACCGACCGGTAAACTCCTGCACATGCTCAGCCCAGACCGAGGATTGCACGTTGCCGTCGTGGGCGCCACCGGTGTGGTCGGCCAGGAACTGTTCCGCGTCCTGAAGCAGCGGAAGTTCCCGGTGGCCAGGCTGAAGGCGCTCGCGTCGGAGCGCTCGGCGGGCAGCGAGGTCGCCTGGAACGGCGGCACGGTGCCGGTGGAGGTGCTCGGCGAGCGCTCCTTCGACGGCGTGGACCTGGCGCTCTTCAGCGCCGGCGCGGGCGCGTCGCGGGCCCTGGCCCCGGTCGCCGTCTCGGCAGGCGCACTGGTGATCGACAACAGCTCGGCGTGGCGCATGACCGAGGGCGTCCCGCTCGTGGTGCCCGAGGTGAACGGCGACGACATCCGGGCGGCGGAGGGCATCGTCGCGAATCCCAACTGCTGCGCGATCCCGCTCGCGGTCGTGCTCGAGCCGCTGCGCCGGGCCGCCGGTCTCGAGCGGGTCGTCGTTTCCACGTACCAGTCGGCGTCGGGCGCCGGCCGGCCGCTGGTCGACGAGCTCTGGGACCAGACCCGCGCGGTCGCGGATGGCCGCGACCCGGAGGCCCGCGTGTACCCGGATCCCCTCGCCATGAACGTCGTCCCCGGCGGCTGGCCCATGGAGGACGGCGGCTTCAACGAGGAGGAGGTCAAGATCGCCGCCGAGACGCGCAAGATCCTGCGCCAGCCCCGGTTGCGGGTGGTGGCCACCTGCGTCCGCGTCCCGGTGCCGGTCGGCCACGGCGAGGCCGTCTTCGTCGAGACCGAGCGCGACCTCGGCGCCGACGAGGCGCGGGCGATCATGCGGGCCGCGCCCGGCGTGGTCGTGCAGGACGGCCCCGCCGATCACGACTACGCGACGCCCGCGGACGTGGCCGGGACGGACGACGTCTTCGTCGGCCGCGTGCGGCGGGACCCGTCGACCCGCCACGGCCTCGCGATGTGGCTCGTGTCGGACAACCTGCGCAAGGGCGCGGCGCTGAACATGGTGCAGATCGCCGAGCGCGCCCTGGAAATGGGAACCATCGGACTGGAGAAGGGAGTGGTGCGCCATGCCTGAGATCGGCAGGCTCCTGACCGCGATGCTGACGCCGTTCCGGGAGGACGGCGCCGTGGACCTGGACGCCGCGCAGCGGCTGGCCCGCCTGCTCTGCGACGACGGATCGGACGGCGTGGTGGTGGCCGGCACGACCGGCGAGTCGCCGACGCTGAGCGACGACGAGAAGATCGAGCTCGTCCGGGCGGTGCGCGAGGCGCTCCCCGACCGGAACGTGGTGGCCGGCACGGGGACGTACGACACCCGCCACTCCGTGCACCTGTCGGAGCGCGCGATGGCGGCCGGCGCCGACGCGCTCCTGTGCGTCGTGCCGTACTACAACAAGCCGCCCCAGGAGGGCATGTACCAGCACTTCCGCGCGATCTCCGAGGCCGGCCCGGTGATCATGTACAACATCCAGGGCCGCACGGGCATCAACATGACCGCGGCGACCACCCTCCGCTGCGCCGAACTGCCCGGCGTGATCGGCGTCAAGGAGGCGAGCGGCGACATCACCCAGATCGGCTTCGTCTGCGCCGGCGCCCCCGAGGGGTTCCGCGTCTGGTCGGGCGACGACAACTTCACGCTGCCGCTCCTGGCGGTCGGCGGTTACGGGGTGATCTGCGTGATCTCCCACATCGCCGGCTCGGCGATGAAGGCGATGATCGAGGCGTTCGCGGCCGGCCGCGCCGCCGAGGCGCGCCGCATCCACCACGGCCTCCTGCCGGTGATGCAGGCGCTGATGACGACGGCGCCCAACCCGGTGCCGCTGAAGTCCGCCATCAACGCGCTGGGCTTCCCGGCCGGTCCGTTCCGGCTCCCGCTGGTGCCGCTGCCGCCGGCCGACCTCGACCGCGTCCTGGCGGCGATCCGGGCCGGCGGTGACCTGGTCTCGTTGAAGGTGGGCGCCCACGTCGGCTGACCCCGCCTCCGATCTGCAGCACCTGCACGCGCGCATTCGCGCGTGCACGCTGTGCGGCCTGCACGCGACGCGCACGCAGGCCGTCCCCGGCACGGGCCCGGCGCACGCCGACATCATGATCGTCGGCGAGGCGCCGGGCGCCAACGAGGACCTCCAGGGCCATCCGTTCGTGGGCGCGGCCGGCAAGCTGCTCGACACGCTGCTGGCGCAGATCGGCCTGAGCCGGCAGGACGTGTTCGTGACGAACGTGCTGAAGTGCCGGCCCCCGATGAACCGGGACCCGATGCCCAACGAGGCGGAGGCGTGCCTGCCCTACCTGCGCCAGCAGTTCGCGCTGGTGCGGCCGAAGGCGGTGCTGGTCCTGGGCCGCCACGCGCTCGAGCGGATGCTGCCCGGCGTCGGCGGGATCTCGCGCGTGCACGGCCAGATCTTCATGCGCTCCGGCGTGGCGTTCATGCCCTGCTACCACCCGGCGGCGGCGCTACACAACGGCGCGCTGCTCGCCGACCTCCAGCGTGACTTCGACCGGGTGCGGGAGTACCTCGACCGGCTGCTCCCACCGCCGGCGCCGGAGCCCGATCCAGCGGTGTCGCGACCTGCGGCGGAGCAGGAGCAGCTCCCGCTGACCTGACATTGGCATCGCTTCGCTACATCCCGCTGGGCGGCCTCGGCGAGGTCGGCCTGAACATGTGGGCCCTCGAGTGGGAGGACCAGGTGCTCGTCGTCGACGCGGGCCTGATGTTCCCGCACGAGGAGATGCTCGGGGTCGACCTGGTGCTCCCGGACCCCGCCTACCTGCTCGACCCGGGCCGCAGGGTGCTCGGCATCTTCCTCACCCACGGCCACGAGGACCACATCGGCGGCCTGCCCTTCCTGCTGAAGCGCTTGAACGTGCCGGTCTACGGCACCGCGATCACGCTCGGACTCGCGAAGCCCCGACTGCGCGAGCACCGCGTGCTGCGCGAGGCGGACCTCCGGGTGGTGCGGCTCGGCGACCGGGTCCAGCTCGGGCCGTTCCGCGTGGAGACCATCGCGGTCTGCCACAGCATCCCCGACGCGGCGGGGCTGGCCATCGACACCCCGATCGGGCGCGTCGTCTACACCAGCGACTTCAAGCTCGAGCAGGACCCGCCCTGGGGCCACGGCACGGACGTCGAGCGCTTCCGCCGGCTCGGCGACCAGGGCGTGCTGCTGCTGCTCAGCGACTCCACGAACGCGGAACGGGAGGGTTTCAGCGGCTCCGAGCGCGAGCTGCTGCCGCGCTTCGAGCGCATCTTCGACGAGGCGCCGGGCCGGATCGTCGTCGCCACGTTCGCGTCGAACATCCATCGCATCCAGCTCGCCGTGCGCCTCGCCGCAGAGCACGACCGGCGCGTCGCGCTGGCCGGGCGCAGCCTGCGCAACGCGTTCGCCACCGCCCGCGAGCTGGGCCACCTGGAGGTGCCCGACGGCCTGGTCGCACGGCTGGAGGACGTCACGGACGACCCGCGGCTCGTGCTGCTGACGGCGGGCAGCCAGGGCGAGCCGATGTCCGCCCTGTCGCGCTTCGCCGCCCGCCGGCATCCGCTCGTGAACGTGCGCGAGGGTGACTGGGTGATCATCTCGGCGCGGCCCATCCCGGGCAACGAGCGCCTCGTCCACCACACGATCGACAACCTCTACCGGAACGGCGCGGCGCGCGTGTTCTACCCGGAGTACGAGCACGTGCACGTGTCGGGCCACGCCCACCGCGGCGAGCTGCGCGAGATGCTGCGACTGGTGCGGCCGCGCTTCTTCATCCCGGTGCACGGCGAGTACCGCCAGCTCCGGCACCACGCCGACCTGGCGCTGTCGGAGGGCATCCCGGCGGACCGCGTCCTCGTGCTGGAGGATGGCCGAGTGGTCGAGCTGACGCCCGACTCCATCCACGCGAACGACGAGAGCGTCGCGGGCTTCGTGTTCGTAGACGGCCTGGGGATCGGCGACGTCGAACAGGTGGTGCTGCGCGACCGCCGACAGCTGGCCAGCGACGGGATGCTCGTGGCCACGGTGGGCATCGACCGGGACACGGGTGCGCTGCGAACCGGTCCCGAGCTGATCACGCGGGGGTTCATCGACCCGGAGCTGTCCGACGAGCTGATGGGCGAGGCGCGGGAGGCGATCGTTGGAGCGGTCGCCGGCATGGGCCGGCGCCCCGACCCGACGATCCTGCAGGAGGCGATCCACGACGCCGTGGTTCGCGTGCTGTGGAAGCGCACGAGGCGGCGTCCGATGGTCATCCCACTCCTGACGGAGCTCTGACGCCCCGGCGCACTATCCTTCGCGCCATGTCCTCGCCACCTCGGCGCCCGACCGACCGGGCGGACGCCAACGAGATCGCCGACTTCGCGCCCGTCGTGGCCCTGGCGGCCCGCATCGTGGACGCGCTCCCGCCCGGGTCCCCGACGGCCTGGCGCGGCCCGACCTACCGCGCGGTCCTGACCGCGGTCATCAGGGACCGGATCGAGAACGAGACGGGCGACCTCGAGGACGGCGACGCGGCCAGCCTCTCGGACTTCGTGCGCGCCGCGGCAGCGGCGGCAGCGGCAGCGCCGGCGGAGCACCGCGACGACGCGTACGAGATCGTGCTCGACGGCCTGCTCCAGGACTGGGTCGAGAACTGGAACGAGCCGGTCGACGAGGACGACGACGAATGAGGCCGGGCACGCGGCCCTGACCGTTCCCCTGCGAGCGCATCCACGATGCGGCCCGCGAGGGCCACGAGGGGCGCGAAGTCGGCGATCTCGTTGGCGTCCGAGCGATCGGTCGGGCGCCGAGGTGGCGAGGACATGGTCCGGAAGGATAGTGGCTCAGAGTTCCGTCAGCAGCGGGATGACCA
>DASQZW010000164.1:0-2306 GCA_035638495.1 Terriglobales bacterium
TCCACCAGGTCCGGGTCGCAGCCGAGCGCCGCGCCGAGCTCCCGGCCGATCTGCGCGCACTCCAGTGAGTGGGTCAGCCGGGTCCTGGGAAAATCACTCGATCCGACCTCGACGACCTGCGTCTTCGCGGCTAGCCTGCGCAGCGCCGAGCTGTGCAGAACGCGCGCGCGATCGCGCTGGAACTGTGTGCGGCCGGTGCGCTTGGGCGGCTCAACCGCCCAGCGCTCGGCGTCATGCGAACTATAGGCCACTCACCTAGTGTCGCTGCCAGTGGTCGCGACCGAGGCCCGGCCCGCCTCCAGCCGGGCGATCGGGACGCGGAACGGTGAGCAGGACACGTAGTCCAGGCCCACCTCGTGGAAGAACCAGACCGACGCGGGATCGCCGCCGTGCTCGCCGCAGACCCCGAGGTGCAGGTCAGGCCGGGCAGCCCGGCCTTCGGTCGTGGCGATCCTCACGAGCCGGCCCACGCCTTCTGTGTCGATCGTCTCGAACGGCGAGACGCCGAAGATGCCCAGCTCGATGTACCGGCTGAAGAACGCTCCCTCGACGTCGTCGCGGGAGAATCCCCAGGTCATCTGCGTCAGGTCGTTGGTGCCGAAGGAGAAGAACTCCGCCGACCGGGCGATCTCGCCCGCGGTCACGGCGGCCCGCGGCACCTCGATCATCGTGCCGATCGGGATGTCCGCCTGCACGCCGGTCCCCGCCGCGACCTCGCGCAGCACCTTCTCGGCCCGTTCCCGGCTGATCTCCATCTCCTGGACGCTCGCGGTCAGCGGGATCATGATCTCCGGCTTCGGGTCGCGGCCCGCCTTCGCGAGCTGGGCGGCGGCCCCGGCGATCGCGCGGACCTGCATGTCGAGCAGGCCGGGGATGACGAGCACCAGCCGGACGCCGCGCAGGCCGAGCATCGGGTTCTGCTCGTGCAGGCGGCGCACCGCCTCGAGCAGCTTGCGATCCTTCTCGGTGGCGCCGTCGCCGGCCAGCGCGACCTTGACGCTCAGGTCGGTCAGGTCGGGCAGGAACTCGTGCAGCGGCGGGTCGATCAGCCGGATCGTGACCGGCAGGCCGTCCATCGCCTCGAGGATCTCGACGAAGTCGCCGCGCTGCAGCGGCTCCAGGGCGTCGAGCGCCGCCTGGCGCTCGTCGTCGGTGGTGGCCAGGATCAGGCGCTCGACGAGCTGGCGGCGCTCGCCGAGGAACATGTGCTCGGTGCGGACCAGGCCGACGCCGCTGGCGCCGAACCGGCGGGCTCGCGCGCAGTCCGGGCCGTTGTCCGCGTTGGCGTGCACGCCGAGGCGGCGCTTGGCGTCCGCGTGCACCATGATCGTGTGCACCGCGTGCACGAGCTCGTCCGTGTCGGGTGCGAGCTCGCCCTCGAAGTACTGCACGACGTTGGACGCGACGACCGGGACCTCCCCCAGGTACACCGCGCCGGAGGTGCCGTCGATGGAGATCACATCGCCTTCCCGCACGGTGACGCCGCCTGACGCGGTGAACCGCCCGGCCTTGGTGTCGACCTCGAGTTCTTCGGCCCCGCAGACGCAGGTCTTGCCCATGCCGCGGGCGACCACCGCCGCGTGGCTGGTCTTGCCGCCCCGGCTGGTGAGGATGCCCTGGGCGGCGATCATGCCGTGCAGGTCGTCGGGGTTGGTCTCGCGCCGGACGAGGATGACGCGTTCCCCGGTGTCGGCGAGCTCGACCGCCCGCGCGGAGTCGAAGACCGCCTTGCCGACTGCCGCGCCGGGCGAGGCGCTGATTGCCCTGGTGATCAGCGTGACTTCGCCGGTGGTGTCGAACCTGGGGAACATCAGGCGGGCGAGCTCGTCGCCGCTGACCCGGCTGAGCGCCTCGTCCATGTCGATCAGCCCCTGGTTCACCAGCTGGGTGGCGATCCGGAACGCCGCCGCCGCGGTGCGCTTGCCGACCCGGGTCTGCAGCATCCATAGCTTGCCGCGCTCGATGGTGAACTCGATGTCGCACAGGTCCTTGTAGTGGGTCTCCAGCGTTTGCATGATCTGCATGAGCTGGTCATAGGACGCCTTGTCGATGTGCTCCAGGTCCTGCAGGGGCACCGTGTTCCGGATGCCGGCCACCACGTCCTCGCCCTGCGCGTTCTGCAGGTAGTCGCCGTAGACGCCCTGCGCGCCGGTACCGGGGTCGCGAGTGAACGCCACCCCGGTACCGCTGTCGTCACCGAGGTTGCCGAACACCATCGCCACCACGTTCACGGCGGTGCCCAGGTCCGCTGGGATGCGCTCCTGGCGCCGGTAGAGGATGGCCCGGTCGGCGTTCCACGAGTCGAA
>DASQZW010000165.1:0-4800 GCA_035638495.1 Terriglobales bacterium
GACCGGGGTCGCCCGCGCGGCGATCTCGGTCGCCGGGCCGGAGCCGCGCATATCGGGGACGCATATCAGCCAGGTCGCCCGGCGCGTGAAGGCCGCTGCCATCCAGCTGATGAGCGTCGAATCGGCCTGGTGGAGCGGTTCCGACTACCGCTGATCCGGGCGGTCCCCGGGGCGTCTCGGGCCGTCCGCGAGCCCGGCTCGGGGCACCGTCTGGCTATTGGCCGACTGGTTCCCGTAGGCGGAACGCCGTTCCTTATCACGGAACACTTGGCTTCCCTTTTCGGACCAGGCCGTCAATCATGATCAACCATGGCCCTAAAGGCCCACTCGTGTCCGCGGCTTCCACAGCCGCTACCGCGCCGGGGGCCGGGACCAAGCCCGCAGCGAGCCGAGCCAGAGGGGCGGGAATGAACCAGGGCCAACGATCCTTCCGTAGTCCCTTCGACATCCAGACACCGCCGGGCGCGGAGGGATGGGAGTCCATGTACCCCTCGTACCTGCTGTTCGGCGACGAGCTCCGGAAGCGGGACGAGCAGAAGCTCTGGTTCTTCGACCAGATGCACAACCCCGAGCCGCTCTACCCGTTCGACCTGATGATGCCGGAGAGCTGGCTCGTCTCCCTCAACCAGTACACGACCCGGGTCTGGAATCTGCCGACAGCCCTCGGCATCGAGCATCGGATCGTCAACGGTTACCTCTACCTGAGCCCGAACGTCATCGACGACCCGGCGATGGCCGCCGAGCGGGAGCCCGTCTTCCTCGAGCGCGCCCGGCACTATTTCGACCACTGGGACGACATCTACGACAACTGGGTGGCGAAAGCCGAGGACTGCATCGACCGGCTGAAGGCCATCCGCTTCGAGCCGCTGCCGGAGCGCGAGCCCACCGAGACGGTGCTGAGCCATCGCGGCACCACCACTGCGTTCGACCTGCTCTCGACGTACAGCCGCTACCTGGAAAACATGCACGAGATGGCCTACTACCACTTCGAGATGTTGAACCTCTCGTACGGGGCCTACCTCACGTTCCTGGAGTACTGCAAGGGCCACTTCCCCGCCATCACCGACGACCTGGTGGCGAGGATGGTGGCGGGGATCGATGTCATCTTGTACCGGCCCGACGCCGAGCTGCGCAGGCTCGCCGCGCGCGCGGTGGAACTCGGTGTCGGCGGCGCGCTGAAATCGGGTGCGGCGCCGGATGCGGTTGTCGCCGAGCTGCGGGGGAGCCAAGCGGGCCGCCAGTGGCTTGACGAACTCGAGGCCGTCAAGGACCCCTGGTTCTACTACACGACGGGTTCGGGCTACTGTCACGCCAAACGCGCCTGGATCGACGACATGCGCCCGCCGTTCGCCGCGCTGGCCGACTATGTGGGCCGCGTCGAGCGCGGTGAGGATCTGTCCCGCCCGCTCGAGGCCCTGCGCGAGGAGCGCGAGCGCCTCGCGGGGGGCTACCGCGACCTACTCGACGACGAGGACGCGGCAGCCTTCGACGGCCTGCTGGCGCTGTCGCGCCAGGTGTTCCCGTTCGTCGAGAACCACAACTTCTACGTCGAGCACTGGCACCACTCGATCTTCTTCAACAAGGCACGCGAGCTGGGCGCGGTCCTGGTCGCCGCCGGACTGCTCGACGCCGACGACGACATCTTCTTCCTGCACCGGTACGAGGTGTACCGGGTGCTCTACGAGGCCGAGGCGCGGTGGGCGCTCGGCGTGCCGACGCGCAGCGAGTACACCTGGCGCGCCGAGGTCGCGCGGCGCCGCCAGATCCACGCCGCGCTCGAGAAGTGGAACCCTCCGCCCGCCCTCGGCGTGCCGCCGGAGACGATCACCGAGCCGATCACCGTGACGCTGTTCGGCATCAACAGCGACACGATCAACCGCTGGCTGGCCGCCGAGGACGGTGACGGCGTGGGCAACAGCTTCGCCGGCCTCGCCGTCTCGCCCGGCGTGGCTGAGGGCGTGGCCCGGGTCGTGCGCCGGGTGGAGGAACTGGACGAGCTCATCGACGGCGAGATCCTGGTATGCCCGCTCACGGCGCCGAGCTGGTCGATCGTGTTCGCCCGCATCGCCGCGGCTGTGTCCGATGGCGGCGGGATCATGTCGCATGCCGCGATCGTCTCGCGTGAGTACCGGCTGCCCGCGGTCGCCGCCACCGGGGTTGGGACACAGGTCGTGCACACGGGCGACCGGCTGCGGGTCGATGGCAACACGGGCGTCGTGACGATCCTCGAACGGGCCGGGGTAGCCGCGGCTGGGGCGGTCGGCACGTGAGCAGCGGGGCGGCCGGCGCGTGAACGGCAAGGCGGCAAGCTCGTGACTGGCCTGCACGGCCAGCCACCGGCCGGGGCGACCCTCGATCCGGGATACGTGGTCGCCACCGAATCCTGCCTGCCGGAGCACGTCGGCAGCGTTGGCGGCAAGGCGGTCGGTCTTGGCTCGCTGCTGCGTACCGGCCAGCACGTCGCCGCCTCGTTCGTCATCACCGCGGCGGCCTACCGGGATTACGTGTCGTCCGGGGCGCGAGGGCTGAGCCCCGCCATGCGCGAAGCGATCGGGGACAACTACCTGGCCCTATGCGACCGCCGCGGCGCCGCGCTCACGGTCGCGGTCCGCTCGAGCGCCACGATCGAGGACTCGACCGAGGCGAGCTGCGCCGGGCAGTTCCGGACCTACCTCGGCGCCTCGGGCGTCGAGGAGGTGCTTGAGCAGGTCGAGCAGTGCTGGATCGCCGCCTTCGAGCCCCAGATCGGCTCCTACCGGGCCGCGCGCCAGATCGAGACGGCGGACGACGGCGTGGCGGTGATCGTCCAGGAACTCGTGGACGCCCGGGCCGCCGGCGTGATGTTCACCCAGCATCCCCGCACCGGTGACCGGTCGCTCGTCGTCATCGAGTCGAGCTACGGGCTGGGCGAGGCCGTCGTCGGCGGCGAGGTGACCCCGGACCTGTTCGAGGTGAACCGGATCACCGGCCAGGTTCATGACTCGCGGATCGGCGCGAAGCCGTTCGAGCACCGCCTGGCGCCAGGCGGCAGGAGCGTGCTGACCCTGCCTGTCGATGACGGGCGCCAGCGGGCCTGGTCGATCGGCGAGGAGCAGGTCATGGCGCTCCTCGCGCTGGCGCGCGACCTCGAGGCCAAGCTCGGCCGCGGCCTGGACGTGGAGTGGGCGATCGGTTCCACCGCGGGCATGGTGGGCGAGGAGGCCCTGTTCACGCTCCAGGTCCGGCCCATAACCGCTGGCACCGCGCGCCCGGCGGCCGCGGGCCCGAACCTGGACGCGGTCGGCCACATCCTCGACCGGCTCGCCAGCCGGCGGCCGGGAGACGAGGCCCCGTGAACGCGCCGCCGCAGACCGGCACGGAGGCGATCGCGGCCGTCGCCACGTCCGCGGCCTCGGTGAGCGACGTCGCCGCGGGCTACCTGGAGGCGGTGCGCGAACTGGATGGCGCGATCGGCGCCTTCCGGGTCATCGACGGCGACGCGGTGCGAAGCCGGGCCAAGGAGCTCGACGACAGGGTGGCCGGGCCGCTCCAGGGATTGGTGGTCGGCGTCAAGGACGTGATCGACACCGCGGATCTCCCCACGGCCTACGGCTCCCCGCTCTTCTCCGATCACCGGCCGTCCGCCGACGCCGACGTGGTCGCGGCGCTGCGCCGGGCCGGGGCGCTGGTCCTCGGCAAGACCGAGTCGACCGAGTTCGCCCTGTTCCATCCCACCCGCACCCGCAACCCGGTCGATGGCAGCCGGACGCCCGGTGGCTCCTCGAGCGGCTCGGCCGCTGCCGTCGCGGCCGGCATGGTGCCGGTTGCGCTCGGCACCCAGACGGCCGGGTCGGTCGTGCGGCCCGCCGCGTACTGCGGCGTCTACGGCTTCAAGCCGTCGCGGGGCTGGGCATCGACCGCGGGGATCTGGCTCCTGTCCGAGCGGCTGGACACCGTCGGGCTCTTCGCGCGCTGCGCCGCCGACCTCATGGTGCTCTACGGCGCACTGCAGACCAGGGCGACCGCGACGCCGGACGGCGACCGGCAGCCTCCCTTCCGGCGTCGCCCGCCCGCGGTCGCCGTCCTCGCGGTGGACGAATGGGGCGCCTGTGACCAGGAGGTCCACGACGCGCTCCGGTTCGTCGCCAGACGGCTTTCGGGTCAGGGCTGGGACGTGCGGGAAATGCCGATGCCGCCGTCCTGGCGGCATCTGCCTGCGCATCACGGAACCGTCATGGCGGTCGAGGTAGCGAAGAACCTGCGTGCGCGCCTCGGGGACCGGGTGGCGCAGATCTCCGAGAGCGCACAGGCGGTCATCGAGCAGGGGGATCTGTGCAGCGCCACGAAGTACCTCGCGGCGCTGGAGGCGCGGGAGGAGGCGCGGAGGCTGCTGGCGCCGCTGGCGGTCGCCGCCGATCTGGTGCTCGCCCCCAGCGCCCTGGGAGCTGCGCCCGAGGGCCTGGCATTCACCGGGGATCCGGTCATGTGCCGCCCGTGGACGCTGCTCGGGCTGCCGGCCGCGAACGTCCCGGCGTACCGGCGCGGCGACGGCCTGCCCGTGGGCGTGCAGTTCGTCGGGCTTGCCGCTGATGACCTCAGCTTCTTGGCCGATCTGGCCCTGGTCGAGACGGTTCTTACCCAGAAGGAGGACTGAACCATGAACTACGACTTCGTCAACGTCTGCCGCGAGGAGCTGAAGCTATGCGGCGTCCACGAGGGCGAGGCGGTCGCCATCCTGAGTTCGGACGCCGAGGGGGAGCTCCTCGGGCACGCGGGCGCGTTCATGCAGGCGGCCAAGGAACTCGGCGCGCTGCCCTACCA
>DASQZW010000166.1:0-10676 GCA_035638495.1 Terriglobales bacterium
GGACTGGGAGTGCCACTGCGGCAAGTACAAGCGCTACCGCTACAAGGGCATCATCTGCGACAAGTGCGGGGTCGAGGTGACCCGCAGCAAGGTGCGCCGCGAGCGCATGGGCCACATCAAGCTGGCCTCGCCGGTGAGCCATGTCTGGTACTTCAAGGGCATCCCCAGCCGGATGGGCCTGCTCCTCGACATGTCGCCGCGCAACCTGGAGAAGATCCTCTACTTCGCCAACTACATCGTCACCGAGCTGCACGAGGAGGTCCGGCAGGAGCTGCTGGAGAACCTCTCCGTGGACAGCGACGAGGAGGCGGTGCGGCTGCGCGGGGCCATCGACGTGAAGGCCGAGGAGATCCGGGCGCAGCACCAGGAGCTGCACCGGAAGCTCCGCGACGAGATCGAGGCCGAGGTCGCCCAGCTCCAGAAGGAGTACGAGGACACCGTCGAGCTGCTGACCGAGCAGGGCCAGCGGATCCAGGAGACGATCCGCAGCGGCCTGGGCACCAAGGCCAAGCGCAACCTGGTCGTGGGTCCGGACGACGACGAGGAGGTCGTCATCGTCAAGGGCGAGACGATCGCCGAGGACATGACCCAGGCGACCCTGCGCAAGGTCCAGGAGAAGATCGAGCGGGTCGAGGCGAACATCCGGGCCGCTCAGGACGCGGCGCGGAGCCGGCTCTCGAAGGCCGAGGCCGATCTGGAGCAGGCGATCGCCGACGCGACCGCCGAGCAGCGCGACACGCTCGGCGACCAGCTCGACGTGCGCCAGCAGGAGCTGGACGCGATGCGCCAGGACCTGGAGGCGCTGCACGTCAAGCAGATCCTGACCGACACGCAGTACCGCGACTTCCAGGAGCGGTTCGGGCGCGCGTTCCGCGCCAGCATCGGGGCCGAGGCGGTCCGCGACCTGCTGGCCAAGATCGACCTGGACCAGGAGATGTACCGCCTGCGCGAGGAGTCGCGCACGGCCAGCGGCCAGCGCCGCCAGAAGGCGATCAAGCGGCTGAAGGTGGTCGAGGACTTCCGCAAGTCGGGCGCCAGCCCGACGTGGATGATCCTGGAGGTCCTCCCGGTCATCCCGCCGGAGCTGCGGCCGATGGTCCAGCTCGACGGCGGCCGCTTCGCCACGTCGGACCTGAACGACCTGTACCGGCGCGTGATCAACCGCAACAACCGCCTGAAGCGGCTGCTGGAACTGGGCGCGCCGGAGAGCATCGTCCGCAACGAGAAGCGGATGCTCCAGGAGGCGGTCGACGCCCTGGTGGACAACGGCCGGCGAGGCCGGGCCATCACGGGCACCGGCAACCGCAAGCTGAAGAGCCTCTCCGACCTGCTCAAGGGCAAGCAGGGCCGGTTCCGCCAGAACCTGCTCGGCAAGCGCGTGGACTACTCGGGCCGCTCGGTGATCGTGGTCGGGCCCGAGCTGAAGCTCCACGAGTGCGGCCTGCCCAAGAAGATGGCGCTGGAGCTGTTCAAGCCCTTCGTCATGCGCGAGCTGGTCAACAAGGGCTACACGACCAACATCAAGTCGGCCAAGCGGATGGTCGAGCGCAGCAACAACGCGGTGTGGGACGTCCTCGACGAGGTCATCCGGGACCACCCGGTCCTGCTCAACCGCGCGCCGACGCTGCACCGGCTCGGCATCCAGGCGTTCATGCCGGTCCTGGTCGAGGGCTCGGCGATCCAGGTGCACCCGCTGGTGTGCCCGGCGTTCAACGCCGACTTCGACGGCGACCAGATGGCCGTGCACGTGCCGCTCTTCTCGGGGGCGATCGCCGAGGCGAAGAACCTGATGATGAGCTCGCGCAACCTGCTCAGCCCCGCCAACGGCCAGCCGGTGGTGGCGCCCACGCAGGACATCGTGCTCGGCTGCTACTGGCTGACGGCGGTCCGCTCCGACCCGCCCTCGGGCGAGCAGGCGCGGAAGCTGCCCGCGTTCGCGACCACGGACGAGGTGCTGCTGGCCTACAACGCCAAGCGGGTCGACCTGCACGACTGGATCCGCGTGAAGCTCGACGGCGAGCTGCTGGTGACCACGCCGGGCAGGGTCATCATGAACCAGGTGCTCCCCATCGGCCGGCAGCCGAAGGAGTCGGACGACCCCACGGTCGTCCGCGAGCCGCTGACCTTCCAGAACACGGTGCTGGACAAGAAGGGCCTGCGCCAGCTGGTCGGGAAGCTGTTCACGCTGTACGGCGGCGAGATGACCGCGGTCGCGGTCAACGACATCAAGCGTGTCGGGTACCGGTACGCGACCCAGGCCGGATTCACGATCTCGGCCATGGACGTGCCGCACCCTGCGGCCAAGGCGGCGATCCTGGAGACGACGCAGCAGGAGGTCAACGAGGTCGAGCGGATGTACCGCCGCGGCGTCATGACCGAGGACGAGCGCTACCGCAAGGTGGTGGAGCTGTGGACGAGGGCGACCGAGGACGTCCGGCAGGCGAGCCTGACGGAGTTCGACCGGTTCAACCCGATCTGGATGATGATGTCGTCCGGCGCCCGCGGTGACGTCCACCAGGTCAGCCAGCTGGCCGGCATGCGCGGCCTGATGGCGGACCCGACCGGGCGGATCATCGACCTGCCCATCCGTGCCAACTTCACCGAGGGCCTGAACGTGCTGGAGTACTTCATCTCCACGCACGGCACGCGCAAGGGCCTGGCGGACACGGCGCTGCGAACGGCCGACTCGGGCTACCTGACCCGGCGCCTGGTCGACGTGGCGCAGGACGTGATCGTCCGCGAGGAGGACTGCGGCACCCGCAACGGCATCTGGGTGTTCGGCGTGAACCCCGAGCGGGCGCGGGTCGACCCGATCTTCGATCGGATCGCGGGCCGCATCGCCGCCGAGGACATCGCGACGTCGGACAAGAAGGTGCTGGCCACGGCCGGCGAGCCGATCACCGACGAGATCGCGCGGCGCGCGATCGCCGGTTCGGTGGGATCGGTCAGGGTGCGCTCGGTGCTCACCTGCGAGGCCCGCGAGGGCGTCTGCCGCGCCTGCTACGGCCGCAACCTGGCGACCGGGCAGGTGGTCGAGATCGGCGAGGCGGTGGGCGTGATCGCCGCCCAGTCGATCGGCGAGCCGGGCACGCAGCTCACGATGCGGACGTTCCACACCGGCGGCGTCGCGGGCGTGGACATCACGCAGGGCCTGCCGCGCGTCGAGGAGCTGTTCGAGGCGCGCATCCCGAAGGGCAAGGCGATCATCTCCGAGATCGACGGCGAGCTCGAGGTGATCCGCCAGGAGGGCAGCCGCAAGGTGCGGGTGACCTCACGCGAGGAGTTCGAGGTCTCGTACCCGCTGGAGTCCGCGATGGATGTCGTGGTCGCCGACGGGGCCGAGGTGATGGAGGGCCAGGAGCTGGCCCGCGACGGCGATCGCGCCGTCCTCCGCACCCGGCACGCGGGCCGCGCTCGCGTCGGCCGCAAGGAGATCAGCGTCTCCGCGGTGGACGAGGAGGTCCGCGAGTACCTGATCCCGCACGGCGTCCGCATCCGGCCGGAGCTGGAGCGGCGTGACGGGACGACGGTGACGGTCAAGGCGGGGCAGCAGATCACCGAGGGCTCGATCAGCCCGCAGGAGCTGCTGCAGGTCCTGGGCAAGGAGGCGGTCCAGACGTTCCTCGTGGACGAGGTGCAGAAGGTCTACCGCTCCCAGGGCGTGGACATCAACGACAAGCACATCGAGGTGATCGTCCGGCAGATGATGCGGAAGGTCCGCATCGACTCGGCCGGCGACACGTCGCTGCTCCCGGGCGAGATCGTGTCCCAGTGGGAGTACGAGGAGGCCAACAAGGAGGTGCTGGCCGAGGGCGGCGAGCCTGCCACGGCGCAGACCGTCCTGCTGGGCCTCATCAAGGCGGCGCTGAACACCACCTCGTGGCTGTCGGCGGCGTCGTTCCAGGAGACGACGCGGGTGCTGACCGAGGCCGCGATCAGCGGCAAGGTCGACCGCCTGCGGGGTCTCAAGGAGAACGTGATCATCGGCAAGCTCATCCCGGCCGGTACGGGGCTCGACTACTACAAGAAGCAGCGCGAGCAGGCCGCCCGGATGATGGAGGAGGAGCCGATCGACCTGGAGATGCTGTCGGTCTAGTTCCGACCGGTGCACTCCGGAGGGGCCGCTCCCGGCTGGGGCGGCCCCTCTTCTTTATCTGTCCCGCCGCTCGCGAGCGGCCGAACCGGCCTACGGAAGGCCCAGCAGCATCCTGACGATCTCGCCGATCTCCGCCAGCGTGCCCTCGTCCACCGTACCGGCGTGCTCATGGCGAGGTACCGCCCAGCGCGTCGGCCAGGGCCGGCTGCCGGAACTCGTACCCCCGCCCGAGCGCCACCGCCGGCAGCACGCGGTGCCCGACCAGCAGCAGCTCCGACATGCCCTGCATCGCCAGCCGCAGCAGCGGCGCCGGCTGGGGCAGCCACACCGGGCGGTGCAGCACGCGCCCGATCTCCGCCGCCAGTTCCGCATTGCGAACCGGATCCGGCGCCGTCACGTTCAGCGCGCCCGCCACCTCCGCGTCCCGCAGCGCCAGGCCGTACAGGCCGACCACGTCCTCCAGGTGCACCCACGACACCCACTGGCGCCCGCTGCCGGTGCGGCCGCCCGCGAACAGGCGGAACGGCAGCGCCATCAAGCGCAGCGCCAGAGCGTCGCGGGCCAGGACGAGGCCCGTGCGCAGGCGCACCACGCGCACGCCGAGCGGCTCCGCCTCCCGCGCCGCCGCCTCCCAGCGCTCGCAGACCCGGGCCAGCACCGCACCGTCGCCGGCCGCCGACCCCTCGTCCAGCGTCTCGTCGCCGCGCTCGCCGTAGTAGTCGACGCCCGACGCGCTGAGCAGCGCTCGCGGCCGGCCCGCGGCGGGCAGCGCGGCCATCGCCGCGACCAGCGCGGAGGTCGCGCGGAGACGGCTGTCGAGGATCTCCCGCACCCGGCCGGGGGTCCAGGGCCGGGTGCCCACGCTCGTGCCGGCCAGGTTGATCACGCCGTCGGCGCCGTCCAGCGCCTCGGACCACGGGGCGTCCGGCTCCGCCGGGTCCCACCGCACCGCGCTCGCGCTCCCCGGCAGGCCCCGCACCTCCCCGACCGGCCGCCGCGTGAGGACGACGACCTCGTCTCCCGCGCCGGCGAGCGTGCGGGTCAGCGCCGTGCCGATCATGCCGGTCCCTCCGGCCACCACCACCTTCATTCCGTCGCTCCTCCTTCGTGACCCAGCAGCCTGTCGAACAGGGCGGCCGCCGGGGCGGCGGCAGCGAACAGCGACTCGGCGCCGGCGCGATCGCGGTCGAGATGGGTCAGCGTCTCCATGCCCAGGTACAGTGCGACGACGGCCAGTCCCAGCTCGGACGCGGGCACGACGGGCTCGAGGGGCGTGCCCGACAGGAACCGTCCAGCCACCTCCTCGCTGAGCCGGAGCCACGGCCGCAGGCGCTCGACGATCGCCGGGCCCAGGCGCGGCGACGAGGCGGCGCCCGCGACCAGCTCCTGCACGGCCGCGACGTGCCCGGCGGCGAGATCCTCCGCATACAGCGCTCGAAGCCGCCGCAGCAGGTCCGCGGCGCCGGTGACCCCGGCCAGCTCCTCGCGATAGCGAGCCAGGCGCCGCTCGCTGGTCCACTCGAGCGCGGCCAGGAACAGGTGCTCCAGGTCCTCGAAGTGGTAGTAGATGACGCCGGGCGCGAAGCCCCCGCGCCGGGCGATGGCGCGCGCGCTCGTTGCCGGGAAGCCGTCGGCGGCCAGCGTCTGCAGCGCCGCCCTCACGACGCGCTCCCGGGTCTCCGTCCGCGGGCTCACCCCTGAACGATAGTTCTGAACGATCGTTCAGGGCAAGCGGACCCGGCCCTCAGACGCCGGGCAGCAGCTCCCGGATCCTCGCAGCGACGACCTCCGGCTGCTCGGCCTGCAGGATGTGCCCGCCGTCCACGAGCTCGTAGCGCCCGTGATCGAGTGTGCCGACGTACCGCCGCTGGTGCTCCTGGATGTCGGCCAGGTACCTCGCCCCGCCGGCCGGCGCCCGGTCCGCGGAGAGGAGCACCACCGGGCAGCGCGGAGGTCGGGGGGCCTCCCGCCGGAAGTCGATCACGGCCTGGGCCCGCGCCGCGGCCTCGCGACGCATCTGCGCGAAGGCGGACGGGCGGATGTCCTCGGCGACGATCGTGTCGTAGGTCGCCGGCGAGAAGACCCGGCGGAATGACCTCGTGCCGGCGCTCGCGACGGCACCCCGCGCGGGCGGGACGCTGCTGAGGAACTGGAGGATGCGGTATAGGCGGTCCTGCTGACGGGTGAGGCGTCCGACGTCGTCGAACGTGGCGGCCGTTTCGGGCGTCGGGTCGACCAGCACCAGCCCGTCGAGCCTGGACGCGAGGGAGGGCGCCGCCTGACGCGCGATGAGCCCGCCCATGCTGTGCGCGACCAGGACGAGGCGCCCCGGCGCGGTCGCCTCGACCACCCGGCACAGGGTCGCCGCCATGGCCGGAACGGTCGTCTGGCCGTCGCCGGGGTCGCTGCGGCCGTGGCCGACCCGGTCGTACGCGACGACGCGGGCGGCGTCACGGAGCAGCGGGACGACGGGGTCCCACGACGTCCGTCCGAATCCCAGGCCGGCCTCGAACACCACCGAGACCGGCCCCCGCCCCGATTCCTCGACGTAGATGCGGTGCCCACCCACGTCGATGTGCCGTCCGGCGATCCCTCGTACCCGTGCGTGCCGTTGTTGCGGTCCCAAGTTTGGAAATAGTACCAGATGTGGGATCGTAGTGGGGTGGACACCCTCGAACTGCTGCTGCACCCGGTGCGGCTGCGCATCGTGCACGCCATGTCCGGCTCGCGCAACCGGACGACCTCCGACCTGGCTGCCGCGCTGCCCGACATCCCGAGAACGACGCTGTACCGGCAGGTCGGTCTGCTGGCCGAGGCGGGGTTCCTGGACGTCGTCGGCGAACAGCGGGTCCACGGTGCCGTCGAACGCAGCTACCGGCTGCGCCGCGATCGGCCGAGAATCGACGCCGACGCTGCCGCGTCGATGAGCCTGGAGGACCACCGCCAGGGCTTCGCGGCCGCGATCGCCGCGCTGCTCGCCGAGTTCGACGCGTACCTCCACCGGCCAGGCGCCGACCCGCTCGCGGACGCGGTGTCCTACCGTCAGCGCCCGCTCTGGCTCGACAAAGCCGAGCTCACCGAACTGATCACCGACCTGGCCGGCGCCCTCGCGTCCAGGTGGGACAACGGGCCGGCGCCGGGCCGCCGGCCGCACCTGCTGAGCACCATCCTCTTCCCGATCGAGGGGTCCGACGTGGAGGACACCGCGCCCGACTGATGACGCGGCGCTCGCCCGTCTGCTCTTCGTCGTCCCTTCTTAACGTAGACTTCGGGTGAGTCGTCGCGGCTGACTGCCGCGCTGGTGCCCGCATCGACACGTATTCGTGAGGTTCGGGTATACTCACCGCTTGTCTCCAGCCGGCCGATGCCTGCTGGAAGGAGAAACAGGACCGACAGGGAGAACTCGTGCCCACCATTCAACAGCTGATTCGCATCGGCCGCAAGCCGGCGGTCAAGAAGTCGAAGTCGCCTGCGCTCAGAGGTTCGCCTCAGAGCCGGGGGGTGTGCGTGCGCGTCTACACGACCACACCGAAGAAGCCGAACTCCGCGCTGCGCAAGGTCGCGCGTGTGCGGCTGAGCAACGGCATCGAGGTGACGGCGTACATCCCTGGCATCGGTCACAACCTGCAGGAGCACTCGGTCGTCCTCATCCGCGGCGGCCGCGTCAAGGACCTTCCGGGCGTTCGCTACCACATCATCAGGGGGACGCTCGACACGGCGGGCGCCCGAAACCGCAAGCAGGGGCGCTCGAAGTACGGCGCCAAGCGCGAGAAGAAGGCGGCGAGGTAGCAGATGCCACGCAGGTACAAGCCACCCAAGCGACCCGTCACGCCGGACCCGGTCTACAACTCGGATGCCGTCGCCAAGTTCGTGAACATCGTCATGCACGACGGCAAGCGCGCGGTCGCCGAGCGCGTGATGTACGACGCCCTGCGCCGCGCGGGCCGTCAGGCGCGCAAGGAGCCGCTCGACGTCTTCGAGCAGGCCCTGCGGAACGCCACGCCCCTCCTGGAGGTCAAGCCACGCCGGGTGGGCGGCGCCACGTATCAGGTCCCGATCGAGATCCGGCCGGAGCGCCGGCTGGCGCTTGCGCGCCGCTGGCTCGTGCGGTTCGCGCGCGGCCGCAACGGCCGCAGTATGGCCGAGAAGCTCGCCCATGAGTTCGTCGACGCCGCCAACAACACCGGGGGTGCGGTCCGCCGCAAGGAAGAAACGCATCGCATGGCGGAATCCAACAAGGCGTTTAGCCACTTCCGCTACTAGGGAATACTCGCACTCCTGGAGGAAGCACAGACATCGCAGTGGTTGCCGTGAAGCAGATCGAGCGTGCGGCTCGCCTGGAGAGGCTCCGAAACATCGGGATCATGGCGCATATCGACGCCGGAAAGACCACGACCACGGAGCGCATCCTGTTCTACGCCGGCCGTCTGCACAAGATGGGCGAGGTCCACGAGGGGGCCGCGACCATGGACTGGATGGTGCAGGAGAAGGAACGGGGGATCACGATCACCTCCGCGGCGACCACCTGCACCTGGCGCGATCACGCGATCAATATCTTGGACACACCCGGACACGTGGACTTCACGGTCGAGGTCGAGCGGAGCCTCCGGGTGCTGGACGGCGCCATCGCCGTCTTCGACGCCGTGGCGGGGGTCGAGCCGCAGTCCGAGACCGTCTGGCGGCAGGCCGACCACTACGAGGTCCCCCGGATCGCGTTCATCAACAAGATGGACCGGATGGGGGCGGACTTCTACGCCGCCGTCGACTCCATACGCACACGCCTGGGCGCGCGTGCCGTGCCGGTCCAGATCCCCATCGGGGCCGAGGACGGGTTCAAGGGGGTCGTCGACCTCCTGAACCAGCGCGCGATCGTCTACACCGACGACCTGGGCAAGAACATCGAGACCTCGGAGATCCCCGAGGACCTGCGACCCCGCGTCGAGCACTTCCGGCGCGAGCTGATCGAGGCCGCCGCCGACTACGACGACGACGTGATGCAGCGCTACCTCGAGGAGGAGTCGCTCACGGCCGAGGAGCTGGTGGGCGCCCTCAGGCGCGGCACGGTGACCGGCCAGATCGTCCCGGTGCTGTGCGGCGCCGCGCTGCGCAACAAGGGTGTGCAGCCGCTGCTCGACGCCGTCATCGACTACCTGCCCTCACCGGCCGACATGCCGCCGGTCGAGGGCGTCAACCCGCGCGACCACAGCCTGGCGGTGCGCCAGGTGGCCGACGACGAGCCGTTCAGCGCGCTGGCGTTCAAGATCCAGATGGACCCGCAGGGCGTCGGCAAGCTGACGTTCTTCCGCGTCTACTCGGGCCGCCTGCGCGCGGGATCGGCCGTCCTCAACGTGACGACCGGCCGGCGCGAGCGGATCGGCCGCATCCTCCGGATGCACGCGATCCGGCGCGAGGACGTCGAGGAGGTCGCGACCGGCGACATCGCCGCGGCCGTCGGCCTCAAGGGCACGACCACCGGCGACACGCTGGCGGACGAGGACCACCCGATCCTCCTGGAGTCGATCAGCTACCCCGAGCCGGTCATCTCCGTCGCCATCGAGCCCAAGACCAAGGCCGACCAGGACAAGCTGGGCCTCGCCCTGCAGCGCCTCTCGGAGGAGGACCCGACGTTCCGCGTCTACACGGACGACGAGACGGGCCAGAACATCATCGCCGGCATGGGCGAGCTGCACCTGGAGATCATCGTCGACCGCCTGACCCGCGAGTTCAAGGTCGACGCCAACGTTGGCAAGCCGCAGGTCGCGTACCGCGAGGCGATCCGACGGCCCGCGCACGGCACCGGACGTTTCGTCAGGCAGACGGGCGGCAAGGGCCAGTTCGGCCACGTGGAGATCGAGGCGCAGCCCGGTGAGGCGGGCAGCGGCTTCGTGTTCCAGGACCGCATCTCGCAGGGCCGGATCCCGCGGGAGTACATCCCGGCGGTCGAGAAGGGCATTCGCGACGCACTCGCGACGGGCGTCGTCGCCGGCTTCCCGGTCCTCGACATCGTCGTGTCGCTCGTCGACGGCTCGTACCACCCCGTCGACTCCAGTGAGCAGGCATTCCAGATCGCCGGTTCGATGGCGATCAAGGACGCCCTCCGCAAGGGTGACCCCTACCTGCTGGAGCCGGTCATGAAGGTGGACGTCATGATGCCAGAGGAGTACCTCGGCGACGTGATGGGCGACCTCTCGTCGCGGCGCGGGCACATCCTGGGCATGGAGGGCAAGGGAACCTCGCAATCCGTGAAGGCTCACGTCCCGCTCGCGGAGATGTTCGGCTACGCGACGGACCTGCGCTCGATGACGTCCGGTCGGGCCACGTACTCAATGGAATTCGATCACTACGCTGAGCTGCCGCCCCACCTGGCCGAGGTGGTCGGGCACCGAGGCGGCAAGTAGGAAGTAACGCAGGAGGCATCAGTGGGTAAGAAGAAGTTCGAGCGCACCAAGCCGCACATGAACGTCGGCACCATCGGTCACATCGACCATGGCAAGACGACGCTCACGGCTGCCATCACGAAGGTGCAGCACGAGAAGGGCCTGGCGGACTTCACGCCGTTCGACCAGATCGACAAGGCCCC
>DASQZW010000167.1:0-19141 GCA_035638495.1 Terriglobales bacterium
AGAACAAGAAGTCCCTCCCCCCTCGCGGGGGAGGAGGGCCCCCCAGGGCCCGGAGGGGGGTCGCTGAGAACAAGAAGTCCCTCCCTCCTCGCGGGGGAGGTGGGTCCGCCAGGACCCGGAGGGGGTCGCTGAAGAACAGACGGCCGCTTCCTTCTGAGCGACCCCCCTCCGGCCGCTGCGGCGGCCTCCTCCCCGCGAGGGGGGAGGGATTTGCTACGTCAGCGTCCCCTCCGGGGGCACCCATGCCACCTGCACCGGGACGCCCTGGTTGCGGCGGACCAGCACGCCGCGGCCCGCCCGCAGCCGCTCCGGCCGGTGGTCGCCCAGCAGCGACCCCTCCTGCGGGTCGCCGTTGAGCAGGATCCCCTGCGTGTTCAGGTCCTTCAGCGCTATCAGCACCGGCTCGAAGAGGGCGCGCGATGCCCCGCCCGTCCGCCGCGCCAGCAGAACGTGGAGGCCAAGGTCGCGTGCCTGCGCCAGGTATTCGGCCAGCGGGCCCATCGGGTTCTCCATGCCCGCCGCGACCAGGTCGTAGTCGTCGACGACCACGTACGCCTCCGGCCCGCTCCACCAGCTGCGCTGGCGCAGCTCTTCGACCGTGAGGTCGGCCGGCGGCAGCCGGCCGCTCAGCACCCGCAGCAGGTCGCGGACGTGCTCCGCCGCCGCCGCCGCGCCCCCCGCATAGCCGGCCAGGTGCGCGGCCGGCACCGCTCCGAGCAGCGTCCGCCGGTAGTCGATCACCAGGACGCGCGCCCTCGCCGGCGTGTGCCGGATCGTCAGGCCGAGCAGGAATGCGCGCAGCAGCGTCGTCTTGCCCGACTCTCCGTCGCCGAACACCAGGCAGTGCGGATCGCCGGCGGTGAGGTCCAGGTACGCCGGCGCCATCCCCTCCTCGGCGATCCCCACCGGCACCCCGCGGCCAGTGTCAGCGCCGGGGGCCGGCAGGTCCGTGAACAGCACCCGCGCCGGCAGCACCAGCACCGGCGGCGCGGCCGGCCCCCGCCAGGCGCCCGCCACCTGGCCGACCAGGTCGTCCACGGCGCGCTGCAGGTCGGTCGCGCCGGCGCCTCCGTCAACCCTCGGCAGCGCCGCCTGGAAGTGCAGGCCCTCCATCGTGAGGCCTCTGCCCGGCACGCCGGCCGGCACGTTCTCGGCCGCGCGCCGGTCGACCGCGGAGTCCATCGGGTCGTTCAGCCGCAGCTCGAGCCGGCCCGCGATCGCGTCCAGCAGCGAGGGCCGGATGTCCATCCAGCGGCTGGCGGTCAGCACGAGGTGGACGCCGTAGCCGAGGCCGCGGCTGGCGATCGCGTGCACGGCGTCCTCCAGCTCCTCGAACTCCTGGCGCAGCGCCGTCCAGTTGTCGACGCACAGGAACACGTCCGCCAGCGGCTCCTCGGGCAGGGTTCCGCTCTCCCGCAGCGCGCGCATCGCGTGCGCCGAGTCGACGCCCAGAGCCTGGAAGCGCCGCTCGCGCTCGTCGAGGAGCGCCGCCACCTGACGCACCGTCCGCCGCACGCGCTCGGGGTCGTGGCGGCCGCTCACGCCGCCCACGTGCGGCAGACCCTCCAGCGCGGACAGGGTGCCGCCGCCGAGGTCGACGCAGTAGAACTGCGCGTCGGCCGGGACGTGGCTGAGCGCGAACGCGCCGATCAGCGTCCGCAGCAGCGTGCTCTTGCCGGTCTGCGGCGCCCCCACCACCGCCAGGTGGCCGCGCGTGCCCGAGAAGTCTGCGGTAAGCACGTCGCGCCGCTGGTCCGCCGGCCGGTCGAGCATGCCCAGCGGGACAGTGAGCCGCCCCGCGACGCCCAGCAGCGGCGGCAGGCCTGTGGCCGCCTCCAGCGGCGGGAGCCACACCTGGTGCACGCGCGGCGCTGCGTCGTGCAGGCGGTCCACCACCGCCTCCAGGACGGACGGTGCGCCCTCCCCGGGCTCCGCCGGCTTCGCGGGGGCCGGCGCCGCGCCGGCGGCCGACATGGCGGTGAAGGCGCCCGGCCGCCCAGCCGCCGCGGCCTCGCCGGCCGGCGCGTACGGCTGCGAGACCAGGGCCGCCCGGAAGCGCGTGTAGACGTTGGTACCGACCTTGAAGTAACCGGAGCCGGGAAGCCGGGGCAGGTTGTACGCGTCGGGCGTGTCGATCACCGCTCGGCTCTCGGCCGCGCTGAACGTGCGCAGCGCGATGCGGTAGCTGAGGTGGCCCTCCAGCCCGCGCAGCCTGCCCTCGTCCAGCTGCTGCGAGGCGAGCAGCAGGTGCATGCCGAGGCTGCGGCCGAGCCGGCCCACCGCGATGAACAGGTCGATGAAATCGGGCCTGGCCGTGAGCAGCTCGCTGAACTCGTCCACGATCAGCAGCAGGTACGGCAGCGCCCCGAGGTCCGCTCCGGCCGCACGACGGCGGTGGTACTCGCGCAGCGAAGCCAGGTGCCCGGCGCGCCGGAGCAGCTCCTGGCGGCGCCGCTGCTCGCCGAACAGCGCCTCCCGCATCCGGTCGACGAGCGCGAGGTCGTCCGCCAGGTTCGTGATCACGCCGGCCACGTGCGGCAGCTCGCTGAGGCCGGCGAAGGCGGCGCCGCCCTTGAAGTCGACGAGGACGAACGACAGCAGGTCGGGCGGGTGCGTGATCGCCAGGCTGGTGACGAGCGTCCGCAGCAGCTCGCTCTTGCCCGATCCGGTCGCGCCCACCACGATGCCGTGCGGGCCGTCGCCGCCCAGCGCCGGCTCCTTCAGGTCCAGGCAGAGCGGATCGCCGCCGGCGTCCACGCCGATGGGCACGCGCAGCAGGTCGTGCGCCGGCCGCGGGCGCCACGTGTCAGCCGGCGCGCGGACCACGTCGAGGACGCCCAGCAGCGGCAGCAGGCCCAGTTCGTCGGCGAGCGCGCTCCGGCTCGACTCCGGGGACGGCCGCAGCGGCGCCAGCACCCGCGCGAGCGCTTCGCACGTCCGCAGGCCGGGATGGTCGGCCGAGCCGCGCTCGTCGGCGTCCGGCTCCACGGCCAGCGAGCCGCCGGCGTCCACCCGCAGCCGCGCGTCCACGTGGGGCGGCTCATTCTCCCGCGCGCGCACCAGCACGACCAGGGTGACGCTCTCGCCATGCTGGCGGCGCAGCGCCTCGATCGTGGCCGGCGACAGGACGACTCCGTCGACCACCGCGATCAGCCGCGAACGCGCGACGGACCCCTGCTCGGCCCGCGACGACAGGAAGCCCCGGCCCTCGGCGGCGCGCCGGACCGCGTCCGCCTCGACGGCGACCAGCGCATCCAGAGCAGCGGCGCCGTCCACGACCGTCGCCGGCGGGTCGACGTCGCCGGGCGCGCCTGGGCGGAGGTGCGGCAGCCATTTGCACCAGTCCCAGAACGGCGCCGCCGCTGCCCCGGCGGCCACCGCCAGCCGGACGTCCTCCGGCGAGTGGAACGCCGCCGCCTGGCAGACGAGGGCCCGCGCCACGCCCCTGGCCTGCTCGGCGGGTCCGACGATGGTCACCACCCGCGCCCCACGGAGGTCGATCGTCAGCGGCTGCCCGCCGACGGCGCGGTGGGCGACCACCAGGCGGCGGGCGACGGCGGTGGTGACCGGCTCGGCCGTCCCCTGGTGGCCGTTTCCCGCCAGCGACAGCGGCGTCGCCAGCGGCCGCGACCCGGAGCCGGCCCGCAGCCGCAGGAAGTCGTCGTCGCCGGGCCGCCGCTCCCATACCCGTGCGCGCGTGCCGGCCACGGTCCACAGGGCCTCGGGCGGTGGGTGGCACCAGCTCATGGCGTCGTGCTGCCGGCGGGCGGTCTCCCTGGCCATCGCCCGAACCTCGGCGAGGTAGTCGAGATAGCGCTGCCGGCCGGCCTCCGCGCGCCGGCGCTGGCCGAGCCGCTGGGTCAGGTGCATCGCGACGCCCGCCGCGACCGTCCCGAGCGCGAAGAGCAGGCCGCCCACGATGAAGAGGGGCTTCGGGTTCGTGATCACGAACAGCAGCGAGCCGAGGCTGCCCACGGCTGGCAGCAGGTACTGCAGCCAGGCGCCCGCGCCGGGTTCCTCCGCCTGCCGGTCCGGGGGCGCGTCGACCACGAGCTCGCCGGCCGGCACGCTCGGGGGCTGCAGCCGCGCCGGCCGCTGGACCACGAGTCGGCTCATACCCGGCGGAGCGTACGGGCGGGCGGCCGGCCAAATGACGACCAATGAACCGGGCGGCGTCCTCCAGGCGGTGTGCCGCTCCGACAATGGAGCGCCGAACCATGGCCCGAGTCGTCATCACGGTCGTCGCGCCCGGGCGGCGGCTCGACCTTGCCGTCGCGGACGAGACGGCGGTGACCGCGCTGCTGCCGGCGGTGCTGCATCTGTGCGACGCGGACCCCTCGGGCTCGTGGACGCTCTCGCCGAAGGGCGCTGGCCCGCTCGCGCCCGAGCGGACGCTGCGCGAGTGCGGCGTCCTGCACGGCTCGATCCTCCTGCTGGAGCGGGCCGCGGAGCCGGTGCCGGCCGCGGCGGTCGCCGTGCCAGGGCCCGGGGCGCCGCGCCCCGTGCCGGCGCGACGGGACCCGCCCCGATCCGAGCCGCTGCCGCGGCCGCGCCGGCCTCCCCGCCTCCGCCGGCCGGCAGCGTGCACGCCCGAAGTTCGCGCCCTCCCCGTCGCTGAGCTCCGCGTGGTCGGCGGACCGAGCGCCGGCCGGCGGGTGCCGCTGGAGCCCGGCGAGCACCGCGTGGGCAGCCACCGCTACTCGCGTGTCGTGCTCGAGGACCGGTTGCTCGCGCGGGTACACCTGGTCGTCTCGGTGGATGCTGCCGGCGCCGTCACCGTGTCGCCGGCCGGCGGCGACGGGCCGTGCCTGGTCGACGGCGAGCAGCTCACGGGCCCGGCACGGCTGCGTCCCGGCCAGCTCGTGGCCGCCGGCCGCTCCCTGCTGGCGTTCGGGCGTCCCGGCGAGGAGTCGCCGCCGTCCCGCGGGTTCGCCATGGCGGGCATCGACGCGCCACGCATCGAGGTGCCGTCGCTCCCGCTCGCGCGGGCGAACGGCGTCGTGCTGGGCGGGGCCGCCGCGGGGACCGCGATGGCGGCCGGTGCCACCGCAGCGATCTGGGGCGCGCCTGCCGCACTCGTACCGATCGCTCTGGGCCCGGTGGCCGGGTTCGGCGTGCTGGCCTGGAACCGGCGCGGGCACTTCGCGGCCCGAGCGCGGTTTCGGGCCGGCCTGCTGGAGCTGGACCAGGCGCTCACGACCGTCCGCGAGGCCCGGCTTGGCGAACTCGCGTCCGCCGCACCCGACGCGGCCGACCTGCTCCACCGGCTGGAGGTCGGCGCGCTGCCCCAGGACCGGCGGCCCGGTGGACCCGACTGGCTTCGGCTCCGGGTGGGTTGGGCCGACCGTCCGTCCGGGCTCGGCGCGGTGGTCCCGCCCCGAGGGGCGCCGTCGCTGCGGACGGAGGCGATCCGGGTCGCGGTCCGCCACGCCACCCTTCGGGGCGCGCCCGTCTCGCTTTCCCTGGCGGACGGCGGCCCGCTCGGCATCGCGGGCGACGAGTGCGAGGGCCTCGCGCTGGCCCGCTGGCTCGCCGTCCAGGTCGCGGTGCTGCACGCGCCCGAACACGCGGTCCTGACCGCGGCACTGCCGGCCAGCGAGGGGTTCGAGTGGCTCGGCGGCCTCCCGCACGCCCTCCCCTCCCTGCCGGCGCTCGCGGTCGGCGAAGGCCCGGCGCGGGCGCTCGTCGACCGGCTCGCCTCCCTGATCGTCCGGCGCGGCGCCAACCGGGTGTCCGGGCCGGAGGTGGTAGCGATCCTCGACTGCCGGGTGGTACCCGCGGTCGCACGCGCGCTGACCGCCGGTCGGCGGGTCGGGGTGCACGTGATCTGGCTGGCCGCCGACGACGAGCGCCGGCGCGCGTGCGGCGCCGTGATCGACCTCCCGGCGGGCGACCAGCGGCCCTCGCTGACGTGGCCCGGCCTCGAGGTGCAGCGGCTGGGCGGCGCGGACGGGCTGTCGCCCGCGCTGGCCCGAAGAGCGGCGCGAGCGGTCCGCGGGCCGGCGCGCCGAGCGGGGCCCGGGCGAGTCGAGCTCGCCGACCTCCTGGGCGCCGGCGATCACGCGGAGGCGCACGTCCTCGCCTGGTGGATCCGCGACCGGACCAGCCCCCGTCCGCTCCGCCTGCGGGCCGCGCTGGGCGTCGACGCGGCCGGCTGCCCGGTCGACCTCGATCTCGGACACGTCGTCGTGTCCGGCGCCGCGGGCACGGGGAAGACCGAGCTGCTCCAGGCGATGCTCGCGTCGCTCGCGGCGCGCCACACGCCCCGGACGGTGCGGCTGCTGCTGCTCGGCGCCTTCCCCGGCCTGGCCCGGCTGCCGCACACGACGGAGTGGCGCGACGAGGAGGGGCTCCTGGCCGGGCTCGAGGCCGAGCTCCGACAGCGGGCACGGGGCCTCGTCGTCGCGGTCGACGAGGCGCCCGCGACGCCGCTCCACGAACGTCTGCTGGGGGTGCTGTCCGACGCCGCCGATCAACGGCCGGAGGACGTGCACCTGCTCGTCGCGACCCGCGACCCGGAGCGGGTGCGGGCGGCCATCGGGCCCGCGCAGTCGATCGCGATGGGCCCCGCCCGCGGCAGCGCGATCGTCACGGACACGACCGGCCGGTCGTGGGCGGTGCAGGCTGCCGGGACGGCCTCGGTGCCGCTGCTCGTCGACGCGATCGGCGCCGTCGACCGCGCGCTGCGGCGATAGCGGTCCGGCCCGACCTCCGCCCCACGCGTCGGGCGCCGTTGCCCACGCTGACCGGGACGAACCTCCCTCGACGCGAGCCACCGCGTCTGGTCTGATCGACATCTGATCCGCGAGTGGTCTCGCGACATGCATGGAGGAATGGACGATGGCCAGTACACACGAACCGGCGACGCTGACGGGACACGGGGGCGGCGGTGGCGCGGGAGCGGCGCCCGGGCCGTACCAGCAGGCGATCGAGCTGACGTTCGGCGCCGGCGTGAACGAGCTGACGGGGACGGTGGCCGTGCCCGCCGGCGTCCATCTCGTGATCGAGACGGTCACGGCCGACATCGGCGTGGCGCTCGACGAGCAGCCCTTCGTCTTCATCACGACGGTCGTGCGCGGCGTCAGCGCCCAGCACACGATCACGCTGCAGGAGCTGCCGCGGATGCCGAACGTCTTCGGCGCAACGCACGACGTCCGGCTGTATGCCGACGCGGGCACGACGGTGAGCGTCATCGTGACGCGGTTCGGCAGCGGGCCGTACCCGGCGATCCCGAAGCCCGAGCTCGTGACGCTCTCCGGCCGGCTGGAGCACTGATCCCGGAGCATCGCCCGCCACCACCTACAATCGGTGGCGGTGGGCGAGGTGCTCGGTTCCGACGCCGACGGGCTTCCGCTGTTCCCGCCGCTGCCCGGGGGCCGGGCCGCGGCGCAGTCGGGGGCCCGCAGCGTCGCGCGGCTGGTCGCCGGCCTGCGCACCGCCGTCATCACGGTGCGATCGGACGAGGTGGCGGCCATGGTCGTCTTCGTCGACCATCAGCCGGTCGACGGCGTGGCCGTGCGCGGTGACCGGCGCGTCACCGGCCCGGACGCCCTCGACGAGATCGCCGACGCGCCGGTCGAGCGCGTCACCGTCACCGAGGTCACGCCGGATGTCGCGCGCGTGGTCGGCAGCTACTTCCTGCCCACGGAGCTGCGCGCGGTGCCCGCCGGGTTCGTGGCGCCGGAGGACTTCGTGCGCAGCCTGGCCCGGCCTGGCCAGCGCGGCTGCCTGCTGGTCCGGACAGACGACTCGCTGGGCATGGTCTTCCTGGCCGGCGGGCGGGTCGTGCTCGGCTACCGGCAGGACGGGCAGATCGGCGGCTTCGAGCAGGTCGCGCCCCTCTTCGCGAGGCCGGGCGCCACGTTGTGGGCGCGGCTCGGCCCGGACCTGACCGGGCCCATGCCCGAGCCCGAGACCGTCCCCCCGCCGCCTTCGCTGGCCGGCCCCGCGCCTGCCGCGCCGCCGCCACCACCCGTCGCGTACTCCACGCCGGACCCACCATCCCGACCGCATGCGCCCGCGAACGGCTCCGCGGCGTCCGAGGTCGTGCCGGCAGCGCCGGTCCCGCAGGTGGCGCCCCTGGACGCCGCGCTCGCGGAAGTCCGGGAGGTGCTCGGCGCGCACGCCGTGCGGGTCGAGCCGATCCTGCGCCGGGCCGAGCCGACGGTGGAGGGCCTGCGCGCGGCGGCGGAGGCGCTGCGCGAACGCCGCGTGCGGCTTCTCAGTCCCGCAACGATGGACCTCGTCGCCGACCGCGTGCTGGCCGCGCTCGACCGCCAGGTCGCGTCCGCCCCGCGAACCTGAGCGCCGGCGATCCGTGAGGCTGGACCCGGCTGAGATCGCGTCGCTTCCCCTGCCGGCGGCCCTGCTCGACCGAGGCGGGGCGGTCGTCGCGGCCACGCCGGAATGGCAGGGGGCGATGCCGGGCTCGATCTGCTACCACGCCGGCGAGGCGCGCCTCCTGGTGGCCCCGGACGGCCGCGCCTGGCCCGCGCAGGAGGCCGTCATGCGGCGCCTGCTGGACGAGATGCACGCCGCCGTCGCGGCGATGACCGGCGACCAGGCGCTCTGCGCGGCCGTGCTCGGCAGCGGCCTCGAGCTCGTCGCCGGGTGGCCGCCCGACAACGTGGCGTACGACTCCGTCGGCGGCGTCCTGGGCCGCGCCCTCACCGTGATCCGGTCGCGGGTGCCGGAAGCCGAGGTAGAGGTCGCCGGCGCCACCGCGCAGCCGGTGCCGGCGCCCGACCAGATCGCGCTGGCGCTGCTCCAGTTCGCGGCCAACGCGTTCTCGCACGAGGGAAGCACGCGACTCCGGCTGCGGGTCGGGGTGGGCCCCACGTTCTTCGTCGAGTGGCCGGCCGCCGGGCCGGCGGGCACGGTCGCCGGCGGCCAGAGCCACCCCGGCCTGCGCCGGCGCTGGGGCCTGGGCTACGTGCGCATGGTGGCGGACTACCTGGGCGCCACCGCGCTGCCGCCCGGTCCGACGGCGGCCGGCTGGACGGGGCCGTGCCTGAGCCTGGGCAGCCGCCGGCTCACGCTGCCGCTGGCGGTCTACTCGCGCGGTCAGGCGGTGCGAGCGACGCAGACGTGGGAACAGAGCGTCCGGAGCCTCGACCCGGCGGTGCCGGGCACGATCCTGGCCGACCTGGCCCAGGCGCTCGAGGCGGCCGAGCGGGAGCCCGGCGTGAGTGTGCGCTGCGGCCTCCTCAGCGCGCGGTGGACGCAGGCCGGCACGTGGGTGGCGCTGCCGCCGGAGACGGGCCCCGAGCGTACGCGCGACGTCCTTCGCGGGCTCGACCACGAGCGCGTGCTGTGGAGCGCGCCGGAGCCGCACGCGACGCGGGTGCACGGGCTGATCTCACTGCTGGCGCGGTCGCTGGGCGACCGTCCCACCGCGTACGCGCCCGAGGCGTTCATGCGCGAGCTGCCCCGTGCGTGCGCGGCCCTCGGCGTCGCCACCCCCGACCTCGGCCCGCTGCTGGCCTGCCCCGACCCGAGGGCGACGGCGTTCCTGCTCGCCGAGCTGGGCGGCGAGCTGATCGCAGGGCCCGACGGCACGTACCTCGCGCCCTCGCACGGGGCGAACGGCGGCCCACTGCTGGAGCTGCTGGGCGTCGACGCACACGGCCGGGCCAGGCTCACTCCGGGCGGTTGAGCCCGACCGAGCCAGTGCAGCGATTCCGCGCGTTGTAATGCTGATGACCGAGCACGGCCGACCGCGCGCGGCCCTCGCGGCGCACGCCGCCGCGGCGGCCGCCCTCCTCCTCGCCGCGTGCAGCGGCCCGGCCGCACCCAGGTCCGCGGCACACGCGCAGCCCACGACCAGCACCGCCGGCACGAGCGGCCGGATCTTCAAGGAGATGGTCCTGGGCGTCGCTACCACCGGCCAGCTGTTCCTGATCAACCCCGGGACCGGCACGAGGACGACGGACGTCTTCATGGACCGTGCGGGCGCGACGGGCGAGGAGGTGTCCGTCACCGCGGACAACTCGACGATCTACTACGAGCAGCCGTACGGCTGCACGGACCGGATCTATTCGATGCCCTCGGTGGGAGGGAACGGCCCCGCGCGCGTCACCGACGGCAGGCTGCCGGCGGTGAGCCCGGACGGCAGCCTGCTCGCCTACACACGCCAGCCGCAGCACTGCGCACAGGGCGGCCTCCCGTACGTCCTCGTGGTCCGCAACCTGAGGACGGGAGCGGAGACGACCTACCCTGTCGGGCCGCAGCTCGGGCAGACCGGGCTGCTCTTTCCGATCGATCACCTGTCGTGGGCCGCGGACAGCCGCCGGCTCCTCCTCTCGCTCGAGGCTCCGGAGGACGACTTTGGCTGGGCCCTCGCCGTGCTCGACACGCGGACCGCGCGCTACTACCGGACGGACGCGCCCGGCGAGCACGTGCCCGTCGCGCCGAACGGCGACGCGCGCGGCTACTACCGCGAGGGCGTGTTCATGCCCGACGGCAACCTGTTCGTCAACCGCGTCTGCTGCGAGGGCATCACTCCCGGCGGTCCGCGGGTGGCCTCGACGCTGATGTGGGAGGTGACCACCTCGGGCACGAAGATCCATCAGGTCGCGATCGGCTTCACCGACCGCGACCACACCAGCCTCGCCGTGGACGCGAGCGGTCAGGAGCTGCTCTACCTGTCGGGCACCGACCTCTACGTGTCCGACGGCGGCCGGATGCCGAGGCTGGTCACGGGCGGGCTGACGGCCGCCGCCTGGATCACGATCTAGCCGTCGCGGAGCACGCGGGCGACGGTCAGCGCCAGCTCGACGTACGCGTTGCGCAGTCCGGCGTCGACCTCGGTGATCGGCTGGCCCTTCACGATCGCCAGGGTCGCCCGCTCGTTGCGCGGGATCTCCACGACAGCCGCCACCCGGGCCCGGATCTCGTCGAGCATCGCCCGCACGCCCGGGTCCTCGCGGACCGCCTTGAGCGGCGAGCGCACGTACGGCACCACCGCCCGCACCCGGCGGTAGGCCACGCCCGAGTCGCCCCGCACCATCGGCGCGTCCAGGTAGTCGAGCACGCCCTGCAGGCGCGTCGGATCGTCCGTCGTCGGCACGATGAGCAGGTCGCAGACGGCGAGCCAGCCCGCGCACACCGCGGCCTCGGCCGAGGTGAAGGCCGGGATGCGGTTGGGCAGGTCGATCACCGAGACCGCGTGCAGCTGGCGCAGCTGGGTGGCGAAGCGCTCGACCTGGCCCGGCGCGTACGCGTCCGCGACGTCGCGGCGCTCCGGGTAGATGGCCAGCGCCGGCGTCCGGTTCCACGCTGGCACCGTCCACTCGCGGCCGGCCTCGATGTCGGCCATGATCTCGAACACGGTCGGGACCTGGGCGCTCAGGGTCAGCCGGCCCCACTGGTCGGGGTTGCCGATGTTCTGGTCGACCACGGCGGCGCACCAGCCACTCTCCTGCACGGCCTCGCCGTAGATGATCCCCAGCGCGGCCGCCACGGCGGTCTTCCCCACGCCCCCGGCCCGCGAGCTGACGCCGACGATGCGGCCGGTCGTGTGCGAGAGGACCAGCCGCGTGAGCTCCTCCGGCACCCAGGCGCCGCGCGGCGCCTGGCTCAGGATGCTGGTCGCCCGCTCGACGAGGCCGCGGAGGTCGATGGGGGGCGTGCGGGGCGCGCTCGGCGCCGGCCTGGGCGGCGCGAGCGGCGGCGGTGGTGGCGCGGCGATCCAGGGGGGCGCCGGCGGCGCGGCCTGCGGCCCCGGATGGACGGCGGGATGCGGCGGCTGGCGAGGCGCGACACGAGGCCGGTACGGCGTGCCGTCCGAGGCCGGCGCCGCGCCGGAGGCCTCGGCCGGGGCGGGAGGCACGTCGAAGCAGTCGTCGTACGTCCGCATCACCACCTCGGTCAGCGCGCGGACGTCGCGGCCCACGATCGCCCGCACGTTCGATAGGCCGGAGTACAGTCCCAGCTCGTCCGGCCGTGCGACCCCGACGACAGCCTCCGCGTCCATGCCGGCGACCCACCGCTCGAGCCCGGGCTCGTGGAGCAGGACGAGGACGGGCAGCCGGTCCGCTGGCACCGCGTAGCCCCACCACGAGTCGAGCATGTCGGAGACCTCACCCTCCGTCGTGATGAACGCGAGTCCGCCCAGCGGCGGCTTGATGCACGACGCCGGCGGATTGGCCGACGCCGACAGCCGCGACGTCAGCAGCTCCAGGCTCTCGCTCGCCTCCGGCTCGTCGAGCAGGGGGATGAACGCGCAGCCGTGGAACTCGCCTCGCACCGCGTGCGAAGCCTAGCAGCCTCCGCGCGTCCATCAGGAGGACAAAGGCCCGGCCGCCAGCAGCAGGCGTGTCCCCCGTGGCAACATTTCGTGCTGCCGTGTTGCAAGGGAGGGTGGACGCGCGGCCGCGCCGCCGCCGGACGGGCCTGGCGCTCGCCCTGGGCGTCGCGGTACTGGCGGCCTGCGGTGGCTCGGCCCCGACGCCCCACGGCTGGATCTCGCCGCCCGCGAAGGCCCCCGCGTCCGCGGCCACCGGCCCGGCCGGCTCGCTCGCCGACTGGCAGGCTCGCGGAGCGAGCGAGGTGCCGCCGCGCTCGGTGCTGCAGGTCTCCCTGCAGGGCATCGAGATCGTGAACCAGACCGCCGGCGCGGTGAGCGACGCCGACGCGCGCGCGTGGGCGCGGGCGTTCCAGCGCAGCAGCGGCCTCCTGTACTGGGCGGTCGCCCACATGCAGGACGGGTTCCTCCAGCGATCCGGCCTGAGCAGCGCGCCGTTCGCGGTGTTCGGCCAGAACCTGGACGACATCATCCTCGCCCGCCGGGCGGGCACCCGGGTCGAGTACACGCCGGAGAACGTCAGGCGGCTCGTCGTGCGACCGGTGCCGCAGTCGCTGCAGCCGGTCTTCGCCAGCCTCCGGTTCGTCTGGAAGCCGTACGCGATCTACCTCGACGCTCTCGGGCCGTCGGCAACCGTCTGGGTCGACGCGCAGGGCAACCGGACGACGAAGTCGGAGATCGGGGCGGGAGTGCCGATCGAAGAGCTGCTGGGGGGCGAGCTGAGCCACGACGCGCTGTTCGGCGACGTCTGGGTGCGCGGCTCGGACTGGAACTGCGGCGATCCCTCCAGCCGCCAGGGCCTGGCCCCGGCATGCAACCCGTGAGGACGTGGTGGCGCGTGTGGGCGCCGCTCCTCGCGGTGGTGGCCGCGGCCGCGGCCGGGCCCACCGTCTCGGCGCAGGGCGGCGGCGGCCCGCCGGGCGCGAACCTCCAGTGCACACCGGGCTCCCCCCAGGTCATCGCCCAGTTCACGAACCCCAAGCAGATTTCGGGCACCGGCAACCTGAGCTGCCCGCCGCCCGGCGGGACGCCGGGAGGGCCGCCCTTCGGCCCCACCGGCGCCAGCCCCACGCACACGGAGCCGCCCACACCCGGCACCCCCTGCCACTTCGAGTACGACTCGGCCAACCAGTTCGCCTTCGGCGCCGGCTACCTGTGGCGCGATTCCTCGCCATCCGGGCGCGGCGACGCGCCGGGCTGGACGCTGAACGCGTTCCAGGACCTGGGCTTCATGGTCAGCCGCGGCCGCAGCGCGGAGCAGCTGTACATGGACGCCGGCACGAGCGACTTCTTCACGCCCTGGATCTTCGACGGGCACTGGAACGCGCAGCTCCAGTGCGCGGCGCAGCCCGGCGACCTCGGCTGGCACACGCCCTGCCGGCTCAACGGCACCGGCACGTTCCCCGCGTGCCTCGACCAGTTCGCGCACCCGGTATTCGGGCCGGCCGGAGGCGCACCGACAAGCCTGATCGGCGTGAACCTGAACGCGTTCCTCGCCGGCCAGTTCACCGGCGGCGTGATCACGTCGCTGCCTGCTGCGCCCAACCCGGGCCTGACCAACACGCTCACCTGCTTCTACCTGAGCAACATGACGGTGAACGGGCGGCCGGAGGACCCGCAGCAGGACGTCTTCTGGGAGAGGATCGTCGCCAGCCCCAACGCGGTCGACGACGAGGGCCGGCACGTGTTCTTCGTCTTCGTCATCCACGTGTCCTACCGGCAGACGACGTGGGACTTCGGCGACGGGACCACGGTCACGATCAGGAAGGGCGGCTCGTCGCCGGAGACGCCGCCGCTCCAGTGCTCCCCCATCGCCAACCAGCAGTTCGAGGTCGCGCACACCTACCACAGCTACAGCCCGCCCGGCGGCTTCCACGTGACGGTCGCTCACCAGTTCGGCGTGGACGTCTCGGAGTTCTGGGTGGACTCGTCGGGCGCCAACCGCGTGGACTATCCCGACGTCGTCCCGCCGGTGACGGTGCCGGCGCTGCCGCTGCCCTTCTACGCGATGCCCATCGTGCAGGAGGAGGGCGTCCCGGTCGGGTAGCGCCCCTCCCCGCGTCGGGTCGCGGGTCCGCCTATCCTTCGAGGGAACGTGACGACCGTGCCAGACGTCCTCCGATTCAAGGCCGAGGGACGCCGATTCGCGATGCTCACGGCCTACGACTACCCGACTGCCCGGCTGGCCGACGAGGCCGAGATCCCGCTCCTGCTGGTCGGGGACACCCTGGGCATGGTCGTGCTCGGCCATCCGACGACCCTGCCGGTCACGGTCGACGACATGGTGCACCACGCGAGCGCGGTCGCCAGGGGCTCGAGCCGCGCGCTCCTGGTCGGCGACCTGCCCTTCATGTCGTACCAGCCGTCGACCGAGATCGCAATGCTCTCGGCCGGCCGCCTGATGCAGGAGGCGGGCATGCACGCAGTCAAGCTGGAGGGCGCGGGGCCGGTCGTGGAGACCGTCCACCGGATGACCCAGGCCGGCGTCCCGGTCATGGCGCACCTCGGCCTGACGCCGCAGTCGGTGCACGCCATCGGCGGGTTCCGCGTGCGCGGGCGGACGTCGGAGGCCGCCGAGCGCATCCTCGGCGACGCGCGCGAACTGCAGGACGCGGGCGCGTTCAGCCTGGTCCTCGAGGCCGTGCCCGCCGAGCTGGCCCGGACGGTCACGGACGCGCTGCACATCCCCACCATCGGCATCGGGGCCGGGCCGCACTGCGACGGCCAGGTGCTGGTCGTGCACGACATGCTGGGGCTGACGGCCGGCCGGGTGCCGCGGTTCGTGAAGCGCTACGCGAACCTGGGCGAGCAGGCCGTGGAGGCGATGCGTGCCTTCGCCCGCGAGGTCGCCGAGGGCGAGTTCCCGGCCGCCGAGCACACCTACGCGAGCGAGCCCTCGCGCGACAGCGCTCGCCATGGGGGCTGAGGGACCGCTCCGCGTCGACTCGCCGGCCGAGCTGCGGGCGTGGTCCGAAGGGTCGCGCCGCGAGGGCCTGCGGGTCGGCCTGGTGCCCACGATGGGAGCGCTGCACGCGGGACACGTCAGCCTCGTCCGGCGCGCGCGCCAGGAGTGCGACCGGACGGCGGTCAGCATCTTCGTGAACCCGCTGCAGTTCACGCCCGGGGAGGACTTCGAGCGCTACCCTCGCCAGCTCGACGCCGACCTGGAGGTCCTGCGCGCGGAGGGCGTGGACGTCGCGTACCTGCCGTCGGTGGAGACGATGTACCCGGCGGGCGCGACCACCCGTGTCCGCGTCGGCGAGCTGGACGAGGTGCTGGAGGGCGCGTGCCGGCCCGGGCACTTCGAGGGCGTGGCGACGGTCGTGTTCAAGCTCTTCGAGGCGGCGCGGCCGCACCGCGCCTACTTCGGCCAGAAGGACGCACAGCAGGCGGCGCTGGTGACGCGCATGGCGCGCGACCTGGACTCGGGCGTCGAAGTGGTCGTCTGCCCGACGGTCCGTGAGCCCGACGGCCTGGCGCTGAGCTCCCGCAACGTGTACCTCCGCGGCGACGAGCGGCGGGCGGCGTTCTGTCTCGTACGGGCGCTGCGGGCGGCGAACGAGCGGTACGCGTCGGGCGAGCGCGACCCGATGGTGCTGCGGGCTGAGATGCACGAGGTGCTGGACGCGGAGCCGCTGGCGCGGGTCGACTACGCGGAGGTGGTGGACGAGCTGACGTTCCTGCCGCCGGGCAGGCTGGCGGTGCTGGCCGTCCGGATCGGCGCGACGCGCCTCATCGACAACGCCCTCCTGGGCGACCCGCTCTGAGGCGGTTTCGCACATCGGTCCAGATGTGCGGTTCTCCGCCCGTGGGAAGCGCACATCGGTCCAGATGTGCGGTTCCCCAGACCCTCAGCGGCCCACCGCGAACGGGACCGGGGCGTCGCGCTCGCCCGTCAGGTGGATCGCCACCGTCCGGCCGTCCGAGTACCGCCGGTGCCAGCCGTCGGCGGTCCGCTCGTCCGTCGCGCTCAGCGCCTGGCCGTCGACCGTGAAGCGGCACGTCTCGCCTGCCGCCGCTGCCTCGCAGTGGCCGGTCATCGTCCGGCCGTCCAGCAGCGCGGACGCGCCCGCCACCGTGCCCTGCGGGCGCCGGTCGATCACCAGAGCCGCCCCGCCCGGGCCCACGTAGACGCCGCCGCCGCGTGCCTGCAGCTGCTGGCCGTCGATGCGGTAGCCGGCCGCATCGAGGCCCACGTCCACCTGCGGCTCGGCCGTCGCCAGCAGCACACCGGCGACCGCCGCCGCGGCGCCGACGAGCGCCGCCAGCAGCGGCCAGCTCACGAGCGTCCGGCGCAGGCGGGGCCGGCGCACCACGTGGTGGCTCAGGCCACCCAGCGGGATGCGGAGGTCCCGCGGCTCGGGGCGCTCGGGCGGCTCCTGCATGGGCCCGGAGCGTACTACGGGGTCCGCGGGACCCGCGCGCTCAGCGGGCGAGCTGGGCCCGCGCCTCCGTGACCGAACCGCCCGACAGCATCACGCTGCCGCTGCCGCTGCGGTGGTCGATGCCGGCCGCGAGGATCACCGCGCCCGTCGCGACGACCACGATCGACCAGATCGCGTTCCGGCTCGCCGACTGGACCGCGCCCACGGTGCGGGTCAGCCCGGCAACCAGGGCGGCCAGGAACGCGACCCCCAGCGCGATCCAGAGCACCAGCTGGGCGGCCGCCACGCTGCCGGCCATCGTCGACGGCCCGGTGCCCGTGAGGAAGTCCCTGGCAGCGGCGAGGTCGGGCGCCCCGAGCACCACGTACGCCGACCCGAGCTGCACGGCCGCGACCAGCAGCGCGAGCACCACCGAGAGGGGCGAGCGCGCCTTCACTTGAACGCATTCCCGATGGCCACCACGACCGGGTAGAGGAGCAGGCTCAGCAGCGGCAGCACCATCAGCCCGATGGCGAGCGCCATCCGGGGCCGGGCCTGCTCGGTCTTGACCGTCATGTCCGCCGCCTGCTTCTTGCCCGTGGCCTCCGACAGCGACGTCAACACGTCCGACGGAACGAGTCCCTTCTCCGCAATGCGGCGCATGTTGGTCGCCAGCTCGTCGAACATCTCCAGGTCGTACGCCCGCCCGATTCGCTGGTAGATCGTGACCGTGCTCAGCAGCTGGTTCGGCCGCAGGCTGAGCGCCAGCGGCGAGTCCTCGGTTGTGGCCAGCCGCCGCCAGTTGTCGTCGCTCATCAGGTCCAGCAGCGCGCGATCGCGGTGGCAGCGGGCGATGAATTCCAGCGCGCCCGACACGGTGTAGGCGCCCGAGTACGTCAGGATCGCCATCTCCGAGAGGGACTGGGCGATCTCCCGATTGACCGCATCCTGCCGGCGGCGGGCCTCCCGGCGCAGCGAGAAGTACGACAGCGGCGCGAAGAAGCCAGCCAGCAGGAGGCAGAGCAGCGGCGGGACCGGCAGCTGGCCCGAGCTGACGCTGACGAAGAAGTCCAGCAGCGTCAGCGCCGCCCCGACCAGCAGCACGTAGATCGCGACCTTAACCAGCCAGGTGTTCAGGCTCTCGCGCCGGTTGGCGATCGCCAGCAGGCGCGGCACGCTCGTCTCGCGGAAGAAGCGGGCCAGGCTCGGCACGCGGTCGGCCATTCGCTCGTCCAGCGGCCGGTCGTCGGTCAGGTGGTGATGACGGCCGATCCGGGTCCATGCGACCACGGCGCGGGGCGTGAACACCCCCATCCGCCACATGCCGACCACCATGACCGCACCGGCGACGAGCAGGATCAGCGGGAGCGTGAGGTCAGGCATATCGCCTCCGCATCTGCTCGCGCACCCCGGCCACGTCCCAGCGGACCCAAGGCGTCTTCGGGGTCATCGTGCCCAGGATCCCGAGGATGCCCATCACCAGCAGCCCGTCGATGATCAGCATGACCTGGCCGACGACGCTGGAGTAGGCGACGCGAAGGCTGGGGACGCGCATCACGATCAGGAACGCGACCCCCATCACCAGGATCACGATCAGCCCGTTCTGGCGGCCACCGGCCAGCGCCGCGTGGTTGCGCGCCTGGGTGTCGAGGTCCTGGTCGTACTGCGGGATCAGGATCTTCTGCGCCTGCTCGATGAACGCCTCGGGCGTCTGGTCGAGCGAGAGCATCAGGTCCACGCAGACCCGCTCCAGCATCGGCGACATGCCCCGCCTGGCGACGTCGACCAGCGCGTCGCTGACGGAATCGGCGGCCCGCAGCGGTTCCAGCGCGTACGCCAGGCGCGGATCGGGGTTCTGGGCCAGGTCCTTCAGCGCGTGGTTGAGAGTCTGCTGCCCCTGCGAGAGCAGGTTGATGAGGTTGATCATGAACGGGATCAGCGCGCGGTCCATCTCCAGCTTGCGCTGGGCGGCGCGCGCGGTCAGCCACCAGGGGACCCCGAAGAGGCCGACCACGCCCAGGCCCACGATGACCACCGGGGTGCCGATCAGGGTGCCGATCCCGACGCCCACCGCGAACGCTCCGAGGCGGATCGTCAGCCAGAACTGGAGGCTCCAGCCCAGACCGGATGCCACGTAGCGCTCGCGGTCCATCAGGGGCTCGAGGAGCTCGTTCGCGCGGCGCGTGCTGAACGGCGTGATCCCGCTGACCGCCAGCAGCACGACCAGGCCCAGCGCCATGAGCACCAGGATCTGGACGAAGAAGAGGAGCGGGCTCAAATCGGGGGAACCTCCGTCAGGTATGCGCCCAGCTTGTAGGCCAGCTTCGGCGGCAGGTCGCCGAGCAACGCGATCTCGCGGACCAGCCGGCCGTCAGGCGTGGTGCCGTACACCCAGCGCCGGTCGCCGACCCCATCGCCCATGGCCACGATGCCGGTGATCCGGCGCGTGCCGCGGATCTGCCGCAGGTGCGCC
>DASQZW010000168.1:0-12508 GCA_035638495.1 Terriglobales bacterium
CAGGCTCTACGAGCGGCTCGCCGGCCTGGCCGACGCGCCCTGAACGCGGCCCCTGAAGCGCGCATCCGGACGAATGTGCGGAATCCGGGGCGGGGTCATCGATAGTCCACGCTGGTCCGCGGCGAGAGCGGCGAGCCCGTCACGACGACGCCGTCGGCCACCAGTTCTTCCAGCGTCGCCTCCGCCAGACCGGCCTCGCGCAGCACCTCACGGCTGTGCTCACCCAGGCCGGGCGCCGTCAGCCTGGCGCGCTGCGGCGTCCGGCCGAAGAAGGCGAAGCGGCCGGCGGTCCAGTACGGCGGCCCGTCGGAGCGCTCGTGGCGGTGGAGCACCTCGGCGTCCATCGCGGCGCGATCGTCCGGCAGCTCCTCGAAGCGGCGGGCCGGGGCGGCCGGCACTCCGGCGGCGGTCAGACGCGCCACAGCCTCCGCGCGCGAGAGCGAAGCCAGCGTCCCCGCGAGGGCCGCGTCCGCTGCCTCCACGCTCGCAGGCGGCTGCACGCCCAGCAGACCCGAGGCCGCGAGCGACGGCACGTGCCGTTCACCGGCCTCAACCCGCACCCAGCCGCCGGCGACCGGGTAGAAGCGGTCGAGCGGGCCGCGGCCGCGGTGATCCCGGCCGCCGGTCTGGCTCGCTCGCCGCCCCCGGAAGCGCACGAGCTCGCCCGACTGCATGAACCCCGCCATGCCCGCCAGCGAGGTCCAGACCCGCTGGCCCTCCCCCGCGCGGCGGACGTGGAAGAGCGCGAGGCAGGCGCTGAGCGCCGTCATGGCGGCGGCCGCGACGTCGTTGACGGCGATGTTGTGGAAGACCGGCTCGTCGTCGCCGCCCTGGGCGTTCATCATTCCGCTGAGGCCCTGGAGGATGGGGTCGAACCCGGGCTGGTGGGAGAGCGGCCCGCCCTCCCCGAAGCCCGTGATGGAGATGCTCACGATCCCGGGCCTGATCCGCTCCAGCGCTGCGTGGTCGATGCCCAGCCTGCCCAGCACGCCCGGCCGGTAGTTGTCGATGACGATGTCGGCCCACCGCACGAGATGGGCGAACGCTTCGTGGCCGCGCGGGTCCCGGAGGTCGATCGCCAGCGAGCGCATGCCGCGGTTGAACGTGAACCCGGGGTCGCGAAAGCTGTCGCCCTCGGGCGGCTCGACCTTGACGACGTCTGCGCCGAGCTCGGCGAGCAGGCAGCCCGCGAACGGTCCGGCCAGGATCGTCCCGAGGTTGACCACACGCAGCCCCGCGAGCGGACCGGATGCGCCGGCCGGTGTGCCGGCGGCGCCCGCGGCCGCGGTCCGCCAGTCGAGCGGCTCGCCGTCGTGCTGCCCGAGGCTCGGCGCCGGGCCCGGAACGACGTTCGGCGAGCGGGTCAGCACGAGCGGGTTGCCGGGCATGACCACCCGGCCGCGCTCGGGATCGTCCACCTCGAGGCGCATCCCGATGGCGTCGACCTGGGCGTGGTCCAGCCAGCCGTCGCGATCCGCGAGCGGACCGGCCGGGCAGTCGACCGCCGCCAGGGCTTCCAGCCACGCCGCCCGCGGGCGCGTCGCGAACGCCTCCGCGATCGCGCTCCTCACCCACTCCCTGTTCGCCGGCAGGACGAGGCGCTCGAAGTGACCCGCGATGCGGCCGTCGTCCACCAGGCCGGTCAGGCCGAGGGCGGCGAGCGCGCGCTCCTGGAAGCGTCGCGTGAGCGCGCCGAGGAACAGCCAGCGGCCGTCCCCGCAGGCGTACCGGCTGTAGCAGGGGTTGGCGCCGCCCGGCCCCACCGCGGTGTCCCGGGGCGGCCGGCCGGCCTCGAGGACGAGCGCGCCGCCGGAGGTCACCTCCACGCCGTGCATCCCGGTGACGGTCACCGCCTGGCCCACGCCGGAACGCTCCCGCTCCACGAGGGCGGCGACGGCGCAGGCGGCGGCCCAGGCGCCCTGGACATACAACGAGTGCGGGTAGACCAGCTCGATCGGCCCGCCGTCCCGGGAGGCCTGCCGCATGGCGCAGCCGGCGGCGGCCGCCAGAAGGGCGTGCGACTCCGCTCCACCCGCCCACGGGGCCTCGCCCAGGTAGGGAGGCAGGTGCAGGTAGAGGAGACGGGCGTGCGCCGCCGTGGTCAGGGCCGGTTCGAGGCGCCAGGCGGCGAGGGCGCGACCCGAGCAGCCGGCCACCAGCACGTCGGCACCCGCCAGCAGCGACTCCAGGCGGTCGCGTCCGGACGCCGTGGAGAGGTCCGCCACGATGCTCCGCTTGCCGCGGTTCCAGGTCGCGAAGCCGGGGTCGGCGCGGGCCGGATCGCCCGAGGGGGGCTCGACCTTCACGACCTCTGCGCCCGCGTCGGCGAGCAGCATCGCGGCGATCGGACCGGCGATGCCGCCGCCGACCTCGATGACGCGCAGTCCGCGCAGCGCCGGCGGCGCGGCACGGCGCACACCCGCGGTGTCTCCGGCCGTGTGCCCCATCGGAACCAGGCTGCCCCGGACCCAAGCGTACGGGAGACGCGAAGAAGGCCGAGCCCCGTCGGGCTCGGCCTTCGCGGAAGGTGGAGGATTCCGATCAAGCGGCGCGGCTGGCGACTGGCCGTCCGCGGCCGGGTGCCGCCACGGCCCGGACGGCACCGCGGTCGCGCAGCGTGTACACGAGGGACGCGGCGGCGCCGGCCATGGCCAGCTGCATCAACATGAGGATGCCGTCGATGCCGACGCCCTCGGAGAACGTGTCGCTGCCCAGCGACCACGGCGCCGGGGCCCCGCTGAAGAGCGAGAAGTTCAGGTTCATGAACGCCCCGCCCAGCGCCGTCAGCGCCACCACGCCCAGGAGCGCGCGCAGCGCGCCGACGCTCAGGTGCTGTCCCCGCGCGAACAGCAGGGCGGCGGTGGCGACCAGGATCGCCCCTACCAGCAGCTCGCCGGCCTCGATCAGGTAGCCGAAGATCGCGGCATGGGGGATGATCACGGCTTCGAGCACGCCCCAGTACCAGCCGGAGGCGCTGTCGGAGTTCTTCGCCAGCTCGTCGGCCAGACCGGCCGCGAAGCCGCCGTGGACGATCTTGGTGAACGCGGAGTTGAGCCACTCGTAGGCGACCACCGACTGGAGCGCCAGCCCCACGACCAGCGGCAGCCGCGAGCTGGCGGACGACACGTCTGCGAACGGGTTGCTCGGCTTCATCGACGTCACTACCTCCCCTGAGTGTGGATCGGGCCGGACCGGCGACCCGGGAGACCTCGGCGGTCACTGGCAACCACGATGCCAGGCGAGAGCGTCGCGGCCCAGGGACGAAGGACTATTTCGAGATAGGGGCTGGACACGGATCAACAAGGGTCCGAGGTCCCGCTGACAGAGGACCTTGGACCCTGGCCAGCAGGGAGTCCGAGCGATTCCGACGAACGCATCGGCGATGATGCGGCCGTGGTCGTTCAGCCGACCGAGTCAGCCGCACGAAGACGCGAAGACGCACGGGAGAGTACTTCGTTGGCGACACCGTCTGACCGCGACCACAACGACGAAGAGGCCGAGCCGGATGGCTCGGCCTCGTGCCGGTGAGCAGGCGGACCGCCTGCGAGAGGGACGGTGGGGGTCAGCCGCGGACGACGCTCAGAGCCGGCCGGTACTGGCGCAGCGTGTACACGAGGGACGCGGCGGCGCCGGCCATGGCCAGCTGCATCAGCATGAGGATGCCGTCGATGCCGACGCCCTCGGAGAACGTGTCGCTCCCCAGCGACCATGGCGCCGGGTCCCCGCTGAAGAGCGAGAAGTTCAGGTTCATGAACGCCCCGCCCAGCGCCGTCAGCGCCACCACGCCCAGGAGCGCGCGCAGCGCGCCGACGCTCAGGTGCTGCCCCCGCACGAACAGGAGGGCGGCGGCGGCGACCAGGATCGCCCCCACCAGCAGCTCGCCGGCCTCGATCAGGTAGCCGAAGATCGCGGCGTGGGGGATGATCACGGCTTCGAGCACGCCCCGGTACCAGCCGGGGGCGCTGTCGGAGTTCTTTGCCAGCTCGTCGGCCAGACCGGCCGCGAAGCCGCCGTGGACGATCTTGGTGAACGCGGAGTTGAGCCACTCGTAGGCGACCACCGACTGGAGCGCCAGCGCCGCGACCAGCGGCAGTCGCGAACCGGTGAACGACACGTCTGCGAACGGGTTGCTCGGCTTCATCGACGTCACTACCTCCCCTGAGTGTGGATCGGGCCGGACCGGCGACCCGAGATGACCTCGGCGGTCACTGGCAACCACGATGCCAGGCGAGAGCGTCGCGGCCCAGGGACGAAGGACTATTTCGAGATAGGGGCTGGACACGGATCAACAAGGGTCGAAGGTCCCCCTGACAGAGGACCTTGGGCCCTGGGCGGCAGTGGCCTCCATCCGGTTTCCTGGGGGTGTTCCCGTCCACATCAGCCGAGGTAGGGAGATGCTGATCACGTTCGCACTGCTGATCGCCGCCGCCGCCGTCTCACCGGCCATCTGGTTCTCGTGGTGGGTGCTGGCAGACATCGTCGAGTCGAGGCGGCCGCGCCGCGCGGCCTCCGTCGTGGCGGTGGCGCGTGTCGCCCGGGCGCAGGCGGCCGTCGAAGGCTACGAGCGGGCCGCCTGAGCTCGCCAGGCCGGTCGAGCGACCGGCGCGCGCACGTGGGAAGCTCGGGCAGTCGCCCGGGCTCCCCGCGTGCACGGAGACATGTACGGCGCTGCCAACGGGGTATCGTTCAGTCGACAGGGCGCCATCAGTCGAGCTGTGTGCCGGTCGGAGGGGCGACGTTGGCAGAGGCCTGGGCTCTCGTTGCAGGAGGAGACCCGATGGCAGACGACACCGGTACCAGAGGCGCGATCGTGCGGGTCATGCTGGTCGATGACCACGACATCATCAGGAACGGCCTCAGGGCGATGATCGAGCAGGCCGGTGACCTCAGGGTGGTCGCCGAGGCGGGGACGGTGGCGGAGGCCATCAGCGAGGCGGCCCGCACCAGGCCCGACGTCATCGTCATGGACGTGCGGCTGCCGGATGGCAGCGGCATCGAGGCGACGCGCGAGATCCGCACAAGAAACGAGCAGATCAACGTGCTGATGCTGACCTCGTTCGCGGACGACGAGGCGCTGTTCTCGTCCATCATGGCGGGCGCCCGCGGCTACGTGCTCAAGAAGATCCGAGGCGGCGACGTCGTGCGTGCCATTCGCACGGTCGGCAGAGGTGAGAGTCTTCTCGATCCGGCTGCGACCGAGGCGGTGCTGGAGCGCCTCCGCCAGGGCAAGCACGTGGTCAGCGACGAGAAGCTGGCCCGACTGTCACCACAGGAGGAGAGAATTCTCATGCTTGTGGCGGAGGGACACACAAACCGTCAGATCGGGGTCCGTCTCAGGCTCGCGGAGAAGACGGTGAAGAACTACGTCTCGACCATCCTGTCGAAGCTGGAGGTGAGCCGGCGGGCCGAGGCGGCTGCCTATCTCGCGCGCCGCCGTGGCATGCCGGGCAGCGGGTAACCGGCCGCCTCTCGCGGTCGGTCGCGACAGCCCACGCTGGCTATGATCTCCACAGTGGGTTCTCGCGAAGGGCCGCGGCCGGCCCCGACGTATGGACCGCTGCTCGATGCCCTGCCTCATGCGGTTCTCCTTGTGAACAACGATGGGGACATCGTCGAGGCCAATGACGGCGCGCTCGGCCTGTTCGGCGGCGACCGCAGTGAGCTGGTGGGCGGCGGCGTCGAGCGGTTGATCCCCGGTCTGCTGCGCGCGCGCGACCACGCCATCGAGTCGACCGCCGTTCCCAGTGTCTGTCGCCGCACGGACGGCGAGGAGTTCTCGGCGGACGTCACGCTTCGTGCCATGGAGACGGAGGACGGTGTCGTGTTCGTGACGTCGGTCCGCGAGAGCACCGATCCGCGACCGATGGAGGGCCGGCTGCGCGCGCTCCTGGACGTGTCACGCGCGGCGCTCGAGCCCACCGACGCCGCGGCGGTCCTGCGGGAGGTGGCCAGGAGGGCGCGGGAACTGGTCGGAGCCGAACTGGCCGTCGTGGCGACATGCGACGAGGGGCCGGCCACGTATCGGGTGCGAACGGCCGATGGCGCCCAGGCGGCCGCGGTCCTGGGCGCCTCGCTCGGCTCATGGCCCGCGGCGAGGGCAGGCGGATCGGTCCATCCGGCCCCCGCGAGGCTCGCGAAGCTGGTCGACGCCGGTCCGACCGTGGCGGTGCCGCTGCCCGACAGCACGGCCAGGCCCGCCTGCCTGGCCATCGTCAGACAGCGCGGCGGCCCACGGTTCTCATCGGCGGACCTCGCTCTGGTCGAGCTCTTCGCGGCCCAGGCAGCCGTGGCCGTCAACTACATCTCGGTCAGAGAGAAGCTGCAGCGGCTCGCGGTCGTTGCCGAGCGCGACCGCATCGGTCGCGAACTGCACGACGGGACGATCCAGGCGCTGTTCTCGGTCGGGATCAGCCTGCAGGCGTCGGAGACGCTGACGGACGACCCGCTGCTGCTTGCCCGTCTCGAAAACGGGGTGACGCAGATCGACGCGGTCATCGGCGACCTCAGGAACTACATCTTCGGGCTGCGGCCGGGTGGACTGTCCCGGCGCCCGCTCGAGGAGGCCCTGTACGAACTGGCCGACCGCTTCCAGGTGGACCACGGCGTGTCGGCGACGGTGGACGTCGACGGCGGTCTGGCGGCCGAGCTGGCCGACATCGCCGCCGATCTGCTGCAGCTCACCAGGGAGGCGCTCGCCAACGTTGCCAAGCACGCGCACGCCCACCGCTGCGAGATCACGCTGAGGCGCTCCGGCGAGGAGGCGCTGCTGCAGGTCGAGGACGACGGCGCGGGGTTCGTCCCCGACGCGGCCAGGGACACGGGCTGGGGTCTGCGCAACATCGAGGAGCGCGCCGCCGTCCTCGGCGGTCGCGTCGAGATCCGGACGGCGCTCGGGACCGGGACGACGATCAGGCTCTTCCTGCCGAGGTGACCGCCGTCAGCGCGAGGCGGTGCGGCTCGCCGTGCTCGTCGGGCTCACGGAACAGTTGACGCACAGGCACTGGGCGACGTTCATCAGCAGGTGCTGCACGACGACCTCGACCACGCGGTGGAACACGGTTCGCTGCACGTTCCTGTCGAGGAGGTCGTGCGGCATCTCGTACTGGAGGCTCATCGACACGTAGGCCCGCTCCGGCCCCAGCCACGCCGCGTCGATCGTGCCCAGCAGCGACGGGAACCGTCCGCCGCCCTCCACCTCGAGCTCGACCGGAACGGTCACGAGATGCTCCTGCGCGACCACCTCGCCCATGTGGAGACGGGCGAAGCGCGGGCGCCCGCCGTCGGCCTCGGATACCAGGCCCGCCTCCGCGAGCAGGCGCTCGCCCTCCTCGCGGGCCTGCTCGCCGAGGCCGCCGAAGCAGCGCTCCGGCTCCCACGAGAACGTCGTCCGAAACGAGGCCAGGCTCACCGGGACGTCGACGTACGCCTTCAGCAACATCCCCTTACTCATACCTGCCCCGCCGGCGGCCGAACAGGGCCATTGGTCCCTGAACTTCTCACCGCGGAGCCTGACCCCGGAGGTCGAACGCAAGGCGACGCAGCTCGCTGATTCCGTCGTCCAGCTGGCGCGTGCACTCGTCCAGGAGCCTTCCGATCTCTGGATCGTCGATGCGGTTGGCGACGCCGTTGAGCTGGAGACCGATGGCGAAGAACGTGTGCACGGTGCGACCGTACAGCTCAGCGGCGATCCGCTCCCGCTCGGCGAGGACGGCGAGTCGATCCCCCGCGCTCGGGCGCCCCGACACGCCGCGGAGGACGTTCGCGAAGCCCAGCAGGCGCCCGGCTTCGTCGCGGACGGACCGGACCGTGGCGCGCATCCGCAGCGTGCTGCCGTCCTTCGCGACGCGCCAGCCCTCCTCCTCGACGCAGCCGTCGGCGCCGGCGGCGGTGAGGTGCCGGCGCGGCAGGTCGCGGTCCACGTCGGCGTGGGTGTAGAGACGGCCGCAGTGCTCACCGAGCATCTCCGCAGCGGAGTATCCGAGGATCGCCTCGGCTCCCGTGTTCCACGCAAGCACGCGTCCAGCGGCGTCGAGGAGGAACATCGCGTGGTCGGTCATCCCCTGCACGAGGACACGCCACCTGTCGGCGTCCGTCCGGCGACCGTCCGGCTCCATGTGCGTCCGCTCCATTCCGCGACGCGGTGGCGGAGGGGCCACCACACTCCCGGGTATGGTGCAAGACTACTGCCGGCCGGTGAAGCCGGGCTATGAGAACGGAGTGAGAGTTCTCTCACGCGGTGCCGCAGCCGGCAGCGCAGCGGTGGCGTCGTCGTAGTGACGCAGACGCTCGATCAGCCAGTCCAGGTTGGACGCGGCTCCCTGCAGCCGCGTGGCGAGGTCGTCTTCAGCCACCCGCATGGCCGCCGCCTGGACCTCCATGCCGATGCCGAAGAGCGTCTGCACAACGTCGTCGTGGAGTCCGCGTGCGAGGCCGTCCACCGTCGCGGCCGCCCCGTCGCCCGCCGAGCGCAGGGCGACGTGGTCGATCATGTTCGTGGCCTGCTCCCAGAAGCTGTCCACCAGGCCGAACATCGCCGGGTCGAACCCGGGTCGCGGCGCCGTCCGCACCACCCACAGCGTCCAGCGCGCGGGGAGGCCGGGATGCGCCGGTACGGCGATGACGCGCCCCAACCCGCGCCGCTTCGGCACCTGCGACCGCCCGGGCCCGACGGCCAGGTGGGCGTCGCCATGGCCGTCGGCGGCCAGGACGGTGGGGAGCCGCTGTTCGTCGTCGGGCCCGACCACCAGCGCCAGGTCGGCGTCGGCCATGACGCGTGCCGCGCAGGCCACCTCGCCGAGGAATCCGCGGACGGGCCCGCCGGTCCGGGCGGCCGACGCGACGCGCGTCAGCGCGCTGCGCCACGCGGCATGAAGCCTGGCGGCAGACGCGAGTCGGACGTTCGACAGTGCCATCCCGGCCTGTGCGGCGAGCGCGACGACGAGCCGCTCGTCCTCTTCCGTGAAGCGGGGGTCGCCGCGCCTGTCCACCGCGTAGATGCACCCGTAGCAGTGGTCCCGGACGCGGATCTGCACCCCGACCAGCGAGGTCACGGGCGGCTCGTGGACGGGAAAGCCGAGCGAGCTCGATGGGAGCGCGAGCCCCTGGAGCCGCGTCGACCTCGTGCCGCCCAGCAGCGCCGTCACGACCTCTGCGGTGGCGGATGGCAGACCCCGGCGCGTGCGTCTGGCGGACGTGCCGCTCAGGGTCGTCTGGCGCACCCGGCCTTCGGGGTCCAGGGAGATCATCGCGCCGCGACCGGCGTGCGTCAGTTCGACGACGAGCTCGAGCAGTCGGCGGAGAACCGTCACCAGCGGCCGTTCGGAGGCGATGGCCGTCGCCATCTCCATCAGCGCGTCCCTCTCGAGCCGACTGTGTTCCCCGCGCATCACGTCACGAGGCTAGGCCCGTTCAGGGTCCCGACACGAGGGCCGACAGACCCTCGCCGTGGCTCCCGGGAGGGCCATCCGGCCCTCAGCTTGCGCGGACTCGCGCGACCCGGGCGACAGGAAAGGGAGCCGGCATCGGCCGGCTCCCTTTCCACAGGCGATCTCCTGTGCCCAACTCGCTACGACACGAGTGGGACCGACTCGGTCTGACCGTGGTGCACCATGACGAGCCGCAGCTGCGATGCGGTCGCCGGCAGGTCGACGACCATGTTCAGGCCCCGCTCCTCGCCGGGCTGCAGCGCCTCGGTGGAGAACGCGGAGGCCGCCGGGCTGACCGGCCACACGCGACCGTCCGCCGCGCGCACCGTGAAGTCCCGCACGTCCGGCGCCGGGGCGCCGTCACGGCCGGAGTTGACCAGGACGGTCTGCAGATACAGACGGCGGACGGCGGGCTGGGCACCGTCGTGCCAGCTCTGGACCTGCACGTAGAGCGCCACGTGCGAGCCGGCGGGCGGCACCGCGACCTGTGGCGCCGAGGCGACGTCCGCGAACAGGGTGGCGGCGAGCGCGCCCATCGCGGCGGTGACCGCGAAGCCGATCGCCAGCAGGATGTGCCGCGCTCGATCGCGGTGGATCGGGAACGTCGTTCCGACGGTGACCATGAATGACCTCCCTCCAAGGGCACTTGGGACGGCGACAAGCGTCACTGCCCATGCTGGCGAGCGACGGGCCACCGAGGTAGGGCCGTGGGACCGGGCCGTGCTCTTCGAGGACCCCGTGAGTACCGGGCCGAAGGACCCGGCCAGGACCGGACCTTCGGCCCTTGCAGGGTGGATCGGCTACGCGCTCGTGACCGGGCGAGGAGCGGGCGACCGCGCGGTCTCGTTCAGGTCCGCCTGGGCCGGGCCCGGGGTTCGCAAGTGTGCCACTAGCGGCCCGGAACCGGGTGGGGAGACGTGGAACTGCCGGCAGTTCAACGTCTCGCGGCCCGTCGAGAGGTGGAAGTGCCGGCACTTGAACGTCTCAGCACGTCCGGACGTCTGCGCGGATCGGAGCGCGCGCGGCTCGCTAGAGCTCGAATACGATCGTCAGGCGGTCGGTGCTCCGGCCGCTGTAGTCGTGGGCGACGGCCATCATGGGCGCCATCTCCGCCTGCCAGCGCTCGTTGACCGGGTTTCGCGCCAGCTCTCCGATGGCGCGGTCGTAGTCGTCGCAGTCGATGTAGTGGAAGAGGTCCAGCCCGTCCCGGAAGATGAGCCACTCCCGGACGCCCGCTGCGCGGATCGCCTCGAGGATCTCCGGCCAGACGGCCCGATGCGCGCGCTCGTAGCGCTCCTCCATCCCCGGCCGGAGGCGCGTGTGCAGGCCGACCTTCATGGCTCGGGCCGAATTGACCCGACCTCTCCGCAGGTCACGCCAGCATCCTAGCGCCCGAGGTGGCGCCCGTCAACCACCCAAAACAGAGACATCCGATGTTTTCTCTTGACAGACATCGGATCTCCGTGCGATAACCACCGCGCCGATGCCAATCCGGATCGTCCGCGCGCAGACCCACGACGTCCGCTTTCCGACCTCCGTGACCCTCGACGGGTCGGACGCGATGAACACGGATCCCGACTACTCGGCCGCCTACGTGGTCCTGGAGACGACTCGCCACGACTCCCTGGCCGGGCACGGGCTGGCGTTCACGATCGGGCGCGGCACTGAGGTGTGCGTCGCCGCCATCCAGGCCCTCGCCGACAGTGTGGTCGGCCTCACCCTCGAGGAGATCACATCCGACATGGCGCGGTTCTGGCGGTCGCTCGTCCACGACTCGCAGCTGCGCTGGCTCGGGCCCGAGAAGGGCGTCATCCACCTCGCGGCCGCCGCCCTCGTGAACGCGGTGTGGGACCTGTACGCCAAGGCGGAGGGCAAGCCCCTGTGGAAGCTCCTGGCGGACATGACGCCGGAGCAGATCGTCGCCTGCGTGGACTTCCGCTACATCGACGACGTCCTCTCGCCGGCCCGCGCGCTCGAACTCCTGCGCGGCCGCCGGCAAGGCCGGTCCGAGCGGGAGGCCGAGATGCGCCGCGCCGGCTACCCGGCATACACGACCTCGGCGGGCTGGCTCGGGTACCGCGACGAGACGCTGGCGGAGCGCGCCCGCGCGGCACTGGCCCAGGGCTTCACGCACCTCAAGATGAAGGTCGGCGCCGACCTCGAGACGGACCTGCGCCGGGCGCGGCTGCTGCGCAGTGCCCTCGGCCCCACCACCAGGCTGATGATGGACGCCAACCAGGCCTGGGGCGTCGAGCAGGCCATCGAGGCCATGGACGGGCTCGCCGAGGTGGATCCGTGGTGGATCGAGGAGCCGACCAGCCCGGACGACGTCCTCGGCCACCTGCGCGTCAGGGAGGCGATCGCTCCCATCCGCGTGGCAACCGGTGAGCACGTCGCCAACCGGGTCATCTTCAAGCAGCTCCTGCAGCTGGGGGCGATCGACGTGTGCCAGATCGACGCGTGCCGCCTGGCGGGGGTCAACGAGGTGCTGGCCGTGCTGCTGCTGGCGGCCGAGCACGGCGTGCCGGTGTGCCCGCACGCGGGAGGGGTCGGACTGTGCGAGTACGTGCAGCACCTCGCGATGTTCGACTACGTCTCGGTGAGCGCCTCGCTGGAGGACCGGGTCTGCGAGTACGTGGACCACCTCCACGAGCACTTTCTCGATCCCTGCCGGGTGGTGAGCGGCCGCTACCAGGCACCGGAGCATCCCGGCTACAGCATCGAGATGCGACCGGAATCGCTGGCCGCGTACGCCTTCCCCCATGGACCGGTCTGGCGGGAGGGCCGGACGTCGGGGGCCGCGGGCCCCAGAGTGATCTCACGGAGAGAGGAGGAGAACGAGTGAACGCGCATCGTCGCCCACATCGCGTCGCGGTGGGGCTGGTGGGACTTCTCGTCGGGGTCGTCGCGGCCTGCGGCGGCACCTCGGGGTCGAACGCGTCCAGTTCGACCCCGAAGATCGGCGTCGTGCTGACGTACAACCTGCCGGGCTTCTGGTCCAACTACCTCTCGTACGAGCAGAAGACCGAGTCGGACCAGGGGGTGAAGCTCATCGGCCCGGACATCGCCAACGTCGAGGCCAA
>DASQZW010000169.1:0-7873 GCA_035638495.1 Terriglobales bacterium
TGCCGGCCGCCGAGGTGCGGCGGGCGAACATGCTGCGGGGCGACCTCGGGCCGGTCGCGGAGGCCGCCCTGCGCGACGGAGTCGCCGGCCTGCGGGGCTTCCACCTGCATGTGGGCCGGGCCGTGCAGCCGATGCTGGCCCAGACCGCCGAGAGCCTGGGCGCGGCCCTCGAACGCATCCGCCCGGCCGCGGTCGAGTGGAAGCTCGACGGGGTCCGCGCGCAGATCCACCGCCGGGGCGGCGACGTGCGGATCTTCACCCGCAGCCTCGACGACATCACGTCGCGCGTGCCGGAACTGGTGGAGACCGCGCTTGCGCTGCCGGTGCGCGCGGCGGTCCTGGACGGCGAGGCGATCGCGCTGCATCCCGACGGCCGGCCGCATCCCTTCCAGGTCACCGCCGGACGCCTGGGCAGCAAGCTGGAGGTCGAGCGCCTGCGGGCGGCGCTGCCGCTGACGCTGTTCGTCTTCGACGTCCTCCACCTGGACGGCGAGGACCTGCTCGACCGTCCGGGGGCGGACCGGAACGCGGCGCTCGTCGAGGCGGTGCCCGAGCCGCTGCGGATCCCGCGGGTGGTCACCGCCGACGAGGCGGTCGCGGCCGAGTTCCTGGACGACACGCTCGAGCGCGGCCACGAGGGAGTGCTCGTGAAGTCGCTCACCGCTCCCTACGAGGCCGGCCGGCGCGGGTCGGGCTGGATCAAGGTCAAGCCCAGGCACACGCTCGACCTGGTCGTGCTGGCGGTCGAGTGGGGTCACGGCCGCCGCCAGGGCTACCTCTCGAACCTGCACCTGGGGGCGCTGGACCCGGCCATGGGCGGCTTCGTGATGCTCGGCAAGACGTTCAAGGGACTGACGGACGAGATGCTGGCGTGGCAGACGGAGCGCTTCCTCCAGCTGGAGCAGCGCCGCGACGACTGGACGGTTCACCTGCGCCCGGAGCAGGTCGTGGAGGTCGCGTTCGACGGGGTGCAGGCGAGCCCGCGGTACCCGGGCGGCGTCGCGCTCCGCTTCGCGCGCGTCCTGCGGTACCGGCCCGACAAGCGCGCGGACGAGGCGGACACGATCGACACGGTGCTGGCGATCCACCGCGCGGAGGCCAGAAGCGCAGGCCGGTAGGCCGTTCAGCTTGCGCTCAGGAGCTTGCGGTACCGTTCACAGACGCTGAACGTGACAAGTCAGCTGACGACCTGCTACCGGCATCCCGGGCGTGAGACCGGCGTGCGCTGCCAGCGCTGCGAGCGGCCGATCTGCTCCGCGTGCATGGTGCCCGCCCCGGTCGGGGTCCAGTGCGTCGAGTGCGTCCGGCAGACCCGGGTCCGCGCGACGCCCGGCCAGGCGCTTCGCCGCTACACCGGCGGTCCGATTGTCACGTACTCGATCATCGGGATCAACGTCGCCGTCTGGCTGCTGGGCGTGCTGGCCGGACCCGCCGCGATCCTCAACGGCAGCCCGCTGGCGCGACAGTTCGGCCTATTCGGGCCGGCCGTGGCCGGCGGCGAGTGGTGGCGGCTCATCACCTCCGGGTTCCTGCACAGCGGCCTGATCCACATCGGTCTCAACATGTTCGTGCTGTACATCCTGGGCCCCGGGCTGGAGCGCGTCCTCGGCCCGCTGCGCTTCATCGCCCTCTACGCGGCGGGGCTCACGGCGGCCTCGCTGGGCGCGCTCCTGCTCAGTCCCGCGGCCCTCACTGTCGGCGCCTCGGGCGCGATCTTCGCGCTGATGGGCGCGACGATCATCGGCCAGCGCGCGACGGGGATCAACCCGTGGCGGAGCGGAATCATCGGTTGGGTCATCATCAACCTGGTCTTCACGGTCGCCGTGCCGGGCATCTCGATCGGCGGGCACCTGGGCGGCCTGGCCGGCGGGCTGCTCGCCGGACTCGTCCTCTTCCGCCCCCGGCTCCGCCCGGCGCTCGCCGCGCTCGCGTGCTTCGGACTCGCCGCCGGGTTCTTCGTCGCCGGCATGTGGATGGCCGCCAACCCGCGGTAGCGCTCGCCGGTATGGCGCCACGCCTGCGTGCCGTACAGTTGCCGGGATGGGTAAGACTGGGGGAGGCTATCTTCGGTTCCCGACCCTCCACGGGTCCGACGTCGTGTTCGTCTCGGAGGACGATCTCTGGCTGGCGAGCGCCGACGGCGGGCGCGCGTACCGGCTGACCGCCGGCGTCGGCGAGGCCAGCCATCCGCACCTCTCGCCCGACGGATCGCAGGTGGCGTTCGTGGGCGAGGAGGAGGGCCCGCCGGAGGTCTACGTCATGGACGCGGGCGGCGGCACCGCCCGGCGCCTCACGTTCGAGGGCTCGTTCTGCCGGGTCGGCGGCTGGAGCCCGGACGGCTCGCGCATCCTCTATGCCTCCAGCGCCGGCGCCGCCTTCGCCACTGAGCCCAACCTCCGGCTGGTCAGCCCCGAGGGCGGACTCTCGGAGCCCCTGAACCTGGGGCCCGCGATCGGCCTCGCGCATGGGCCGGGCGGCGCGGCCGTGCTCAGCCGCCTCAGCCAGCGCGAGCCCGCTCACTGGAAGCGGTACCGCGGCGGCCGCGCCGGCACGCTGTGGGTGGACCCCGACGGAGCCGGCAAGTTCCACCCCCTGATCGCCCTGGACGGCAACCTCAGCAGCCCGTGCTGGATCGGCGATCGCGTGTACTTCCTCTCCGACCACGAGGGCGTGGGCAACGTGTACTCGTGCACGCCCGCCGGCCAGGACCTGCGCCGGCACAGCGACCACGAGGACTTCTACGCGCGCAACATGACCGGTGACGGCCGGCGCCTCGTGTACCACGCCGGCGGCGACCTCTTCCTGCTGGATCCCGAGGAGGACGAGCCGCGCCGGCTGGCAGTCGACCTGCCCAGCTCGCGGACGCAGCGCAACCGGCGATTCGCCTCGGCGTCGCGCTACCTGGACTCGGCCACGCTGAGTCCGGACGGCACCGGGCTCGCGATCACGACGCGCGGCAAGGCGTTCAGCTTTGCGAACTGGGAGGGCGCGGTGGCCCAGCACGGGGCGCCGGACGGCGTCCGCTACCGGCTGCTGACGTGGCTGAACGACCGGAAGCGGCTGGTGGCGGCAGCGAGCGACGACGGTCCCCGCGAGCAGTTGACAGTCCTGCAGGCGGACGGCTCGGCGCCGCCCCGGACGCTCGCCGACCTCGACGTCGGCCGTGTGCTGGAACTCGAGGTGTCGCCCACGACGGACGTCGTGGCAGTGTCCAACCACCGCAACGAACTGCTGCTCGTCGACCTGACCGGTGACGAGCCGTCGCTGCGGCGCCTGGACCGGAGCGAGTTCGGCGAGATGAGCGGGATCGCGTGGTCCTCGGACGCCCGCTGGCTGGCGTACGGCTTTCGCGACACGGCCCAGACCGGGATCATCAAGCTCTGCCGGGTCGAGACCGGCGCCACGGCCGCCGCCAGCGGCCAGGTGCTGCACGACTACGGGCCCGCCTTCGACCCGGAGGGCAAGTACCTGTACTTCATCGGCCTCCGGGACTTCGACCCCGTGTACGACCAGGTCCACTTCGACCTGAGCTTCCCGCGCGCGGCCCGCCCGTACGCGATCGCGCTGCGCGGCGACGTACCCGACCCGTTCGTGCCCCGTCCCAAGCCTCCCGAGAGCAAGGAGGCGGCGGCGATGAAGAAGGCGGAGTCGGAGGAGGAGCCGGAGGCGCCGGCCGCCCTGGAGATCGACCTGGAGGGCATCACCGACCGGGCGGTCGCGTTCCCGGTGTCGCCGGGCCGGTACGGGTCGGTGCAGGGCATCAAGGGAAAGGCGCTGTTCTCCACGTACCCCGTGGAGGGCGGCCGCCCCCGAGGCGAGCGGCCGAGCCCGAGCGGCGCCCTGGAGTGCTACGACTTCGAGACCCAGAAGCAGGAGCGGCTCGCCGACCGGCTGTCGGAGTTCTGGGTCGGCCGCGACGCCAAGACGCTGCTGTACCGCTCGGCCGGGTCGCTCCGCGTGCTGAAGGCCGGCGAGAAGGCGCCGGAGCCGCGCGGCTCCGGCGGCAACGGCGACGGGCCCGGGCGCGAGAGCGGCTGGATCGACCTCGATCGGGTCAGGGTCTCGGTGGCGCCCGACGCGGAGTGGCGGCAGATGTTCCAGGAGGCGTGGCGTCTCCAGCGCGAGCACTTCTGGGTCGAGGACCTGTCCGGCGTGGACTGGGACGAGGTCCACGGCCGCTACCTGCCGCTGGTGGACCGCATCACGACCCGCTCGGAGTTCTCCGACCTGCTCTGGGAACTGCAGGGCGAGCTCGGCACCTCGCACGCGTACGAGTTCGGAGGCGAGTACCGGTCGAGCCCGTACTACGAGCAGGGCTTCCTGGGCGTGGACTGGGCGTACGACGGCGAGGCCGGTGGGTACCGCGTTCACCGGCTGGTCCGGGGCGACCCTTGGGATGCGGACGCGACCTCGCCGCTGCTCCGGCCGGGAATCGGGGTGCGGCAGGGCGACGTCGTGCTGACGGTCAACGGGCAGCCGCTGAGCGCGTCCGTCACGCCCGGTGAGCGGCTGGTCAACCAGGCCGGCAACGAGGTGGCGCTGGTGGTCCGGCGTGACGGCGAGGACGCGCCGCGCACGGTCACCGTCAAGGCGCTGGCCAGCGAGACGCCGGCGCGCTACCGCGACTGGGTTGAGGGCAAGCGACAGCAGGTGCACCGGGCCACGGATGGACGGATCGGGTACGTGCACGTGCCCGACATGGGCTCGGACGGCTTCGCGGAGTTCCACCGCGGCTTCCTGGTCGAGTACGACCACGACGCGATGATCGTGGACGTCCGCGCCAACCGCGGCGGGAACGTCTCGGGCCTCCTGCTGGAGAAGCTGGCCCGCCGCCGCGTCGGCTACAGCTTCGGCCGGTGGCAGGGCGCGCACCCGTACCCGCAGGAGTCGCCGGCGGGTCCGCTGGTGGCGCTGACCAACGAGGCGGCGGGCTCGGACGGGGACATCTTCAGTCACACGTTCAAGCTCCTGGGGCTCGGCCCGCTGGTGGGCAAACGGACGTGGGGCGGGGTCATCGGCATCCAGTGGCGGCACCGCCTGGCCGACGGGACGGTCACGACGCAGCCCGAGTTCTCGTTCTTCTTCGACGACGTGGGCTGGCGGGTCGAGAACTACGGCACCGACCCGGACATCGAGGTCGACAACGCGCCGCACCACTTCCGGGAGGGCAGCGACCCCCAGCTCGAGCGGGCGATCGCGGTCGCACTGGAGCTGCTCCGGCAGCGGCCTCCGCACCGGCCGCACCCGACCGACCGGCCGCGGCTGACGGTGCCCCGCCTGGCCCCCAGGCCCGGACGCGTGGAGACCGCGACGTAGGGTTGGGGTGTCCCTCCCCCCTCGCGGGGGAGGAGGGCCGCCCGCGGCCCGGAGGGGGGTCGCTGAGAGGAAGGGGTAGAAAGGTCCCTCCCCCCTCGCGGGGGAGGAGGGCCGCCCCGCGGCCCGGAGGGCGGTCGCTGAGAAGAAGGGTAGAGAGGTCCCTCCCCCCTCGCGCGGGAGGAGGGCCGCCCGCGGCCCGGAGGGGGGGTCGCTGAGAAGAAAGGCAGAAAGGTCCCTCCCCCATCGCGGGGGAGGAGGGCCGCCCGCGGCCCGGAGGGGGGGTCGCTGAGAAGAAGGGTCGAGAGGTCCCTCCCCCCTAGCGGGGGAGGAGGGCCGCCCGCGGCCCGGAGGGGGGGTCGCTGAGAAGAGGCCCTCCGCTCCATTGAGATCCCCTGCTCCGGTCATTGGTGCTCGACCGGCATCCCTCGCCCCCTACCCCCTCCCCCGGGGGCGGGGGAGGGGAAGGGTCGCTCGCTTCGCATCGCTCGTTCTTTGTTTCTCTGGTCGGTTGGTGCCTGGCTTTCCGCTGGCGGGGGCTGTTCAGTAGACTCCACGTTTCGCGAGTCCCCGTGGAGTACGCCGACCGCCTGCGCACCCTGGTCCGGCCGGACCTCGAGCAGCTCCTCGCCAACCGCCCCGAGACGTCAGCGCTCGCCGGCCGCGCCGTCGCCGGCTATGACGATCTGGCCGGCATCCTGGCGCTGCCTCAGGGCATCGCCCGCGCGGTCGCGGCCCTGGACCGCTTCCATCACCAGGTGCTGGAGCTCGCATGCGCCGCCGGCGGCGCCCTGGAGGCGGCGTTCGCCGAAGGACAGGGCCTGGACCCGCGCCTGCTGCCGGCCGCCGGCGCGGAGCTGGCCCGCCGCGGTCTCGCCTTCCCCGACGGCAGCCGCATCTGGGTGCCGAACCCCGTCATTTCGGTGGTCGACGACACCGGCCGGGTGGGCGTTCGGCTGGCACCGCTCCTCGACGAGCAGAGTGTCGGCAGCCTGCGGACGATCGCCGCCGTCCTGGGCCTGTCCCGGATGGACGCGCGCAAGGAGGACCTGGTCGCCCTGATCGCGGACCACCTGCGTGACGGCGCGGTCGTCCGCGGCCTCGCAGAGGAGGCGCCGGAGACGGCGGCGAAGGTGCTGCGCGCGCTCCGGGACGCCGGCGGCGGCCGGCACTGGTACGAGCTGATCTACGAGGTGCCGGGCGTCTCCGCGGAGCGCTCCCTCTGGTACGGGGCCCTGCGCCCCGCCCCCGACGGGATCGGCTGGCTGCGGGCGCGGGCCCTCGCCGTCTGCGTCAACTGGAGCCACACGGTGCACGTCCCGGCCGAGGTCGAGCTGGCCCTGCGGGGCCGGCTGTTCGCGAGCTGGGAGCCCGAGGCGCCGCCGCTGGAGCTGGCGGCGCTGGAGCCGGACCGCCATCCCGCCGAGCTGGTGATGGAGGTCGACGGCCTGCTCGATCGCTGGCGCGAGCCGGTGACCCTGCTGCAGAGTGGAGACCTGGGCGCCCGGGAGTGCCATCGCGTGGCCACCGCACTCCGGGTGCCGGAAGGCACCGTTCGATTCCTCGCCAGCCTTGCGATCTCCGCCGGACTGCTGTCGGTGCAGGAGCCGCGGGCAACCCGGGCCCGGGGCGCCCGCCGGAGCACGCGGTCGCAGCCCGGGCGGCTCGTCCTCGTGGAGGACGTCGCCGCCGGCTGGCGTGCCGGCGGCATCGCGGAACGCTGGGCCGCGCTGGTGGAGCCCTGGCGCCACGCCGTGCGTCAGACCGATGCGGCGATGGCGACGGTCGTCGACGAGCTGGCGGCGCTGCCGTCCGAGCGGGGCGCCTCGCCGGCGAGCCTGGCGCGGCGCCTGGCCTGGCAGCACCCGTCCGCGTTCCCCGACGCCAGCGTGGCGATGCCCGCGATCGGGTCGGCGGTGGCGACGCTGCACCGGCTCGGCGTCGGCGGGACGGCGTCCGGCGCCGTCGCCGGCGTGAGCGAGCTGGGCCGGGCGGCCCTGCGCGGGGCGGGCCCCGAGCGGCTGGCGCCGCTCTTCCCGGCGATGGAGACCGACTGCACCGTGACGGCCGACCTGCGGATCGTGGTGGGCGGTCCTCCCGAGCCGGAGCTGGCACGTGTGCTCTCCGCGATTGCCGAGCTCGAGACCGCCTCGCCGGCCCGTGTCTACCGGCTGAGCGAGGGGTCGCTGCGCCGCGCGATGGACGATGGCATGGCCGCGGCCGAGATGGCGGACTTCCTGCGCGAACGCTGTCCGACCGGCCTCCCGCAGAACGTCGCCGCCCTCATCGAGGACGTCGGGCGCCGGCACGGACGCCTCCGCGTCGGTCGGGCGGCCGTCTACGTGCACGCCGACGACCCGGCCCTCGTCGCCGAGGTGGCCGCCAACCGGCGCCTGCGCGGCCTCCGGCTGCGCGTGCTCGCGCCGACGGTGGCGGTGATCGAGGGCGCCGACGAGCGCGAGGCGCTGGAGGCGCTCCGGCGGGCCGGCTACATGCCCGCGGCCGATGGCGAGCGGCAGGCCCCGCCCCCGCCGTCCCGACGGCGGCGGCCGACCCAGGT
>DASQZW010000170.1:0-20096 GCA_035638495.1 Terriglobales bacterium
ACAGCCTGGAGGCCTTCCGGGCACAGCGGCTGATCGATCAGCAGCTGGTCTCCGGCCAGCCCTCCGGCACCTCGTTCCTGCTCATCTTCGGCAGCCGGCGTCTCTCCGCGACGGCGCCGGAGTTCCGCTCGGGGGTCGAATCGGCGCTGGCGCCCATCCAGAGCGACTCGCGGGTCACGGCCGTCGAGACGCCGTACAACGCCTCGTCGCCGCGGGTGGCGCAGGCGTTCATCTCGAAAGACGGGCACGAGGCTCTCGTCAAGGTCGAGCTGAAGCACTCGGGCAACCAGGCCGTCAGCGACTTCACGGCGCTGCGGGGTGAGGTCCGCGGCGGCGACCCGACCGTGACGGCGACGGGGCAGGTGCCCGTCAACGACGCCTTCAACACCACGCTGGAGAGCGACCTGCGGCGCGCGGAGTATGTGTCGCTGCCGCTCGCGCTCGTCCTGCTGCTCCTCATCTTCGGCAGCGCGGTGGCGGCAGGGCTGCCCCTGGGCGTCGGCGTGCTCAGCATCGTGGCCGGCCTCGCCGGGACGTTCCTGCTGGCCCGGTCGACCGACGTCTCGCAGTACTCGCTCAACGTCGTCACCCTGATCGGCCTGGGCGTCGCAATCGACTACTCGCTGTTCGTCGTCAACCGGTTCCGGGACGAGATGGCCACGGGGGCCAGCCGGGAGGACGCCGTCGCAAGGACGGTGGCAACGGCCGGCCGGGCGATCACCTTCTCCGGGCTCACCGTGGTCATCGGGCTCTCGGCGATGCTCTTCTACCAGGGCACGTTCCTCGCATCGATGGGCGCGGCCGGCGCCATGGCCGTGGGCGCCGCGGTCTTCTACGGGCTGACGTTCCTGCCCGCGCTCCTGGCGGTCCTCGGTCCTCGCGTCAACCGGCTGGCGCTGCCCCTCCTGAACCGGCGGGCAGCGGCCGGCCGGGGCTTCTGGGCCGCAATGGCCGGGTGGGTCATGCGCCGTCCGGCGCTGGCGCTGGTCCCATCGCTCGCGCTGCTCCTGCTGATGGGGTCGCCCTTCCTGCATCTGCGCCTCGCCAACGGCGGGATCGACCAGCTGCCGACCCGTGTGGAGGCGCGACAGGGCTACGACAACCTGGTCCGCAGCTTCCCAGGCCAGGACCAGACCGACTTCTCCGTCGTCCTCAGCTATACGGACGGCGCCCCGCTGACACCCGACCGGATCGGCCAGCAGTACGACCTCAGCCGCCGGCTGGCCGCCATCCCGGGCGTGCTGCGCGTGGACAGCATCTACTCGGCGGATCCCTCGCTGACGCGGGCCGACTACCAGCGGCTCTACGCCAGCCCCTCCCAGCTGCCGCAGGCCCAGCGCCAGGCGCTGAGCCAGCAGGTCGGCCGCAGCGTCGTGCTGATGACCGCGGTCAGCAACCAGCCGTCGTCGAGCGACGGCGCGCGCGACATCCTGAGGGCCATCCGGGCCCAGGATGCCGGCGGCGGCGGGACGATCCTGGTGACCGGGGACACCGCGTTCGACGTCGACGACGTGAACTACATCCTGGCCCGCACGCCGGTCGCGGTCGGCTTCGTGATCCTGGTCACGCTCCTCGTCCTGTTCCTGCTCACCGGCTCGGTGGTGCTTCCGCTGAAGGCCGTGGTGCTGAACCTGGTCAGCATCTCCGCGTCCTTCGGGGCGCTGGTCTGGATCTTCCAGGACGGGCACCTGGCGAGCCAGCTCGGGTTCACGCCGCAGTCGATCGACCCGACCACGCCCGTCATCCTCTTCGCGATCGTCTTCGGGATGTCCATGGACTACGAGGTCCTGCTGGTCAGCCGGATCCACGAGGAGTACCTGCGGACCGGCGACAACCGGCGGGCGGTCGCCCTGGGACTGCAGCGGACCGGCCGCCTGATCACCGGGGCGGCGGCCATCATGGTGGCCGTCTTCCTGGCGTTCGGCCTCGCCGAGGTGGTCCTGATCAAAGCGATCGGCATCGGGCTCGCCATCGCGGTGGCGATCGACGCGACGCTGGTCCGGGTGCTCATCGTCCCGGCCCTGATGCGGATCCTCGGCGACTACAACTGGTGGGCTCCGCGGCCGCTGCGCGCCCTGCACGGCTGGGCCGGACTGGCCGAGCACGGCGCCCGGCCCGTCGACCGGGCCGCCTGAGGCGTGCCGTGATGTTCGTCGTCGAGCGCCGCATGCCGAACGTGAGCGCGGCCGACCTGGCCATGCTCCACGAGGCGCTCGTCTTCGCCTGTGGCCGGCTCACCGAGCGCGGTGAGCCGGTCGCCTGCCTCGGGTCGGCGTTCCTGCCCGGCCCGGCGCGCCTCCTGACCCTGTTCGAGGCCCACAGCGCCGACGCGGTGCGCATCGCCAACGAGAGCGTGCACGCGCCCTTCCTCTCCCTCGAGGCGGCGCTGAGGATCGGTCCGGACGCTATTCCACCCAGCGCGCCAGCTGGGTCCGCGAGCCGACCCCGAGCTTGTTGAGCATGTTGGTGACGTGGGTGTCGACCGTGCGGTTCGAGATGAAGAGCCGGGACGCGATCTCGCGGTTCGTGAGGCCCTCGGCGACCAGGCGCGCGATCTCGAGCTCGCGCCGGCTGAGGGCGGTCGACGACCGCACCGGCGCGGGCGCGGGCCTCGCCTCCACGTGTCCGAGCGCCAGGTCGACCGCGTCGCCGGCGGACATCGCCAGGCCGGCGCGGAACGCCCGGTCGAAGGCGGCGCCGCCCGTCATCGCGCGCGTCCGTTCCTCGCACGCGCGGTGGAACGCGAGGTACGGCGTCAGGATCGGCACCGCCATCGAATCGCGCAGGCCCTGCGCGCACCCGAGGAGCGTGGCGGCTCGAGCGGCGTCCCGCCGGTCGGCCGCGATCCAGGCGAGCGTCTCGACGAGCGCCGCCAGACCGCGGCGATCGTCGAGCGCGTGCTTGCACTCGATTCCCTCCCTGACGAGCGCCTCGGCCGCCGACAGCTCGCCTCGGCGCCGCCTGGCCTCGGCGAGACTGTTCAGGAGCATGCCCAGCACGAACGGATCGCCGGCCTCCCGGCAGATCGCGACCCCGGCCTCGCCCATCTCGATCACGTCGTCGATCCTGCCCTGGGCCAGCCCGTGCAGGCACGTGTAGTGCATGGCGAGGACCGTCATCGAGAGGCTCCCGGTCGACCGCCCGGCCTCGAGCATCGCACGCGAGAGGTCCGGCACGCCCTCGGGCTGCTCGAGCACGAAGGCGGCGAAGAGCAGCGCGCCGGCCGCCCACCCGGTGAGGTCCGGGTCGGCCGACCGACCGGCGATGGCGATGGCTTCCCGCGCCATCGCCTGGGCGGTCGTCGCGTCGTCCAGCGCGTTCGACATCAGCGCGATGTCGATCAGGCACAGCGCCCGGACCCCGGTGTTCGGCTCCATCAGCGGCAGCAGTGACTCCAGGTAGCGCCGGACGTCCCTGAGCGGACCTCGGGACAGCCAGTAGTTGGTGAGCGCGCCGCAGATCTCCTGCCCGATCGCCGCCTGCCCGGGCTGCCGGCGCGAGAAGTCCATCGCGCTCCAGACGTTGTCTCGCTCCCGATGGACCGCCCGGAAGCCCTCGGGCTGCGTTGCGTCGAACGTGGCCGCCACGCGGACGAACCGGCGGACCCAGTCGCGGTGCCTGGTCTGCAGCCGCGCCTCCTCACCGAGGTCCCGCAGCTTCTGCCGGCCGTACTGGCGGACGGTCTCCAGCATCGAGTAGCGCGGAGCGCCGCCGTCCTGGTGGCGCTGGACGATCGAGCTCTCGACGAGCGCGGCCACGACGCGCGGGAAGTCCGCCTGCTCGGGCGCGCCGACCGCGCAGACCGCGGCGGCGGCGCCCGCCTCGAAGCCGCCGGCGAAGACCGAGAGCCGGGCCCACGCGCGCCGCTGGTCTTCGGTCAGCAGCGAGTAGCTCCAGTCGAGCGTGGCCTCCATCGTTCGCTGCCTGGCCTCGGCCCCGCGGAGGCCGGCGATGGGCGCCGACAGCTCGCGGTCCAGCCCGGCGAGCAGCTGGTCGACCGTGAGCCCCTCGAGGCGCACGGCGGCGAGCTCCAGGGCCAGGGGCATGCCGTCCAGCCGCGCGCAGAGCTGGAGCACCGACGCCGCGTTCGAGTCGTCGACCGCGAAGCCGGGCTGCACGGCGGCTGCTCGCTCCACCAGCAGGGCGACGGCGTCCGAGCCCCCGATCTGCCCCGGGCTCGACGCCGCGGACGCGTCGGGCAGCGACAGCGGCGGCACCCGCAGCCTGACCTCGCCGGGCATGCCCAGCGCCTGGCGGCTCGTCGCCAGCACCCGAAGCTGCGGGCACGACTTCAGCAGAGTGGCGGCCAGACCGGCCGCGCCGTCCAGGAGGTGCTCGCAGTTGTCCAGCACGAGCAGCAGGCGACGCTCGCGCAGGTAGTCGCTCAGCGCCGAGAGCGACCAGCGCGAGGAGACGTCGGGCAGGCCGAGGGCGTGGAAGACGGCCTGGGTGATGAGCAGGGGATCGCCGATCGGCGCCAGGTTGACCAGCCACGCGCCGTCCGGGAAGTGCCTGGCCAGGTCGGCGGCGGCGCGCAGCGCCAGCCTGGTCTTCCCCGCTCCCCCGCTCCCCGTGAGCGTGAGGAGCCGGGTCGTGGTCAGCAGCCTCTTGATCTCGGCCAGTTCGCGCCGCCGGCCGACGAAGCTCGTCAGGTCCGCCGGCAGGTTGCCCGCTCTCGACCTGGCGGCTCTTCCCGCCATTTGCGCCCCAGCCTACGCGTCCGAGACCGCTTCCAGTCAGCCGCCCGATCTCGGGCAGGGCTCGAGCCCGGCGCCGTCAGCGCGCCGGCACCCGCTCCTCGTGCCAGAAGGCCCAGCCGCTGAGGTCGGGCACCGCCAGGCCGAGCGCCCCCAGGATCGTGCACACCTGCGTGCGGTGGTCGTTTCCGTGATGGATCGCCTGCAGGAACAGCAGGTCCTCGGCGTGCGGGGAGTCCGGGTCCTCGTCGTACGCCGGCCGGGTGATGTTCAGCTCTGGCGCCCGGCGCACCAGCGCGGCCCAGCGCTCCGCCTGCAGCACCACGGCGGCGCGCAGGTCGGCCAGTGCGGAGCGCTCGCGCTCGCTGATGCGGATCGCGGCCTGCCGGCCGTCCATGTCCTCCAGGTAGCGCTGGTCGGCGGCGACCAGATGGACCAGCGTCCCCTCGATGGAACCGTAGGTGCCCGGGCCGGCCTCCTCGAGCCGGTCGGCGGGGAGCGCGGCGCAGTGGTCGATGAGGCGCAGGGTGGCCCATGCGTGGTGTTCGAAGAGCGCGCCGAGCGGGTCCATCGCGGCCTCTACGGTAGCCGCTGCGCCACGCGTTCGGCCCTGTCGGGCCTGCGGGAACGTCGAGTCACCGGCCGTGCAACGACTCGCGGGCCGCCGACTACCCCGGCAGCTCTCCGAGCGTCACCTGGACCGTCGTCTTCGAGGTGCTGTTCGGCGGGATCACGACGACCGGCACGGTCTGACCCGGGCTCAGCGTCGCCAGCACCTCGGCGAGGTCGGTCGGCGTCGGCGTGGGCTTTCCCGCCACCGACACGATCAGCGTGCCGGGCGTGATGCCGGCCCGCGCCGCCGAACCCGCCGGCTGGACCGAGAGCACCAGCACGCCTTCACCGCCGCTCGTGGCGCCCGTCTGGATGCCCAGGTAAGCCCGGCCCGAGTTGGTCACCTTCCCGTTCGCGACCAGCTGATCCGCGATCACCTTGGCGCGGTTGCTGGAGATCGCGAAGCCGATGCCGGGCGCCGGCGCCTGGGTGCCGGGGCTGAGCGCCGCCAGGGTCGGGATGCCGATCACCTCGGAATTGAGGTCGACCAGCGCGCCGCCCGAGTTGCCCGGGTTGATCGCGGCGCTGGTCTGGACAGCGTCCGGCAGCGTGCCGCCGCCGGGTCCCTCGCTGACCACCCTCCCCAGCGCGCTGACGATGCCCGACGTCACGCTGCCCTCGAGGCCGAGCGGGTTGCCGATCGCCAGCACGGCCTCGCCGACCTGCAGCTTCGCGGAGTCGCCGAACTTGGCCGGCTTCAGACCGTTCCCGTCGACCTTGATCACGGCGAGGTCGTCGGGCGGGAACGTGCCGACCAGGGTGCCCGGGAGCTGCTTCCCGGAATAGGTGGTGACGACGAAGGTGGTGGCCGAGCCGACGACGTGCGCGTTCGTGACGATGTCGCCCTTGGTGTCGTAGACCTCGCCGGAGCCGAGTCCGTCGGGGGTCTGGATCAGGACGACCGATGGGCTGACCGTCTTCACGACGTCGATGGGCAGGCTGTTCACGTCGGCCGAGGAAGTGCTCCCGGACCCGCTCGTCGAGGAGTTCGAGGTGCCGCCGGTCGAGCATGCTGCGCTCAGCGCGATGGCGGCCAACACCGCCAGCGCCGCGCCGAAGCGCCCCCGGAAGACACCGCCGCGTTCGCCTCGTCCAGTCATGTCGGCCTCCTTCGGGCTCCATCAGACTCCCTCGCGACGGTGCCGGACATCCTCCGCTTGGGATGAACCCGGTGGCCCCGGCGCAACGTCTTGTCTAACCTCGCGCTCACGGACAGCGGAGGCGGGCGCCGGGGGTGCTGAACTGAGCGCTGTGCTTGGCGATGCGACGGCCCCTGTGCGCGAGCTCCCCGCTCCGGTCGACCAGCCCGCCGTGCCCGAGCTCCCCGCCGTCCTGGAGACCGGCCGCCGCAGGCGGCGCACGGAGCTGCCGGGCCTGGCGGTGCACGCCGCCGGCAGGACGATCCGGCTGGTGGCCCTCGCGGTCGTCTTCCTGCCCCAGTTCGTGCTGGCCCCGAGCGCCAGGCCGGCGGTCCTCAAGCGCTACCTGCAGGCCTGCGGCGGCGGCTTCGTCAAGCTCGGGCAGATGCTGGCGATGCGGTACGACCTCCTGCCCGCGACGTACTGCGACGAGCTGCTGTCGCTGCTCGACCGGATGCCCGCGGCGCCCATCTCCCGGATCGAGCGGATCGTCGCCGAGGACCTCGGCGGCCCCGTGTCCACGTGGTTCAGCAGCTTCGACGCCGTGCCGATCGGCTCGGCCTCGATCTCGCAGGTACACGCCGCGCGGCTCCTGACGGGCGAGCCGGTCGCCGTCAAGGTCGCCCGCCCGGGCATCGGCCGGACGCTTCGGATCGACCTCTTCTACCTGCGGCTGGCGGCGCGCGTCGCCGCGCAGTTCGGCCTCCTCGGGCGCCTCGACCTGGGGGCTCTCGTTCGGGAGCTCACCCAGCTGACCCGGGAGGAGCTCGACTTCCGCCGCGAGGCTCGGAACACGGCGCTGTTCCACGAGCGCCTGGCCCTCGACGACGTCGACCACCGTGCGCCCCGCGTGTACTTCGACCTGTGCGCCCCCCGGGTGATCACGATGGAACGGATCGAGGGCGTGTCGGTCTCGAGCCTGCTGGCGGCCGTCCGGAAGAGCGACCACGCATCGCTCGATGCCTGGGCCGAGCGCGGCGTCAGGCCCCGCCGCACGGCGCGCCTGCTCCTCTGGTCGATCCTGCAGCAGACCATGCGCCACCGCGTGTTCAACGCCGATCCCCATCCAGCCAACCTGATCGTCGAGGAGGGTGGGACGCTGGTCTGGCTCGACTTCGGGATGGTCGGCTGGCTGGACGAGCAGCTGTGGACCGAGCAGGTCAGGATGCAGCGCGCCATCGCCCAGGAGCAGGTCCAGCCGGCGGTCGAGGCGCTGATGGACAGCCTGGCCCCGCTGCCGGCCCGCGACCTGTCGGACTTCGAGATGCAGGCGAGGGGCATTCTTCGCGACTGGATCCAGGCGTCCCGGGACCCCCAGGCCACGGTGGCCGAGAAGAGCATCGCCCGATTCCTGGTGCGCCTGTTCGAGACCATCCGGGCCGCCGGCATCTCGGTCCCGACCGACCTGCTGCGGATGTTCCGGACGATGATCGTCAGCGACGTCATCATCCTCCAGCTCGACCCCGGCATCGACTGGATCCCCGAGCTCCGCGAGTTCGTCGGGAGCGAGACCGGCCGGCAGCTGCGGACGGCGCTCCGTCCCGAGGTCAGCCTGGAGACGATCGTCGCGGCAGGTCAGGCGTGGCTGCGGTTCTTCACGACGACGGCCAACCTGGTGAACTGGCTGGACGTCCGGATCCCCGAGATGACCGCGGCCTATCAGGACAAGTTCTCGAACCTGGGACGCGTCGGCGTGCTCCTGCTCAAGTACATCCGGGCGGGCATCGTGGCCTTCGTGATCCTGGTCCTGCTCGCGCACATCCCGCAGATCCGCGTCGGCGTGCTGGCGGCGCTCGACGACCGAACCGGCCACGTCATCCTGCCGATCGTCCTCGGCGGCGTGGTCGTCGTCGTCGTGCTGAGCCGGGTGCTCGGCGAGCTCAACAAGCAGCGTTGATCGACATGCGGCCGATTCCACTGGGAGGTCATCCATGACAGCAACAGCCAAGGACCGGACGATGGACCGTCGCGAGCCCGAGGACATGGACGTCCGCAAGGCCAGCGCACGGCTGCGCAGCGCCGGGAGCGCGCAGTCCAGGCGGTCCATCGTGGCCGCCACCGAGCTGCTCGGCGGCATCGCCAACGCGACGGCCGACGCGTTCCAGTCGCTGAACCTCGCCCTCACCCCGGACTCGGTGACGAAGTCGGGACTGACGACCTGCGTCTACGTCGGCATCCGCGAGGGGAACGTCCGCTTCCTCGAGGACCTCTCGCGGACGTCCCGGCGGGTCTTCGACGCGTTCCGGCCCCCCGAGGCGGACGATCCGGCGCCGGCCGCGCCCGAGGAGATCACGCAGCCGCTCGACTACGAGCGCCTGGCGAAGCTCGTCGCCTCGGAGATGCGTGATCCCGAGCCGCCCACCGGCTGACCGGCGCCAACCGGGACCGGCGCCTCCACCACCGAGATGAGGTGCCAGCGCCAGCCGTCCAGGGCGACGAACAGGCCGGCGTCGGCGAGCTCTCCGCCGTCCCGGTCGAACGTGACATCGACGGTCAGCTCCGAGAGCCGCCACCGCCGGTCGCGGAGGTCGTCCCACGGCAGCTGGATGCGCGCCTGAGCGGGCTGGTCCGACAGGTTGACGACGACGACGTGCCGCTCCGGTCCCCACCAGGACCAGGCCAGGAGGTTCTCGCTCGTCGCGTTGTCCGGCCAGCCCGTGCTGTCGAGCAGCCGCCACTCGCCATCGCGCATCCCGGAGGCGTGGACGGCCTCGATCAGGCGGCCGTAGAAGTCGCGGAGCTCGCCGTCCAGCGGCTCGTCGGGTCGCCTGGCCAGGAAGACCGGCGGCCGCACCCGGCGCCCCTCGAACTGGCCCTCGTGCCAGAGCGTCGCGCCCGGGAGGGTCGCGATCGCCACGGCGGCGGCGCACTCCTTGTCGCGGGGCATGGTCGCGGCGGCTCGTGGCTCGTCGTGGTTCTCGAGGAATCGCAGCAGCTTCCGCTGGTAGGCGATGTCCGCTTGCAGGTGCCCGCGCACGTCGCGGGCGGACTCGTGCAGGATCCGGTCGTACAGCCGCTTGTCGTAGCAGAAGTCGAACCCCTGCTGCTGCAGCGCCCACTCCATGTCCCAGTACGCCTCCGCCACGAACAGCATGTCGGGCTGCCGGGAGCGGACGCTGCCCAGGACCTGAGGCCAGAAGTCCTGCGGAGGCGGGGAGCCCGCCCGCTCGCCCCACGTCCTCGCGAAGATGTCGTTCATGAGCAGCATCGCCATGTCGCATCGGACACCGTCGCACTGGCTGCCGATCTCGGCCAGGACGTCCGCCGTCGCGTCGCGCAGCTGAGGCGCGAACGCGTTCAGCTGCACGACGTCGGGCCAGGGCGGGAAGTAGGGGTCGCGGCCGAGGGCGAGGACGCTGCCGTCCACCTGGATGAAGGCGGACGGGTCTCGCTCGAGGTCCACGGCGTCCCCGCGCACGAAGTACTCGGGGTGCTCGCGCACCCACGGGTTGTCGGGCGCCACGTGGTTGGGCACGTAGTCCAGCAGCAGGCGCACGCCGCGGCGCGCCAGCTCCTCCCGGGCCGCCACCAGGCCGCCGGGGCCGCCCAGCGACGCGTCGACCACGTAGCCGCGCACGCAGTACGGCGACCCCACGACGTCCTCCGGGCGCACGTCGGGGAGCGCCTCCCGCCAGGACCGCCGCAGCTCCTCGTTCGCCTGGGCGATGCTCAGGCCGGCCGGGCTGCGCTCCCACACACCCATCAGCCAGACGACGTCCACCCCGGGCAGCGCCACCTCGTCCCAGGCCTCCGCCGGCACGTCGCCGAGCGTCACCGGCCGGCCGAACCGGTGGCCCAGGTCCCGGAGCCAGACGACCGTGTTGATCTCGTAGATGACGGGATGCGACTGCCAGCGCATCACGATCGCACCGCCCCGGCCGCGCGCCGCCGTCCGATCGCCTCGCGGCCGCGCGTGCGCCAGTCGTCGGCGCTGATGGCGTGGAACATCGCGGCCGTGAGCCCGGCCAGGCCCGTCCAGCCGGTCTGGTGGCTGGCGCCGATGCCGGCGCCGTTGTCACCGTGGAAGTACTCGTGGAAGAGCAGGAGGTCGCGCCAGTTCGGGTCCTGCTGGAACCTGGTCTGCCCGCCGTGCACCGGCCGCCGCCCCGAGGCGTCGCGAAGGAAGATGTTCGTCAGCCGGTTCCCGATCTCGCGCGCGACCTCGTACAGGTTCATCTGGCGGCCGGACCCCGTCGGGCACTCGACGGTGAACGAGTCGCCGTAGAACGCGTACAGGTTGAGCAGCGCTCGGATCAGCAGGGCGTTGACCGGGAACCAGATCGGCCCCCGCCAGTTGGAGTTGCCGCCGAACATGCCCGTGTCGGACTCGGCCGGCAGGTAGTTGACGCGGTACTCCTCGCCGTGCACCCAGAACGAGTACGGGTGGTCCTTGTGGTAGCGCGACAGCGCGCGGAGGCCGTAGTCGCTGAGGAACTCGTTCTCGTCGAGCATCTTGGAGAGGATTCGCCGGAGGCGTTCCTCGCCGAACAGCGCGGCAAGGAACTGCTCGCTCTGCTGCGACTCCATCCGGCCGCTGCCCATCACCAGCGCGGCCGGGTGCCGCTCGATGAACTCCCTGGCTCCCGCGATGAGCTCGGGGAACCGCTCGGCGTCCTCCCTGCTGATCACGGTCGTCGCCGCGAGCGGGATGAGGCCGACCATCGAGCGCACCCTCAGCGGCGTCGCCGTGCCGTCAGGCAGGCGGAGGACGTCGTAGTAGAAGCCGTCCTGGTCGTCCCAGAGGCCGGTGCCTTCAGGTCCCATCCGGTTCGACGCGATGGCGATCCACACGAAGTGCTCGAACAGCGCCTGCGCCTGCTCGACGTAGACCGGGTCCCCCGCCGCGAGCTCGATCGCGATCTGGAACATGATCTGGGCGTACAGCGCCATCCAGGCGGTGCCGTCGGCCTGCTCGAGGTGGCCCCCCGTCGGCAGCGGCGCGCTGCGGTCGAACACGCCGATGTTGTCCAGGCCGAGGAAGCCGCCTTCGAAGAGGTTGCGCCCGTCGGGGTCCTTCCGGTTCAGCCACCAGGTGAAGTTCTTCATCAGCTTCTGGAAGGCGTTCTCGAGGAACGCGCGGTCGGCCTCACCGCGGATCTGCTTCTCGAGCTCGTAGACGAACAGCGTCGCCCACGCGTGCACCGGCGGGTTGACGTCGCCGAAGTTCCACTCGTACGCCGGGATCTGCCCGTTCGGGTGCAGGTAGAGGCGGCGCAGCAGGAGGTCCATCTGCTGCTTGGCGAAGCTGAGGTCGACGAACGACAGTGCGATGGCGTGGAAGGCGAGGTCCCAGGCCGCGAACCAGGGGTACTCCCACTTGTCGGGCATCGACAGGATGTCCTCGGAGACCATGTGGAACCAGCCGCTGTTGCGGACGCCGGGGTCGGCCGCCATCGGATCACGGCCGTGCTCCGTCAGCCAGCGCTCGACATCGAAGTTGTAGTACTGCTTGGTCCACAGCATCCCCGCGGCGGCCTGCCTGACCACCCGCCGCTCGTCCTCGCTCAGGCCCGGCGGCATGGCGGACTCGTAGAACTCGTCCGCCTCCGCCCTGCGCCGGGTCAGCACCTCGTCGAAGTCGCCTCCCCACAGGGCCCGCCGGCCGTTCGCGCTTCCCGGCCGGGCGAGCTCCGAGTCCGACAGCCGAAGCCTCACGACGGAGCTCTGGCCCGGCTCGATCTTGAGCACGTAGTGGGGCGCCGCCTTGGTGCCCGTGGCGTCGGGGTTGACCGCGTCCACCTCGCCGTGCACCACGTAGCGGTCGATGCCGTCCTTCACATACGGCGTGTCGTTCGGGCTGCCGAAGATCCGCTGGTTGTTGGTCTCGTTGTCCGTGAAGAGGAGCGGCACCTGCCGGTCGCAGTACAACCAGCGCCGGCCCAGGATCTCGTGGTCGGCCACGATCGCCGCCATCCCCTGCACGCCCGCGACCTCGTCCAGCCGCGGTTTCGCCGCGCCGCCCGCCCACGACCACGTGTGCCGGAACCACACCGTGGGCAGCAGGTGCAGCGTCGCGGACTCGGGGCCGCGGTTGTGCACCGTGACCTGCACGAGCATGTCCTCCGGTGAGGCCTTGGCGTACTCGACGAACACGTCGAAGTAGCGGTCGTCGTCGAAGATGCCGGTGTCGAGCAGCTCGTACTCGTACTGGGTCCGCCCGCGGGCCTGGTTCGTCGCCACCAGGTCCTCGTACGGGTACGCACCCTGCGGGTACTTGTACAGGTACTTCATGTAGGAGTGGGTCGGCGTGCTGTCCAGGTAGAAGTAGTACTCCTTGACGTCCTCGCCGTGGTTGCCCTGGGCGTTGGTCAGCCCGAACATCCGCTCCTTGAGCATCCGGTCGCGCTCGTTCCAGAGCGCCAGCGCGAAGCACAGCTGCTGCTTGTCGTCACTGACGCCGGCGATGCCGTCCTCGCCCCAGCGATAGGCGCGCGAGCGCGCCTGCTCGTGCGGGAAGTACGACCACGCATCACCACTGTTGCTGTAGTCCTCGCGGACCGTCCCCCACTGCCGCTCGCTCAGATAGGGTCCCCACCTGCGCCAGGCGACTCCCTGGTCGTCGGCGTCTCGAAGGCGTGACTGCTCCGCGTTGTCTGCCATGCCCATGACGCTAGGCGGGCCCGGGACGCGCGGCCTCGCGCCGGCGGACCACAGTTAGACAAAGCGGTCGTCAGGGACTTGCAGGAGCGGGCTCCTTCGCCGGCCGCGGACCCGGCGGCAGCAGGAGGGCTGCCCCGAGCCCGATCAGCCCGATGATCACGCAGGTCAGCAGCGCCGCGAAGAACGCCGCGTTGCCGATGGTCGCGGACGCGACCAGCACCGAGCCGACGATCGCGGTCCCGAGCGAGGACCCCAGGTTGGAGACGCTGCGCGACAGGCCCGAGATCTCGCCCTGCTCGTTCTCGGGAAAGGCCGACTGGACCACGTTGACCGACGCGGTGAGCATGATGCCCACGCCCAGGCCCATCAGCAGCAGGCCGGGCGCGAAGAGGAAGAGGCTCGACGTGGCGTTGGCAAGCAGGAGGAGCAGGACCATGCCGCCGAGGGTCACCACGAAGCCGACCCGGACCAGCAGCCTCTGCGTGCGCCGTGCCGCCATCCGCCCCGCGAGCGCGGAGGAGACCAGGATGCCGGCCGTCGCCGGGGTGAGGATGAGGCCGGTCTGGATGGCGTTGTAGTGACGGACCTCCTGCAGGAAGACGGAGATCACGAAGAACGACCCCTGCATGATCAGCCACTGGACGTTCTGCGTGACGAGCCCGAGGTTGGCGGTGCGGTTTCGGAACAGGTGGGTGACCAGGAGCGGCTCCTTCCCCGCCCGCTCCCGGTTGCGGATGTGCAGGAAGAACCACGCCAGGATGATCGCGCCGACGGCAACGAACAGCCACACCGGCGAGATGCCGCCCTTCGGGATCACCACCACGCTCCCGATCGCGAAGTCCTGCCTCGACCTGAACCACCCGTACGTGCCCGACTGCAGGATGCCCAGGACGACGAAGAACAGGCCGACCGCCGAGAGGACGGCCCCGAGGACGTCGAAGCGCGGCCGGTGGTCCGGGCGAGTATCGGCGATCCGGCGCGCCATGATGATGATCACCAGGACGACGGCGGCCTGCAGGATGAACGAGGCCCGCCAGCTGATGCCGGTCGTGACCAGTCCGCCGATCAGGGGGCCCGCCGCCGACCCGATGCCGGCCGCCCCGCTGACGACCCCGAACGCCCGTCCGCGAGTGGCCACGTCGTGCGTGAGGACGGTGACCAGGATGTAGATGGGCGGGATCATCAGGGCCGAGCCGATGCCCTCCAGGGCCGAGTAGCCGAAGATCAGCACGCCGAGGCCCGGGGCGAAGGCCGCGATCACGGCCCCGGCCCCGTACACGGCGAGGCCGATGCGGAAGCACGGCTTGCGGCCCAGGATGTCGGTCAGCTTGGAGCCCGGGACCATGAGCGCCGCCATCGTCAGGGTGAAGAGGGTGATGGCGATCTGGACGCCGTGGACGTCCGTCCCCAGGTCCTTCGCGATGGCGCTGACCGCGACGTTCATGTTGGTGGCCGCGTAGCTGGCGATGAACTGGGCGAGCGCGAGCGGCACGAGCATCGACCGGGCGGAGTACCCCTCGGTCCTGGTCGTTTCCATCGCGCTCATTCCACCTGCACGGGGACCGGATGGGTCCCGCTGCGCGCCGCGGAGTTCGACCGATCGTTGACTCGGGCCGCGGTCGGCTCACGGCTGCTCGTCGCCGAGCAGTTCGGGCGGCACGCCCCACTCGCCCAGGATGTCCGCGGCGGACAGCAGGCCGACCACGTCCCCCTCGCGCACCACCACGAGGTGGCGGACCCGCAGCTCGACCATCCTGGCCGCCGCCTCCGCCGCGCCGGCCTCCGGCCCGATCACACACGGCACCGGTCGCATGTAGCTGGCCACCAGGACCATGTCCGTGCTCAGCCCATCCGCGACGGCCAGCAGGAAGTCGCGCTCGGTGATGAGGCCGACCAGCTGGCCGGAGTCCACCACGGGCAGCGCGCCGATCCACGCCTCGCGCATGCGCGCGGCCGCGGCGGCCAGGCGGTCGTCCGGGTGGACGATGGGCGGCTCGGCGCGCATCAGGCGCTCCACGAAGGCGGCGGTCCGGACGGTCGCGGCGGCCCGGATGCCGCGATCAGCTTGCCGCATGGCCGGCTCCTCGCGGAAGCGTGATGACCCGGCCGGCCAGCTCGAGCGCCGCCGGCCGGTGCGAGATGACCAGCAGGCTGCGCCCGGCGCTGAAGGCGTCGACGGCGCGCACGATCCGGCGCTCCGTCTCCGCGTCCAGGTTGGCGGTCGCCTCGTCCAGGACCAGGATCGGCGCCTCGCGCAGGAACACGCGGGCAATCGCCAGGCGCTGGCGCTCGCCGCCGCTGAGCTTCAGGCCGTCCTCGCCCACCAGGGTGTCCAGCCCGTCCGGCAGGCCTCGCGCGAAGTCGGCAAGCTGCGCTCGCTCGCACGCGTCGAGGATTCGGTCGTCGTCCGCGCCGCCGTCGGCGAGCAGCAGGTTGTCGCGGAGCGTGCCGTTGAACAGGTGGATGCGCTGCGGCACGACGCCGAAGCGCTCGCGGACGTCGTCGCCGCGGTAGACGCGGACGTCGCGGCCCGCGAGGAGGACCGCCCCCGACCCGGCGTCCCAGAACCGGAGCAGCAGGCCGACGATCGTCGTTTTGCCGGCGCCGCTCGGGCCGGTGATGGCGACCCGGCTCCCGGCCGGCAGGCTGAGGCTGACGCCGTCCAGCGCGAGCGGCCCGGCCGGCGCGTAGCGGAAGCGGACGTCCCGCAGCTCGACGTCGGGAACCGGCGGCACGGGCAGCGGGCGCGGCGGGTCGACGACGGCCGGCGGGAGGTCGACCAGCTCGAACGTCCGCTCGGCCGCCGCCCGCCCGAGCTGGACCTGGCGGAACGCCTCGCCCACCGGCTGCGCGCCCTCCAGCGCCGCCAGGCCGACCAGCGGCACGGCCGCCAGCAGCACGCCCTGGACCGCGCCCGCGCGCACGAGCGCGATCGCCAGCACCATGAGCGCGAGGCCGGCGGCGCCCGACAGCAGCGCGCTCATGCCCGCGCTGCCTCCGCGCACGCCGGCGAGCCGGCGCCGCTCGCGGACCAGCACGGCCGTCGCGGCTCGGACCTCCTTCTCGGCGCCCTCCTCGCGACCGTACGCCACCAGGTCAGGCAGGCCGTCGACCTGCTCCGCGACCGCGGCGTGCAGCTCGCCTCGGGCGGCCGCGAGCCGGGCCGCCGGGCTGCGGCTCCGCCGCGCGGCGGAAAGCGGGAGCGCGGCGCCGGTCAGCACGAGGAAGACGAGGAGGACCGGCGCCAGCGCCCGGTCGAAGACGCCCACGATCGCGAGCGCGAACGCAGCGGCGAGGCTCGCGGCCAGGGGCGGCAGCAGGCCGCGGACGAAGAAGCCGTCCAGCGTCTCGACGTCCGCGACGGTGCGGGCCAGCAGGTCGCCGCCGCGGAAGGCGGCCAGCCCGGCCGGGGCGAGCGGCTCGAGCGCGCGGTAGAGGCGCACCCGCAGCCCGGTCAGGACGCGAAGGGCCGCCAGGTGCGTGACATACCGCTCGGCGTAGCGCAGCGCGGCGCGGGCGATCGCGAACGTGCGAACGGCGGTGACGGCGACCGCGAGGTCGGCGAAGCCGGTGACCACGGCGGCGCGCGAGATCAGGTAGGGCGCGACCGCCATGAGGGCGACGTTCGCGGCCAGGGCGGCCGAACTGGCCGCCAGGGCCAGGGCCAGCCAGCCGCGCACCGGGCCCGCCAGGCCGAGGAGGCGCCTCACGGGGGTCAACCGCAAGTCGCCTCGACACCAGGCCCACCAAGCCGAGTACGAGCGCCTCATGACGCCAGCAGCCCAGGCGGCCCGACCTCGACCACCCGGCCGGCATCCATCACGGCGACGAAGTCCGCACAGCGGGCCACGCACTCCTGGTGGCTGATCACGATCACCGTGCGGCCGCGCCGGATCCGGGACAGCGCATCCAGGACCAGCGCCTCGCTCTCCACGTCCAGGTGCGCGGTGGCCTCGTCGAGGACCAGCAGCGGCGCGTCGCGGAGCACGGCTCGGGCCAGCGCGATCCGCTGCCGCTCGCCGCCGCTCAGGCGCGCTCCCCGCTCGCCGACCGGCGTCGCGTAGCCGGCCGGCAGCGTCGACACGAACTGGTGGGCGTGCGCGGCCCGGGCGGCGGCGACCACCTGGTCGTCCGTCGCGTCCGGCCTCGCCAGCCGGATGTTGTCGGCGATCGTACCGTGGAACAGGCTCGGGTGCTGCGGTACGTACGCGACCCTGCTGCGCCACCGCCGGGGTTCGATCGCGCGCAGCGGCACCCCGCCCACGAGCACGGCGCCGGCGTCGGGCTCGACGAAGCGCAGCAGCACGCCGGCCACGGTCGACTTGCCGGCGCCGGTCTCCCCCACCAGCGCGACCGTCGCACCGTGCGGCACGTCCAACGAGAAGCCGCGCAGCGCGGGCCTCGCCCCTTCGTCGTACGCCACCTGGACCGCGTCGAAGGACAGGTCGAACCGGCGGGGCGGCTGCACCCCGCTCCGTCGCGCCACCCCATCGGCGACGGGCGCGTCGAGCAGCGCGTAGATGCGCGACGCGGCCGCCCGGCCCGCCTGCCCGGCGTGGTACTCGGCCGAGTACCGGCGCAGCGGGAGGAAGAACTCGGGCGCAAGCAGCAGCGCGGCGAGCGCGTGCTCGAAGGCGAGTCCGCCGCTCATGACCCGCACGCTCGCCTCGATCGCGACCAGCGCCGTGGCGCCGGTGGCGCCCCACTCCAGGACCAGCGAGGCCTGGAACGCGGTGCGCAGGACGTCCATCGTGGCGGCGCCGAAGCGCGCGCCCACCGCCTCGACCGTCTCGGCCTGCTCGGCGCCGCGGCCGAACATCTTGAGGGCCGGCAGGCCGCGGATCACGTCCAGGAAGTGGGCGCTCAGCCACGCCAGCTCTCGCTCCCGGCGCTCGGCGTGTTCCCGGACCCGGCCGCCGATCAGCGCCAGGAACAGGACCATGACCGGCCAGGCGACCAGCAGGATCGCGGCCGCCCAGGGGTCGAGCGCGAGGACCACCGCCGCCGCCAGGACCGGCACGATCGCGGCCAGCAGCCGTGCCCGCCGGTACCCGGTGACGTACTCGCCCAGCGATTCGACGGCGCCGATCGCGGTGTGGACGAGCTCGCCGGCGCGCTCGCCGCGAGCGTGCACCGGCCCGAGCGCGAACAGCTTCGCCATCACGCGATCCCGCAGCGAGCGCTCGAGGTCGTCGGCGGAGCGCTGAGCCACCACCTCGCTCGCCCAGAGCAGCGCGGCGCGCGCAGGCACGAGCCCCGCCATCGCGGCGAGCGGGCCCGCCACCGCCTCCAGCCCGGCGCCGTGCAGGAAGACGCGCGCGACGACGGCCGCCAGGAGCAGCGCGAACGCGAACCACGCGGCGGCGGCGAGGACGGACAGCGCCACCGCGGCGTGCAGGGCGCGCCGGGCGCGCGGGTGCTCCCGCCACAGCCGCCCCTCGGTGCCATGGCCCTCAGTAGCTCTCGTCGGTCAGCCTCACCTTGCCGCGGAACAGGTACTGCACGCCGGCCGTGTACAAGAACACGAACGGCAGGCCGATGGCGGCCACCACCAGCATCACGGTCAGGGTCTCGGTGGCGGACGCGGCGTTCGACGCGGTCAGGTTGTACCTGGCGTCGATGTTCGAGATCAGGAGGTTCGGGTACAGGCCGGCGGCCAGCGAGACCAGGACCAGGACGATGGTCGCCGCCGACCAGAAGAAGCCGGATCCGTCCCGCCGGCGGAGCATCGCCAGGACCGCGATCACACCGGAGGCGACCGCCGCCGCGGGCAGGACGGCCAGCCAGAGGTGGTCGCGGTACGAGCTGACGATGCTGTAGTGGGCGACCGCCATCCACACGACGGTCGCCACGGCCAGCAGCACGAAGGCGACCGCGAGCGGCCCCATCGCCCGGCGCGCTCGGGCCTGGACCGCGCCGTCCGTCTTGAGGTCGATGAACACCGCGCCGTACAGCGCGAGCATCGCTACGGTGACGACTCCGAACAGCAGTGCGAAGGGGTGAAGCACGTTCAGGAGGTTGCCGATCACCACCTGGCCCGAGGCGTTGAGCGGAACGCCGCTGACGATGTTGCCGAACGCGACCCCGAGCAGGACGGCGAGCGCCAGCGACGAGACGAAGAACAGGTAGTCCCAGGTCGTCCGCCAGGCACGCCCCTCGCGCTTGCCTCGGAACTCGATCGCGACCGCGCGCAGGATCAGGCCGATCAGCAGCAGCATGATGGCCCAGTAGAAGCCGGAGAGCAGTGCCGCGTACACGATCGGGAACGCGGCGAACAGCACACCGCCGGCCACGACCAGCCAGACCTCGTTGCCGTCCCAGATGGGACCGATGCTGTTCAGGACGATGCGCCGCTCTGTGTCGTTCCTCGCGACGAACGGCTCCAGCATGCCGACTCCCAGGTCGAAGCCGTCGAGCACCAGGTAGCCGGCGACGATGGCGACGAAGAGCGCGAACCAGAGGTCGTCGAGCCACATGTCAGTCGGCCGCCGACGCGCGCGACTGGCGCCGGAACACTTCGCGGAAGGTGTCGGGGAGCGGGGTCGAGGGCATCGCCGCCTCGGCCGACTCCGGACCCTGCCGGATCATGCGGTCGAGCAGGAACAGGAAGAGCGCCCCGAGCAGCAGGTACAGCAGCGCGAAGGTGATCAACGACGTGAGGACGTCGGCCGTGCTGAGGGTCGGCGACGAGGCGTCGGCGGTCCGCAGGACGTTCCAGACGATCCACGGCTGGCGGCCGACCTCACCCGTCCACCAGCCGGCGATGGTCGCCAACTCGGTCAGGAACACCGGCAGGATCAGCACGCGCAGCAGCCAGCCGGGCATCGACCGGCCGTGGCGCTGTCGCCGCCACCAGACGAACCAGCACACGATGCCGATCAACGGGAACAGGAACCCCAGGTCGATCATCACGTGGTACACCTGGAACTCGAGGTTGACCGGCGCCCAGACGTTGCTGGGAAACGTGAGCAGCCCGGTCACCGTGGCCTGCGGGTTCTGGTAGGACAGGATGCTCAGCAGGCAGGGCACCGGCGCGGGGATGCCGACC
>DASQZW010000171.1:0-12755 GCA_035638495.1 Terriglobales bacterium
GCTTCTACGTGCGGCTGGGCGTCCTGGAGACGCCGCCCTTCACGCGGATGCTGGAGGAGCGCCGGATCGTCCGCCGCCCGGTGGTCGAGGTGTTCCGCCGGAACTGGCGGGAAGTCGTTCTGGGCGCCCTCGCCCTGCAGCCCGTGCTCGTCTCCTTCTACCTGTGGGCCACGTTCGCGCTCTCGTACGGCACGCGCACGCTGAAGCTCAGCCAGAGCTTCATGCTGGAGACGACCCTGTCGGCGGCGGCGGTCGCGCTGGTGGGCGTGATCACGTTCGGGGCGCTGTCCGACCGGTTCGGCTACAAGCGCATGTACACGACGGGCCTGCTGGTCTACGCCCTGGTCGCGTTCCCCTACTACTGGCTGTTCGACACGCGCCAGCCGTTCCTGGTCGTGTCTGCGAGCGTGATGGCGCTGGTGACGTTCGCGCTGATGTACGGGCCGCTGGCCGCGTTCGTCAGCACGCTGTACAGCGGTCAGGTGCGGTACACGGGCGTGTCGCTCAGCTACCACCTGGCCGCCGCGCTCGGCGGCGGCGCGGCGCCGATCATCGCCGGCACGCTGCTGGCCGCGACGAAGAGCAGCGGCGCCATCGCCGCGTACATCGTGTTCTCGGCGCTGGTCGCCCTGGTCGCCACGCTGCTGCTGCCGGACCGCTCGCGGCTGGACCACCGGATCGACTACGACATCCAGCTTCGAGCGGGCGAGCTCGGTCCGGCGCGGGTGCGGCCCCCCTACCGCAACGGCGCGATGCCGGCATACCCGCCGGCTCCGCCGCTGGCCCTCCCACCCGTCCAGGTGCCTCCGCCCCAGCTGCCGCCACCCCAGCTGCCGCCACCCCAGCTGCCGCCGGCGCAGCTGCCGCCGGCGCCCCTGCCGTCGGAGCGACCGACCCGCCAGCTCCCGGCCGGATGGCGCCGGGGCAGGAGGACCTGAGCCGGGGCCTTCGGGCGGCGGCTCGCCGCGCGGCCAGCGGGGCCGCCGGCCTGCCGGTGGACCTCCACGTCCTCTCCGCGGATCGCGGACGGGCCGTCTTTCTCGCTTCCGGCGCGCGCGTGGACCTGGTGGTCAAGGCGTACGACGACGCGCCGGCGCTGGCGCACGAGGTTCGCGTTCTCGACCTGGCGCGCGGCCTCGGGGTGCCGGTCCCCGACGTGCTCGCGTTCGAGCCCGGGCCGCCAGGGGTCACGATCATGACCCGGCTCCGCGGCAGCCCGCTGACGCCGGCGATGGGCGAGGCCGCCGCCGTCGAGGCGGGAGCGGCCCTGCGGCGCCTCCACGAGCTGCGCGCGGACCCTCCCTACGGGGGCGGCCAGCACCGTTGGGACGAATTCGTGGTCGGGTGGTCACGGCGCGAGGCGGACGCGTGCGCGCGCCTGGGCATCCTCTCCCCTGCCGAGTCGTCGGCGGCCGTCGCCCGAGTGTCGTCCGCGCGAGACCTGCTGACCGGCCGGCCGACCGGCCTGGCGCACGGTGACCTGCAGCCAGACCACGTCCTGGTGGAGTCCGGTCATCTGACCGGGCTCATCGACTTCGTCGACGCCAAGCCCGGCGACGGCCTGCTGGACGTGGCGGTGCTGACGCTCTGGGACCGGGCGCTGACCGCTCCGCTCCTGCGCGGCCTGGGGCTGGCGGCGGACGCGGACACCGCGCTGCTGCTCGACCGCTACCGCCTCGTGCGCCACCTGGCCGCGGCAGCGTGGCTGCTCGATCGGGGACACGCCACGGCTGCAGCCCGACATGCCGAGGCGGTGCGTTTCAGGGTTCGAGGAGGAGCCTGACGTCAGCTCGGGATGCTGTGCCGGATTGGCCGGCGCCCACGCTCAGGCCGGCGCCGCCATTCGGGCCAGCCGGCGGAGGGCCTCCACCCGGTCGGTCCGGCCGAGCCTGGCCTCGGCCACCGCCCGCTCGATGGACGCGATGGTGGCGTCGTACGTCGCGCGGTCGACCGGGAACGGCGTGCCGTCCTTGCCCCCGTGGGCGAACGAGTAGGAGACCGGATCGCGGACAGAGGCGGGCTCGCCGTAGGTGAGCTCGGCCACGAGCGAGAGCGCCCGCAGCGCCTTGGCGCCCACCCCGGGCACCGCGAGCAGGTCGGTGTAGGTCATCGGCTGCGTCTCGTACGCGTGTAGCAGGATCCGCTCCAACCGGTCCGGGTCGACGTCCGACAGCCTGACCTCGTGACGCCTCGGCATCGCCAGCGCGCGCATGCGGCGCAGGTCGCGCACGACGACGTTCGGCTCCTCGCGGGCCAGGGCCGCCGACACCTCGCGGTTGCCCTCGGCCTCGGCCGCGACCAGGTTGAGGACCTCCCGGCTGGCGTCGACGGTCCCGCTGACGGCGGCGTGAGGGTCCCTGTCGAACCGCGCGGGCCGCAGCCAGTGGTAGCGGCGGGCCATCCCGCTCGCCTCGCACATTCCCTGCTGGATCACCGCCCAGGTGCCGTCCTCCGCGAACACGAACGTGTGGTGGTAGACCTGGAAGCCGTCCTGGACCGCGGCCGAGTCCACCTTGGCCGAGAGCCGGCTCGCGAGGACCAGGGGAGCGGCGTCCGTCCCCGTGGTCCAGCACGCGCTCTCGATCTCCTGTGGCGTCCGCCGCGACGTCCGGCCCTTCCCACCGGCGATGACCAGGCCGGTGCCGGAGACGTCGCGGAGGCCCTCCTTGAGGGCGGCGCACGCGGTCGTGGTCAGGCCGCTGGAGTGCCAGTCGAAGCCGAGCACACACCCGAAGGCCTGGAACCAGACCGGGTCGGCGAGCCGCCGGAGCAGCCCGGCCGCGCCCTCCTCTGCCAGCATGGCCAGCGCCATCTCCCGCGCGAGCGCCCGCATGCGCTCGAACAGCCAGCGAGGAGCGCGGCCGCCGTGGAGCGGGAGGTCGGCGTATCCGGTGCGTGCCATGTCGGATCCGCAGTCTATCGTACGGATGTTCGCGCGGCGGGCGCCGGACGCCCGGCCCGCACCGCGTCAGCGCGCCGCGGCCCCCTTCTCGATCAGCTGGTACTGGACACCGTCGCAGGTCTCGGCCCGAGTCCAGTAGTTGAGGTTGGCGCCGACGGCCATCGGGTCGGCGGTCGTGGTCTCGACGCCGAGCCCACGCAGCGCCTGCAGCGTCGTGGAGAGGGAGTCGACCTCGAAGGCGACGTGCTCGATCCTGGCCGTGCTGTCGCCGAGCCGCTGGGCCCGCTCTCCCGGCTCGTCGATCTCGATGACCTCGATCTGGGTGTCGCCGCAGGCGTAGAACGCGGCGCGGAGGCGGCCGGGGAGCACCAGGTCGCGGTCGAACCGCAGGCCCATGTTCGACAGGAAGCCCTTGGCCTCGTCGAGGTCGTCGACGATCACGCCCACGTGGTCGATTCGCTTCAGCATCCGCGAATCATCGCGCGGAACCGATCAGGAATCGAGAAGCGGAACTCCGCCCGTCTTCCTAACGTGGTCACCATGAACGAAGGCATCAAGACCGTGCTCTACCCCGTCAAGGACGTCGCGAAGGCGAAGACCAGGTTCACGCAGCTGCTGGGGACCCAGCCGTACGCGGATCAGCCGTACTACGTCGGCTTCAAGGTCGCCGGCCAGGACATCGGCCTGGTTCCCGAGGGCAGCAACGGCATGACCGGCGCCATCGCCTACTACCACGTCGGCGACATCCAGGCCAGCCTCCAGGGCCTCCTCGACGCCGGCGGCGAGACGCAGCAGAAGGTCCGGGACGTCGGCGGCGGTCGGCTGGTCGCCAGCGTGAAGGACGCCGACGACAACGTGATCGGCCTCATCCAGGACCCGGCCTGAGGACGCCGGCCCGGCGCGCGTGCCCGCAGCGATGCGCCAGCGGGCACGCCGCGCAGGCCGGTGTCGAACGGCGGCACAGCTCGCGGCCGTGGGTCCGGAGGAGCAGGTACGCGCGCAGCAGGGAGGCGCGCTCGGGGTGCACCGCCGCGCCGAGGAGCGCGACCGCCGACCGGTACGTCACGGCGTAGCTGGAGGCCTCCGGCACCAGTCCCAGCCGGACCAGGGCCCGCAGCCCGTTGGAGTCCACCGCCGGGACGGAGTGCGTGCCCGCCACCAGGAGGATCCGGTCGGCCGCCGGCTCGCCGATCGCCGGGAACCGGCGCAGGGCGCGCCGGGCGTCCGCGGGCGGCATGGAAGCGAGCGCTCCCGACAGGTCGCCTCCGAAGTGCGCGAGCGCCTCCCGCGCCGCCGCCTGCAGCTTGCGCGCCTGCGCGCCTGCGCGGATGCCCATCCCGGTCACCTCGCTCAGGTCAGCGATGTCGCAGGCGAGCAGCGCCGGCGGCGCGGTGCCGATGCGCGTCCGCAGCAGTTCGAAGGCAAGGAGCCGGCGCTCGTCGCCGGCGAGGTAGACGACGTTCTCGAGCAGCACCTGCTCCCAGGCGTCGGTGATGCCCGGTGGTGGTTGCGGCCCGTACACCTCCTCCAGGAGGTCGAGCGCCACCGAGAGCACGACGGTACCGTACACGTCGGAGGTCAGGATGACGACGTCTTCACTTTCGCAGACCGGTCTCGACCGGCTGCATCGAGCGATGGTGGCTCGCGTCGAGAAGGGCGAGCTGCCCGGCCTGGTGACCGTTGTCGCCAGGGGCGACGAGGCGCGCTTCGACGCGATCGGCACGATGGCGTTCGACGGCGCCGAGCCCGTGCGGCCCGACACGATCTTCCGCATCGCCTCGCTGACCAAGCCCATCCTCGCCGCGGCGACGATGATGCTGGTCGAGGACGGCGCGCTCGCCCTGGACGAGCCGGTCGACCGGCTGCTCCCCGAGCTGGCCGGCCGCAGGGTGCTGCGACACGTCGACGGTCCGCTCGACGACACGGTGCCGGCCAGGCGGCCGATCGCGGTCGAGGATCTGCTGACGTTCCGCATGGGCCACGGCATCCTGACCGAGCCCACGTTCGACCCGCCCTTTCCGATCGTCCAGGCGGCCGGCGAGCTGCAGCTGGTCCTGGGGGCGCCGGACCCGCGCACCCCGCACGATCCGGACCGGTGGATCGAGCGCTTCGGAACCCTGCCGCTGATGTATCAGCCAGGGGAGCGGTGGCAGTACAACACCGCCGCGCTGGTGCTGGGCGTGCTGGTCGCGCGCGCCGCCGGCCAGCCGCTGGAGGCACTGCTCGGGGCACGTCTCTTCGAGCCGCTGGGCATGCGGGACACCGGATTCTGGATGCCGGCGGATCGGACGAGCCGGCTGCCGACCCAGTACGTGCAGGACTTCGCGACCGGCACGGTCGGTCCGTCGACGCTCACCGGCCCCGACGTCTGGAGCCGGCCCCCGGCGTTCCCGTCCGGCGCGGGCGGCCTGGTCTCGACGGGCGCCGACTACCTCACGTTCGCGCGGCTGCTGCTGAGCGGCGGCGTCCACCTCGGGAAGCGGCTGCTGTCGGAGCGGTCGGTCGAGGCGATGACGACCAACCACCTCACGCCCGAGCAGATCGCCGGCGGCGGCATCCTGCTCGGCGGCAGCGGCTGGGGCTACGGCATGGCCGTCACCGTCGCGCCGGACGCCGTGTCGTCGCCCGGCCGCTACGGATGGTCGGGAGGCTACGGCACGACGTGGTTCAACGACCCGAGCCGGCGCCTGATCGCGATCGCGCTGACGCAGGTGGACGCCTTCCTCTGGAACGGCGGGCTGACCGAGTTCGGCGAGCTGGCGGCGCAGGCATGACGGCGGCCTACGAGATCAGGCCGATCGGTCACGTCGAGTCCTCGGTTGCCGACCGCGACACCGCGCCGAAGCAGGGGTTCGAGGGGGCGCCGGACGCCTGGCTGGTCTTCGACCCGGCCGTGGCGGAGGGCATCCGCGACCTCACCGTCGGCGCGGACGTCTTCGTCTTCACCTGGCTGCACCGGGCGCGGCGCGACGTGCTCGCCGTCCATCCGCGGGACGACCCGCGGAACCCGGAGACGGGCGTGTTCAGCACGCGTTCGCAGGACCGACCGAACCCCATCGGGCTGCACCGCGTGCAAGTCGCGGCCATCGAGGGTCTCCGCGTCCGCGTGCATGATCTCGAGGCGTTCGACGGGACCCCTGTTGTCGACATCAAGCCGGTACTGACAGGGGGGCGCTGACGACGGCGCGGCCGGCTTCAGTCGGTCGGGGCCCACACGACGAGCACACCCAGGACCACGGTCACGGCCGCCAGCGCACCGACCACCGGGAGCGGCAGCCACGGCTGCGGCAGGGCCATCGCCGCATAGGCCGCGAGGATCGTGAACAGGGCCAGGAACACGAACCCGAAGAAGAGCAGCATCTGGCGCAGGTGCCCCGGGTGACGGTTCCGCCGCGCGAGCCCCATCAGCAGCCCGATGTACACGACCAGGCCGCCGACGACGACGAGGTCCCACGGCCAGTGGATGCTCACGAACAGGACCACGGCGATGCCCACCGGCAGGCTGGAGACGAGCTGGCGCCAGGTGGGCCAGGGTCGGACGGCGGCCGGCTGCCCGCCGGTCACGCCGGCGCCCCGCGGGGATGCGCGGCGAAGAAGTCTGCGACCACGCCCGACGCGTCGACCATCCCGCCCGGGCTCCAGGGAAGGTTCGCCAGCGGCGCGCCCGGCCACGTATGGCCGCCACCGTGGATCACGAGGGTCTCCACGACGCTGGCGTCCTCGCACCGCCACTCGGTCGTCGTGGACGGTCCGGAGTCGGTCACCGAGTCGCCCGTTCCGCACGCGTCCAGCCGCCGCCAGTCCGCGATCACGTCGGTGAGGGGCGCGTACGACACCTCCTCCAGGTTCAGCTTGCTGCGACCGCCGTCGATCGGGATCTCGAGGTCGTCCGAGCCGTGGATCGCCAGCACCGAGACGGGCCGGTCCGGCCGGCAGGGCACGGCGCCCGCGCTCCCGGCGCTGTCGGCCATGTTGCCCTCGATGGGCGCGATCGCGGCGACCCGCGAGGAGAGCTCGCACGCAAGGCGGTACGCCATCATGCCGCCTCTCGAGATCCCGGTCACGTAGACGCGGCCGGGGTCGACGCCGTCGCTGCGCTCGAGGCCGTCCACGACCTGGGCGATGAACGCCACGTCGTCGGCGCCCGCGTGATGGCAGCAGCCGAACGGCTCCCAGCCGTCCTCGACGCCGTCGGGATACACCGCGATCCAGCCCAGCCGATCGGCCTGGGCGTCGAAGCCGGACTGGCGCTCGACCTGTTGCCCCGATCCGTCGGCGCCGTGGAGGACGACGACCAGCCCGGGACGGCTGGGGAGCGCGGCCGGGCGGTACACGCGGTACGACCTGGTCAGGGCTCCCTGCCGCAGCGTGTTCAGCGCGACCCGACCGTTCAGCTGGCGCCAGGCCGTCGGCCCGTCGAGGACGGTCAGGAGGGTGACGAGCAGCGCGACCATCGCGAGCGCGAGGGCCGCCAGCAGCCGCAGCAGCCTGCCGGCGACGGCGGCACCGCCCGGGGGCGCGGAGCCATGTGCCATCGCCACATCATCGCGCCAACGGCGGCGCCGCGCGTGCCGGGGGGTGCCTCTACGCGCTGCGCCAGAGCTGCGAGGTCGAGATGACTCCCGAGATCATGCTCCTGGCCCTTCCGCCGTCCGGCAGGACGTCCTGGCCGAGGCCGCCCACGATGCCGTGGGCCGCCACGATCCACACGCTCTGGGCCAGCCAGACGAAGGGGACGAGCGCGCCGAAGCGGGAGGCCACCAGCCGGTACGCGGCCGCGCGCACCACGGGATCGACCTGGGTGCGGCCGGCCTCCAGGCCCGCGTCGAGCTGGGCGTCCTTCACGCGTGCGAAGTTGAGCGCCTGCTTGCCGACCGGCGCCGCGGTGGTGCTGCTCCACCAGGCGAAGTTGGCGTCGGGGTCCGGGCAGTTGAACTGTCGCCACCCGCAGGCCTGGTAGTTGCCGATGATCGCGTTGAGGATCAGCAGGGCCTGGTCGACCTCGACGATCTCGGTCTGGATGCCCGCATCCCTCCACATCGACTGCAGGAGCTCGTTGCGCGCGCGACCGGTCACCGTGTTGACCGTGGCGAACTGGAACGAGATCGGCCCGCGCTCCTTCTGGTAGTCGGCGACCAGCGCCTTCGCCTTCCCCAGGTCGAAGCTCGGATACCCGGTCGCCCCGTAATACGGCGACACCGGCGTGAACGGACCGTCGGACGGCGGGTTGACGCCGTTGTACAGGGTGTTCACGGCCCGGCGGCGGTCGGTCGCGAAAGCGAGCGCTCGCCGCACCCTCAGGTCGTTCAGAGGCGGCACCGCCGTGTTGAGCATGATGAGGTTCATGTCGGGCTCGCCCAGCACGGCGTTGAGATCGTTCAGCTGGCCGTATCCCGCCCGGTCCCGGAAATCGGCGACGTTCTGCGCGTCGCTCGAGTGCATGAGGTCGACGTCGCCGGCCAGGAGGCTGTTGCTGCGCGCCGGCGGGTTTGGAATGGGCCGAAAGGTGATCGAGTCGAGGTAGGGCAGCCCGGTCCGCCAGTAGTTCGGGTTCCGCGTGGCCGAGTAGTGATCGCCGGGCAGCCACTCCTTGAACACGAAGGGCCCGGTCCCGACCGGCGCGGCCTTGCCGCTGGTGTCGGCCAGCTGCTTCAGCCCGGCCATGTGGCCGACGTGGCCGGTCAGATAGGAGGGGAACGGGACCCACGGCGTGTACATGCTGACGACCAGGGTCAGCGGATCGATCACGCGGGTGCCGATCATGTTCAGGAGGTAGGGGCCGGTCAGCGGCGAGCGGGCGTACCCGTCGATGTTGATCTTGACCGTGTTCGCGTCGAGCGGGCTGCCGTCGTGGAACCGGATTCCCGGCCGCAGCGTGATCGTCCACTGGGTGTAGTCCGCGTTGGGCGTGACCGAGCGGGCCAGGAACGGCGCGATCGAGCCGTCGGCGGCCTGGATGCACAGCGGGTCGTAGACGGCGCGGCCGATGAGCAGGCTGGTGGCGTCCCAGGCCGACGTCCGCGGGTCGAGACCCGCGATCTCCGCCTCGGTCGCGAAGGTCAGGTTGCCGCCGGTGCGCGGGCGCGGGCCCGCGGTCGAGTCACCGGATGCGGCGCAGGCCTCGAGAACGGCGGCGGCGGCGCCGGGCACCAGCATGCCGGCGGCCGCGACCCTCGCGCCCCGCCGCAGGAAGGTCCGCCGGTCGATGCTGGCGCTCATCGGAAGGTGCCTGCCGAGTACATTGCGCGGGACAATAGGGCCGGCCGGTCCAGATGTCAAGACACCATGACAGGCGTGTCTCGGAAATGCGCTCGGGTCAGCCGTGCCGGCCCGCCTGGGTGCGGCGCTGCCCTCGACGGTCCCCAGCGGGTCGTGTCGACCTTCGTCGCCCGGCCGCCTGCGTTCGTCGCCCGGCTGCCGGCGCCATACTGGCGCGTGCCGGACGCGCAGGGAGTCTACTTGCCCGCAGGGGACCCCGCTCGCCGCGTGGTCCGCAGCGCCTTCGGGGCGGTCCTGTTCGCGGCCGCCCTGTTCGAGACCTTCGCGGTGGTGACCACCCAGGTCAGGCCCCTGCGCGCGCACAGTCCCTGGCAGAACGACCCCTACGACACGGTGGTCTCGTTCACGGTCTTCTTCGTTCCGCTCGTCTGCGGCCTGTGCCTGGTCCGGGTGCAGCTCTTCCGCCGCGGGCTTCCACTCGAGATCTTTCGCGTGCGCGACCTGCTCAGGGCCTGCGCCGTGGTGCTCGGCCTGATCGGGATCACGCTCGTCACGGACTGGACCAGCGTCGTCCTGCGGGCCGACCGCGCGACCTGGACGAGGGCGACGCTCCTCCTCGCCGGCATGCTGGCGGTGACCAGCTGCGCCGCGGCGGCAGCGGGGATCGCCCTCTCGTGGGCATCCCGCCAGCCGAGCCTGGCTGGTCGTGACGTGCCTCGATCGTCCGTCGACTGGGCCGGCGACCTGGTGGCGGTCGCCGATCGTCTGACACGCCGTCTCGGTCCGCTCGGGCCTGCCGCCGGCCAGGTGAGTCGCTGGCTGCGGACCGGGGTGCTCGACGGCCGCTGGGGAGCGCGCCGGCACCCGTTGTGGTGGGCCGGCGGCGCCGCCGTTGCGTTCGGGTCGCTGCTGGCGGTGGCGGCGGCGCGGGAGGAGGGCTTCTCGCCGGTGCTGCCGCTCTTCCTGAGCGTCGGGGCGTGCGGCATGTTCGCGTTCCTTGTCACCGGCGGGGCGTTCCTCGGGATCGTGCGCGGCGCGACGCCGTCGAGCGGCGGCCGCCGGCGACTGATCGACGCGATGGTCGCGACGTGTGCGAGCGTGCCGGTGGCGCTGGCGTTACGAGATTCACTGTGGTGGATCGTCGGCTCCACCGGTGACCGGGCCGGGCTGGGGCAGCTCGCGATGCTCCTGACGGTGCTCGGCGGCGCGGTCTTCCTCGTCGTGCTGGCCGTCGAGACCGCGCTGGCCGTCCACGCGCGGCGCGTCACACTGTCCCCATGACCGCCACCGTTCTCGTCGAGAAGCGCAACGCGATCGTCTTCGTGACCATCAACCGGCCGGAGAAGCGCAACGCGATGGACCCGGCCACCATGGAGGCCCTGGCCGCCGCGGCCGACTCCGTCGACGCCGACCCCGAGGCCAGGGTCATGGTCCTGACGGGCGCCGGCACCGCCTTCTCCTCGGGCATGGACCTGCAGGCGTTCAGCCAGGGGGACCGCAACCGGCCGGCCGGTCGCTCGCGGTTCCCGGCGGTGCCGACGTCGAAGCCGGCCATCGCGGCCGTCAACGGGCCCGCGGTGGCCGGCGGGTTCGAGCTGGTGCTGGCGTGCGACCTGGCCATCGCCGCCGAGACCGCGTCGTTCGGCCTCGCGGAGGTCCAGCGCGGGCTGTTCGCGGCCGGCGGCGGCGCCTTCCGCCTCCCCCGCATCGCCGGCCCCCGCCTCGCGATGGAGGTGCTGCTGACGGGCGATCGGATCGACGCGGCTCGGGCGCTCGAGTACGGCATCGTGAACCAGGTCGTGCCGGCCGCCGACGTGCTCGCCAGGTCGGAGGAGCTCGCCTCCCGGATCGCGGCCGCCGCGCCGCTGGGCGTCGCGGAGACGCTGACGCTCGCACGGCGCGCCTTCGACCTGCCCGAGGAGGAGCTCTGGCGGCTCAACGGCGAGGCGCGGGGTCGGGTCTTCGCGTCCGAGGATGCACTGGAGGGGGCTCGAGCGTTCGTCGAGAAGCGCGTGCCGCGCTGGACGGGTCGCTGATGGGTCGCATCAACTCTCCGTTTCGGACAGGAGTTTCCGGCTGAGTCGGTCCTCGAGCAGCACCCGCTCACCGGCGTTCTTGGTGAGCGCCAGCGCGACCGCGTCCTCCTTCGCCGCAGCCGTGTGGTCGCCGAGATCGCGAAGCAGCGCGGCGCGTGTGGCGTGGAACAGGTGATACCCGTGGAGCGGCTCCGACAGCTTCTCGACGTCGGCCAGCGCCGCCGCCGGGCCATCGAGGTACCGCCGCACGATGGCGCGGTTGAGCGCGACGATGGGCGAGTCGTCGATCTCGGCCAGCACGCGGTAGAGCAGCGAGATCTGCGCCCAGTCCGTCTCCTCCCAGCTGGGCGCCTCGCAGTGGAGGGCGGCGATCATGGCCTCGATCTGGTACCTGCCGATGCGGTGCAGACCGGCGGCTCGCTCGATCAGCGAGACGGCGCCGGCGATGGCCCGACGGTCCCACCGCGAGCGGTCCTGGTGCTCGAGCAGGACCAGCCGGCCGCCGGCGTCCAGCCGTGCCGGCCAGCGAGCCAGATGCAGCCGGATCAGCGCGAGCAGACCCAGCGGCTCCGGCTCTGCCGGGAGCATCCCGACCAGGAGGCCCGCGAGCCACTCGGCGTCCCGGGCCAGGTCGCGCCTGATCGCCATGCTTCCCGAGGTGGAGACGTAGCCCTCGTTGAAGATCAGGTAGATGACGGTCAGGACCTCGTCCAGGCGGGACGGCAGCTCGTCGGGGCCGGGAACCCGGTAGGGGACCTTGGACGTGACGATCTTGCGCTTGGCGCGCACGATCCGCTTCCCCAGCGTGGTCTCGGGGACGAGGAAGGCGCGCGCGATCTCCTCGGTCGTGAGTCCGGCCACCGCCCGCAGCGTCAGCGCCACCTGCGCGTCACGGGCCAGCGCGGGGTGGCAGCAGGTGAAGATCAGCCGCAGGCGGTCGTCGGGCTCGCGCGGGGCGCGGTCCCCGAGACCGGCGACGAGCTCCAGCTTCTTGCGGTAGACCGACTCCCTGCGATAGCGGTCCAGGGCTTTTCGGCGGGCCGTGGTCAGGAGCCACGAGGACGCGCGCTCGGGCACCCCGTCGCGCGGCCAGTGCTCCAGGGCCTCGACGACCGCGTCGGCGACCACCTCCTCGGCCAGGTCGAAGTCGCCGAGGAGGCGGACCAGGCTCGCGGTGAGCCGGCCCGCCTCCTCGCGGAAGATCCGCTCCAGCAGGAGGTACGGCTCCGGCTCAGCGTCCACGATCGAGGATCGGCCGCACCTCGACCTTGCCGTCCGGCTGCGGCATCGTCTTCACGATCGCGAGCGCCTCGTCGAGGTTGGCCACATCGAGGATCCCGAATCCGCCGATGGCCTCCTTCGCCTCCATCAGGGGCCGATCGACGACCGTGTGCCTGCCGCGCTCGATGACGACGGTGGTCGCGGTGTCCGGCGATTCGAGCTGCTGGCCGCCGACCATCTTGCCGCTGGCGAACTGCCTGCCCCACCACTCGACCACGTCGACCATCGCCCGGTCGCGCTCCTCGGCGCTGCCGTTCGCGTACCACTCGCCCTGGGTGATCAGGAGCATGTACTTCATGGTGTCCTCCAAAGCCCCG
>DASQZW010000172.1:0-5234 GCA_035638495.1 Terriglobales bacterium
CCTCCAGGTAGTTGAGCATCATCAGGAGCGTCATGCCGCCCGCCGGAGGACCCGGGACGAGCAGACGCCGGCCGCGGTACGTGCCCGCGACGGGCGCCACGACCCTCGGCGCGTACCCCGCCAGATCCTCGAGGGAGATGAAGCCGCCGTTGCCCGCGAAGTCCTCTGCGATCGCGGACGCGATCTCGCCGCGATAGAAGTCCTCGGGCCCCTTCGACGCGAGCCGCTCGTACGTCCGGGCGAGGTCGGGGTTCGGGATCGTCTCGCCGAGCGCGTAGAGCTGGCCGCTCTTCGTGTAGATCCGCCCCGCCTCGGCCGTCCACTGGATGCGCGCCACGCTCGCTGCCACGTCAGGCCCGTAGTCCGTGATCCAGAACGTGCGGACGTTGCCGGTCACCTCCATGCCCCGCCGGGCCGCCTCCAGGCCCGGCCGGATTGCCTCCGCCCACGAGATGGTCCCATGGCGGCGCAGCGCCTCGGCCAGCCCTGCGACCGTGCCCGGCACCCCAACGCTCTGGTAGCCGCAGTCGTTGACCCAGCCCTCCAGCACGTAGCCGTAGCGGTCCGATGCCTCGCGCAGGAACAGCTGCTCCCACTGGTCCTCGCGCACGCCAGAGCCCGCCCGGGCGTAGAACTCGATCACCTCCTGGCGTGGCGGATCGCCCGCCAGGTGCACGAGCATCACGCCCGAGCCGCCGATGCCGCACATCATCGGGTCGATCACGCCCTGCACGAGCGCGGTCGTGACGGCGGCGTCCACGGCGTTGCCACCCGCCCGCAGGACGTCCCGCCCCGCTTCGGCGGCGACCGGCTGGGGACACACGATCATGGCGTTCATCGCGTCAGCTCCTCGAGCGCCTCGTCCATCCGGACGAACCGGGCGCCAAGCTCCAGGAGGCCGTCGATCAGCCGCTCGAGCATGAGCAGGCGGTGGCCGCGGCCGATGACCTGCGGGTGCATCGTGTACGTCAGCACGCCCCGCTCCGTCTCCCGCGCCATGTACCGGAAGTCGTCCATCCAGTTGTCCAGCACGTCGCCCGCGCGCCGCAGGCCCTGCAGCAGCGTCGCGTCGCGCCGGATGAACTCGAAGTGCGGATGGTCGTCCAGGGACCAGCTGACCGGCATCTCCCACAGGTCGGTCTCGGCGCCGAACCGCATCGGGCCGTCCGCGACCACGACGTCGCCGGTGCGGCACCGGTACGGCTGGTCGTCGTGGCCCATCAGGCTGGAGTCGTAGCGCAGGCCGCGCTCCAGCAGCAGCTCCACGGTGTACGGTGAGAGATCCCACGATGGCGACCGGTAGCCGGCCGGCGCGGAGCCCGTGAGCCCGCGGATGCACTCGATGCCGCGGTCCAGCACAGCCGCTTCGGCCTCCCGGCCGAGCGTCGCGGGCGGCTCGTGGAGGTAGCCGTGGTGGCCGATCTCGTGGCCGGCGGCGTGCACCGCCGCGCACGCGTCCGGGTACGTATCGATCGTGTGGCCGGGGACGAACCACGTGGCCCGGATGCTCCGCGCCCGCAGCAGCGCGAGCAGCCGCCGCGCGCCCACCACCCCGAACTCGCCGCGCGACAGCGCCGTCGGGCTGGTCTCGCCCCGGAAGATCCAGGACGACACGGCGTCGAAGTCGAACGTGAGGCAGACGAGGTGCGCGGCGGCCACGACGATCGGCTACGGGCCCCCGCGGACGTACAGGGTCTGGCCGGTCACGAATCCCGAGTCCTCGCTGCAGAAGAACGCGATCGCGTGCGCGATGTCGGCCGGCTGGCCCACCCGGCGCACGGGCGTGTTGGCCGCCGCGCCCTTCTTGAAGTCCTCCCAGTCGATGCCCATGCGCCGCGCCGTGGCCTCGGTCATCCGCGTCTCGACGAAGCCCGGCGCCACCGCGTTCACGGTGATGCCGAACGGGCAGAGCTCGATCGCCAGGGTGCGGGCCATGCCCTGCAGGCCGGCCTTCGCGGTCGAGTAGTTGGTCTGCCCGCGGTTGCCCAGCGCCGACGTCGACGACAAGAACACCATCCGCCCGTACCGCTGCGGGACCATCACGCGCTGCGCCGCCTGCGCGGACAGGAAGGTGCCGGTCAGGTGCGTGTTGATCACGCCCATCCAGTCATCGTCGGTCATCTTGTGCACGAGGTTGTCGCGCGTGATGCCCGCGCAGGCGACGAGGATGTCGAGCCTGCCGAACGAGTCAACGGCCTTTTGCACGGCGGCCTCGACCTGCTCGCGCTGCGTCACGTCGCAGGCCACCGCGACCGCCTTCTCGCCGAGCGGGCCGGCCACCTCCTGCGCGGGCTCGAGGTCCATGTCGCAGACCGCCACGGACGCGCCCTCCCGCGCGAACAGCTCGCTCGTGGCGGCACCGATGCCGCGCCCGCCGCCGGTGATCAGCGCGACCTTGCCTTCGAACCTCACGCGTCTCCTCCTTGCGAATCCGTGCGATGACTCATGCGAGTACGACCAGTGCGTCCGCCGCCACCACGCCCTGCCCCTCGGGCAGGACCAGCAGCGGGTTCACGTCCAGCTCCCGCAGCCGGGGCCCCAGGTCCAGCGCCAGCTCGCCCAGGCAGACGAGCGCGGCAGCCACCGCGCCGACGTCCGCCGGAGCCCGGCCCCGCGTCCCGTGGAGCAGGGGAGCGACGCGCAGCTCCCGCAGCATCGCGCGCGCCTCGTCGTCGTCCAGGGGTGGCAGCCGCAGCGACACGTCCTGCAGGACCTCCACGAAGATACCGCCGGCGCCGGCGACCACGACCGGGCCGAAGACTTCGTCCACCTTCAGACCCGCGATCAGCTCCAGGACGGAATCCACCTGCTCCGCGACCAGCAGCCCGTCCACACGAGCGTCCGGGCGTTGCGACCGCACCGACGCCAGCACGGATGGCCAGGCCGCGCGGACCTCGTCCGCGCTCCGCAGGTCGAGCCGCACCCCGCCGACGTCCGAACGGTGCGCGATGTCCGCCGACTGCACCTTCAGGACGACCGGGAAGCCGATGTCGGTCGCGATCGCGGCGGCCTGGTCGGCGTCCAGCGCCAGCCGCTCGCGTGGCGCGCGGAGGCCGTACTCGGCGAGGAGGCGCTTGGCCTCCAGCTCGGGCACGACGCCGCGCCAGCCCTCGACCAGGAACGGCGGCTCGCGGTCCGCCGGTGGGCGCGGCTGCCGGCCAGCGGCCCGAGCGTGCGCCTGCCCGTAGCCAATCGCGTGGTGCAGTGTGCGCACGCCCATCCCGAGGCCGCCGGCGAAGTGGAGACCGTGCCTCGCCATCAGGTCGCGGCCGAAAGGCGTGGGATCCATGGCCGAGCTGCTGGCCACCGCGCTGAGGATCGGCGCCCGGGCCAGCGCCTCGGCCAGCCCGACGACGCGGCGTTCGGTGACCGCCGGGTTGGGGCCGGGGTCGCGCGGCAGGTCGGAGTTGATCAGCAGCGCGTCATAGCCGCCCTCGCCGACGACCGCGTCGATGCAGGCGCTGAGCAGGTCCGGCTGGTCGACGCTCACGCCCGTGGTGTCCAGCGGGTTCTCCGGCGTCCCGAAGTCTGGCAGCAGCTCCCTCAGCCGCCCCTTGGTCTCGGGCGCGAAGTCCGGCAGCTCGACGCGGCTTCCGACAGCCTGGTCGGCGATGATGCCGCAGGCACCGCCCGACGTGGTGATCACCGCGATCCGCGGACCCGCGGGCCACCCGCGCGCGGCGAGCAGGCCGCACGTCTCGAGCAGCTCCTCCAGGCTGTGCACGCGGACGACGCCGTGCTGGTGGAAGGCGGCGTCGACGACGGCGTCGGCGCCGGCCAGCGAGCCCGTGTGGGCGGCGATCGAGCGGGACGTCACCTCGCCGCCGCCGACCTTGTAGACGACGAGCGGCTTGCCCGCGGCCAGCGCCCGGTCGGCGACCGCGAGGAACCGTCCGGGCTCCCGGACTCCCTCCAGGAGGGCGCCGAGCACGCGCACCTCCGGGCGCTGGAGCAGCATGTCGAGGTACGACGCGGCGTCCAGCATCGCCTCGTTGCCGATCGACACGGTGTACGCGAGCCCGATGCCGCGGGCCTGGCCGAACCGGTGGAACTGCAGCAGCATGGCGCCGCTCTGGCTGAGCAGCGCGACGCCCCCCGGCTCGAGCGGCGGGCTGAGGACCAGCCCGAACGCCGGCACCCGGGAGTGGTAGTTCACGAAGCCCAGGCAGTTGGGGCCCTGGAGCCGGATGTCCAGCTCCCGGCAGCGGGCGACGAGCCTGGCCTCCAGCGCGGCGCCCTCCGGACCGGCCTCGCGGAAGCCGGACGTGAGCATCGTCACGTTGTGGACTCCGGCCCGCCCGCAGTCCTCGATCACTTCGGCCGCGGCGTTGGTGCCGGTCATCACGTAGGCGTGGTCCACGCCGCCCGGGATCGCCTCCAGGCTCGGGTAGCAGCGCTGGCCGAACGCCTCGGCCGCGCGGGGATGGACCAGGTGGACCTGGCCGCCGAATCCGCAGGTGCGGAAGTTGCCGACCAGGATGGTCGACCACAGGGAGCGCTCGGTGGCGCCCACGAGCGCGATGGAGGCGGGGTCGAGGAACCAGCTCACGCGGTGAGTCCTCTCTCCATCGCCCTGCATTGTGTCACCGCCCGGCGGCCCGGTGACGCGGCCGGTGCTTGTCGCCCGCCCTACTTGATAGCTAAAATGTCAAGTATGCGACCATCGCTCATATCCGCCTTGTGGATCGTGGCCGGCGTCGGTACGATCTCGGCGGCGGTCGCCCTGCTGGTGGGGATCATGGCCGAGTGGGCCGCAATCAGCGGCGCGCTGACCAGCGGCTGGTCCTTCGACCGCTGGCTGGTGATCGAGATCGCAATCGTCGCGGGGCTCGTCGTCCTGCTCATCGCGGCGACGAGGCGGGCCCGGCCCCGAGCATAGCCGCGACGAATGCGGGGTAGACGCCGGCCAGCATCGGGTACACCTCGTCCCGCAGCACCCGCAGCTGTTCCGGGCTGGGCGGCGACGTCTCGCGCACCATCGGGCGCGCGGGCAGGTCGAACCCCGTCGCCGCCCGCACGCTCTCGACCGACTGACCGGGATGGTAGGAGTCGAGCACAAGCCGGCCGGCCCCGCGATCGAAACCCAGCACCGCGAGCGAGGTGACCACCCGGTCCGGCGTGCCTGCCGCGCTCACGAAGTGAACCCGGGGGACGAACACCCGCGGCGAGTGCTCCGCCCGGAACAGGATCACCCGCGGCACGATCGGGTACAGGACCGCGGAGCCGAACGCGCC
>DASQZW010000173.1:0-19130 GCA_035638495.1 Terriglobales bacterium
TCGGCAAGAACGTTCCGACGTCGGAGGCCGAGCGCGTCGAGGTGCTGCTCGAGGAGACGCACGGCGGCGACGCGGCGGTCATCGTCCATGCATGACCCCGCGCCCGGCCACGCCGCCCTCGTGCTCGAGGACGGCCGCGCCTTCGTCGGCCGGCCGCTCGGCGCCCACGTCCTCGGCCAGGGCGAGGTCGTCTTCAACACCGCAATGACCGGCTACCAGGAGGTCGTCACCGACCCCTCCTACGCCGGCCAGATGCTCTGCATGACGTATCCGCTGCAGGGCAACTACGGGACGCGGCCCGCCGACCGCGAGTCCGATCGCGCGTGGGCCCGGGGGTTCATCGCGCGCTGGGCGTGCGAGCGCCCGTCCCACCAGTCGTCCGCCGCCAGCCTGGACGCGTACCTGCGCGAGCAGGGCGTGCCGGGCATCCACGAGGTCGACACCCGCGCGCTCACGCGCCACCTGCGCACGCACGGGGCGCTGCGCGCCGTGCTCTCGCACGAGACCGCCCCGCCCGACGCCGCCCGGCTCGAGGACCTGCGCGCGCTGGCCCGCAGGGTCACGCCTCTCTCCGAGCAGGACCTGGTGGGGGAGGTCTCCCGCACCCGCGCGGAAGAGTGGGTGGAGCCGCTCCCGCCGGAACTGCGCTGGCGCGGCTACGCGGACGGGTCCGGCCTGACGGTCTGTGTCGTCGACTACGGCGTGAAGCGGAACATCCTGCGCTCCCTGCGAGAGCGCGGCTGCCGGGTGGTCGTGCTGCCCCACGACGCTGGGTGGGACGACGTGCGGGCGACCGGCGCCGATGGCCTGCTGCTGGCCAACGGCCCCGGCGACCCGGCGGTGCTGGAGGGCCCGGTGGACCTTTGCCGTCAGGCGATCGGCCGCATCCCGCTGTTCGGCATCTGCCTCGGCCACCAGATCCTGGGGATGGCCGTAGGCGCCTCGACCTCGCGCCTGCCGTTCGGCCACCACGGCGCCAACCACCCGGTGAAGGAGCTGGCGACCGGGGCCGTGCACATCACCAGCCAGAACCACGAGTTCCAGGTTGACGCCGCGAGCGTGCCCGATGGCGACTTCCACGTCAGCCACGTCAACCTGAACGACGGCTCGGTCGAGGGCCTGGCGCACCGATCCCTCCCGGTGTTCAGCGTCCAGTACCACCCGGAGGGCTGCCCCGGACCGACCGACAACCACCACCAGTTCGACCGCTTCGTCGAGATGGTGCGGGCGAGGCGGCCGCTGGCACGGGCCGTCGGCGGGGCCGCCCCCGGACCGGAGCGGCCGCGCAAGGTGCTGATAATCGGCTCCGGGCCGATCGTGATCGGCCAGGCGGCGGAGTTCGACTACGCCGGCACGCAGGCCTGCAAGGCACTGCGCGAGGAGGGCGTAGAGACCGTCCTCGTCAACTCCAACCCGGCCACGATCATGACCGACGAGGACGTGGCCGACCGCGTCTACATCGAGCCGCTCACCGTCGAGGTTGTCGAGCGGATCATCGAGCGCGAGCGGCCGGACGCGGTCCTGCCAACGCTGGGCGGCCAGACCGGGCTCAACCTGGCGATGGAGCTGCACCGGTCCGGCGCGCTCGCCCGGCACGGCGTGCGCTTCCTGGGCGCCGACGCGGACGTGATCCGGCGCGCGGAGGACCGCGAGGCGTTCAAGCAGCTGCTGCTCGATATCGGCGAGCCGGTGCCGCCATCGCGGGTCTGCGAGTCGCTGGACGCCGCTCGTGAGTTCGCCGCCGACATCGGCCTGCCGCTTGTGGTGCGGCCTGCGTACACGCTGGGCGGCACGGGCGGCGGCTTCGTGACCACGCCCGAGGAGCTCGACCGGGTGGTGCGCGGCGGTCTGGACGCGTCGCCGATCGGACAGGTGCTGGTCGAGCGCTCGCTGTGGGGCTGGAAGGAGATCGAGTACGAGGTGATGCGGGACGCGGCCGGCACCTGCATCACGGTCTGCAACATGGAGAACCTCGACCCGATGGGCGTCCACACGGGCGACTCGATCGTGGTCGCCCCGGCCCAGACGCTCTCGGACCGCGATCACCAGATGCTGCGCTCATCGGCGCTGCGCATCATCCGCGCGCTCGGCATCGAGGGCGGCTGCAACGTGCAGTTCGCGCTCGACCCTGCCAGCTCCGCGTACCACGTGATCGAGGTCAACCCGCGGGTCAGCCGCTCATCGGCCCTGGCCTCGAAGGCCACCGGCTACCCGATCGCCCGCGTCGCAGCCAAGGTCGCAGTCGGCCGGCGGCTGGACGAGATCCGCAACGAGGTCACCGGCCGCACGTTCGCGGCGTTCGAGCCGGCGCTCGACTACGTGGTGGTGAAGGTGCCGCGGTGGCCGTTCGACAAGTTCCCCGGCGCGGATCGCCGGCTCGGCACGCAGATGAAGTCGACCGGCGAGGTGATGGCGATCGAGCGCACCTTCGAGGGCGCGCTGGCCAAGGCGCTCCGGTCGCTGGAGCAGCGGGCCCCCGCCGACGGCGAGCTGGACGACCCGGCGCTGATCGACGTGCCCAACGACCGCCGTCTGTTCGCCCTCATCCACGCGCTTCGGACGGGCGCCGAGCCGGCGGAGCTGGCGGCGCGAAGCGGTATCGACGTCTGGTTCCTCGAGCGCATCCGGGACATGCTGGACCGCCCGCAGCCCGACGGCCGGCCCGTGTACAAGCTCGTCGACACGTGTGCGGCGGAGTTCGAGGCGGCCACGCCGTACTTCTACTCGACGAGCGGCGAGGAGGAGAGCGAGGTGCGCCCGGCGCCCGGCCGCTCGGCCCTGGTGATCGGGTCGGGACCCATCCGCATCGGGCAGGGCATCGAGTTCGACTACTGCTCGGTCCACGCCGCCTGGGCGCTGCGCGAGGCTGGCGTCCGCGCGATCATGGCCAACTCCAACCCCGAGACGGTCTCGACGGACTTCGACACGTCGGACCGCCTGTACTTCGAGCCGCTCGACGCGTCATCGGCCGAGGCTGTGGCCCACACCGAGGGGGTCGCCGGCGCGGTGGTCCAGTTCGGCGGCCAGACCGCGATCAACCTGGCCGACCCGCTTGCCCAGCGCGACGTGGCGATCCTGGGCTCGTCGGTCGAGGCGATCGACCTGGCGGAGGACCGCCGCCGGTTCGCCGACGCGCTGGAGGCGATCGGCGTGCCGCAGCCGGTCGGGGACACCACGACGTCCGTGGAGCAGGCGCTGACCATCGCGGAGCGAGTCGGCTATCCCGTGCTGGTCCGGCCCTCCTACGTGCTCGGCGGCCGAGCGATGGAGATCGTGCGTGACGCCGGCGAGCTCGGCCACTACATGGAGTGGGCGCGGCAGGCGCTGCCCCGCGGCTCAGTCCTGGTCGACAAGTACCTCGCCGGAGCCGAGGTCGAGGTCGATGCGATCTCGGACGCGGAGACGGTCGTGATCCCCGGGATCATGCGCCACGTCGAGCGCGCGGGCGTTCACTCCGGCGACTCCTTCGCGGTGTATCCGGCCAACGGGCTCGAGCCGTCGGAGGAGGCCGAGATCGTCGACTACACGGTCCGCATCGCCCTCCACCTCGGCCTGCGGGGTCTGGTCAACGTCCAGTACGTCGTCCACAAGGGACGGGTCTTCGTCCTGGAGGTCAACCCGCGCGCATCCCGGACCGTGCCGATCCTCTCCAAAGTCACCGGCGTGCCGATGGTCCGGCTGGCCACGCGGGTGATGCTGGGCGAGCGGCTGGCCGACCTGGGCTGGACGTCGGGGCTGGTGCCGCCGAAGCCGCTGGTGGCCGTCAAGGCGCCGGTCTTCTCGATGAGCAAGCTGGCCGCGGTGGACTCGTACCTCGGCCCCGAGATGAAGTCGACCGGCGAGGTGATGGGCGTCGACCGCACGCTGGCGGCGGCGCTGCGGAAAGCGTTCCAGGCGGCGGGTATGACGGTGCGGCCGGGGGGCAGCGCGCTGCTGACCATCGCGGACCCCGACAAGCCCGAGATGTTCTCGATCGCGTCCCGCCTGACGCAGCTGGGCTACCGGATCCATGCGACGGCCGGGACGGCCGCTGCGCTGCGGCGGGCCGGCTTCACGCCCCGCGAGGTAGCGAAGATCGGTCAGCCGGGCCCGACGGTGGTGGACCTGATCGTGGACGGTGGCGTGAACCTCGTCATCAACACGATGAACGGGGTGACCGAGGCGGTTCGCCCCGGCCTGCCGGTCATCAAGGACGGGTTCGAGATCCGGCGGGCGGCCGTGGAGCGCCGCATCCCGTGCCTGACGTCGCTGGACACGGCGTCGGCGCTCGTGGAGTCGGCGTGGCGCGCCGGCTCCGCCCTGCAGGTCCGCACCATCACCGAGTGGCGGGACGGCGCGGCGTGATGATGGAGGTGGTCGCCCCGCTCGTCGCGCGCCGTGAGGTGGCCCGCGATATGTGGGTGCTCGGGTTCGAGGCTCCGGGGATCGCCGGCGAGGTGCGCGCCGGGCAGTTCGTGAACGTGCTGCTGCGGCCGGGCCCGCTGCTCCGGCGCCCGTTCAGCGTGTACGCCGCAGGCGCCGAGGTGGTGGAGATCGTCCTCAGGGCCGTGGGCGAGGGCACGCGATTGCTGTGCGGGCTGCGGCCGGGCGACCGGGTCTCGCTGCTGGGTCCCCTCGGCAGCGGCTTCCAGCTCGACGGCGCTGGGCAGGGGGTCACGTTGCTGTCGGGCGGCCTGGGTGTGGCGCCGATGCCGCTGGCCGCGCGGGACGCCCGGCGCCTGGGCCTGCGCGTCACGTGGGTGCACGGGGCGCGCACGCAGGCCGAGCTGTGCTCGGAGGCTGAGGCGGACGAGCTCCGCTGGGCCACGGAGGACGGCAGCCTGGGCGTGCCGGGCACCGCGCTGGACGCGATGCCGGACGGCCAGCCCGGCCAGGTCCTCGCGTGCGGCCCCAACCGGATGCTGGCCGCGGTGGCGGCGCGCTGGCCGGAGGCGCAGGTCGCGATCGAGACGTACATGGGCTGCGGCACCGGCGTGTGTCTGGGCTGCGCGGTGCCGCGCACCACGGGCGTGTTCGACCGCGCCTGCACCGAGGGGCCGGTGTACCGCGCGGACTCCATCAGGTGGGACGACCTGCCGTCCCATTTGCACTACACGGTGTAGTTGTGAGCCTGGAGGTCGGCGGGGTCGGGCTGCGGACGCGAGTCATGGCCGCGTCCGGCACGTTCGGGTACGGCACCGAGGTGCCGCTCTGCGACCGCAGCCTGCTGGGCGGCATGGTCTCCAAGGGCATCTTCCTGACCCCGCGCGCTGGCACCCCACCGCCCCGCATCGTCGAGACGCCCAGCGGGATGCTCAACGCGATCGGCCTCCAGGGGCCCGGCGTGGAGGTCGTGATCCGCGACTACGCGCCCCTCTGGGCGTCCTGGGACTTCCCGGTCCTCGTCAACGTCAACGGCGAGACGGTCGACGAGTACGGCGAGCTGGCCGCACGGCTGGACGGCGTGCCCGGGGTCGCCGGTGTCGAGGTCAACATCTCGTGCCCCAACGTGCGGGAGGGCGGCATGCTGTTCGGGATCGACCCGGCGGCGGCGGCGGCCGTCACCGCCGCGGTCCGCACGCGCACGCGCCTCCCCGTCTGGGTGAAGCTGACGCCCGCCGTCACCGACATCACCGAGATCGCCCGCGCCTGCGAGCAGGCCGGCGCCGACGCGCTGAGCGCCGTCAACACGTTCGTCGGCATGTCCTTCGACCTGCGCAGCGGGCAGCCGCGCCTGTCCTTCCGAACGGGCGGCCTCTCCGGGCCGGCCATCCGGCCGCTGGCCGTGCACCTCGCGCATCGAGTCGCCCGGGCGGTGTCGGTTCCCGTCGTCGGCATCGGCGGCATCGCGACCGCCGAGGACGCCGCCGAGTTCCTCCTGGCGGGCTGCCGTGCCGTCCAGGTCGGCACCGCCACCTTCGTCGACCCCAACGCGATCGGCAGGGTCGTCGAGGGTCTGCGCCGCTACGAGCGCCTCCTCGCCCCGCCCGACTGACACGCGCATCCGCCGGCAGCCGCACGTCTCAGAACGCCCGCCAAACGTGGAACCGGCGGCGGGCGCACCTCTGGGCCCCTACGCCGGAATCAGCTCCTTCACCAGCGACTGCTCCTGGAGCAGCTCCTCGGTCGTGGCGTGGATGCGCTCCTTCGCCTGCTCGCCGTGCTCGATGCCCTCGACCACGTGCCATCCGGCGCCGTCCGTGGCGACGGGATAGCCGAACTGCAGGCCCTCGGGCACGCCGTACTCGCCGTGGCTCACCACCGCCAGCGACGTCCAGTCGCCCGGCGCGGTCCCACCCGCGATCGCGACCACCGAGTCCAGGACCGCGGCCGCGGCCGATCCGGCCGACGACAGCTTGCGGGCGGCGATGATCGCGGCGCCGCGCTTCTGCACCGTCGAGATGAACTCACCGCGCAGCCAGTCATCGTCGCCGATGACCTCCGGCGCCGGCCGGCCGACGATCCGCGCGTTCCAGCCGTCCGGGTACTGCGTCGCCGAGTGGTTGCCCCAGATGGCCATGTTCGTCACCTCGGAGACCGGCACGCCCGCGCGCTTCGCGAGCTGCGCCCGGGCGCGGTTCTCGTCGAGCCGGGTCATCGCGAACCAGCGCTCGGCCGGCACGTCGGGCGCGTTGGCGCGGGCGATCAGGCAGTTCGTGTTGCACGGGTTGCCGACCACCAGCACGCGGACGTCGCTCGCCCCCCGCTCGCCGATCGCCCGGCCCTGGGGGCCGAAGATGCCGCCGTTGGCGGCCAGCAGGTCGCCGCGCTCCATGCCCTCCCTCCTCGGCATCGCGCCGACCAGCAGGGCCCATGACGCGCCGTCGAACGCCACGCCGGCGTCTGCCGTCACGACCAGGTCCGACAGCAGCGGGAAGACGCAGTCGTCCAGCTCCATCGCCACGCCCTCCAGCGCGGGGAGCGCGGGCTCGATGTCGAGCATCCGCAGGACGATGGGCGTGTCGGGTCCCAGGAGCTGTCCGGACGCGATCCGGAAGACCAGCGCGTAGCCGACCTGCCCGGCGGCACCCGTGACGGTGACGTGGACCGGAGTGCGCTGGGATGGGCTCGTCTGGGCCATGGATCTGACCTCCTCGAAAGGGGACGTGACTGCGGATTCGGCCCCGAAGTCTACGACGGGACCGAATACGACCCTGCGGTCACGCGGCGCCGCCCGCCTCGACGAACCGGCGGATGACGCCGGGCCAGCCGTTGAGGTAGCTCGTGCGCGTCTCGACCGCGCGGTCGCCGAGGCGCTCCCAGCCCCGGTGCTCCACCTCGACCTGCGTCGTGGTGGGATCCACCGCCGTGAACCGGACCTCGACCTCGGTCGCCGCTCCCCGGCTCACGCTCGGCAGCCACGTGAACACCACGCGGCGCGGCGGGTCCCACTCCAGCACCTCGCCCCAGTCGGCCGTCTCGCCGTCGCCGCACCGCTCGTAGATCCGGCCGCCCAGCCGTCCCTCGAACACCACGCCGACCACGTCGCCCCGCGCGTGGTGCGTCTCCACCGGCCACCAGGAACCGATGTCGCGCGTGAAGAGCTCGAACGCCGTCTCGATCGGCCTCCGGATGCGGACGGACTGGCGGACAGGTTGGAGCAGCCCCCCGGGGGCCGGCTGGTGCGCCACGACACCCCTAGGTTACTGGTCGGCGTCGGACGACAGCCCCGCCTCAGCGGCCTGCGCGTACCGGATCAGCGCGCCCTGCCAGAACGCCTCGACGTAGGCGCGCAGGAGCGAGAGGCCGGTGGGGTCGATCGCGTAGATGCGGCGCGTGCCCTCCTGCCGGTCGACCACGAGGCCGGCGTCCTTCAGCACCTTCAGGTGCTGCGACACGGCCGGCCGGCTGACGGGGAGATCCCTCGCGATCGCGACGACCGGCAGCGGGCCGTCGTCCCGGAGCCGCTCCAGGACGGTGCGCCGCGTTCGGTCCCCGAGCGCGTCCAGGACGGCGTCGTAGGTGGCGGTCATGACTCTGTAAGCGATAGCTTACCGCTGCTGGGGCCGACGCGAGCGGTCGAATCTATCCTGTGGGGCTGGGGCTGGGGCTGGGGAGCCGGATCCCGAGCGCCGCCGCGAACGTCACCGCGATCGCGGAGGCGCCCTCGGCGCTGGGATGGAAGCCGTCCCGACTGACGTAGCCCGGATGCTGGTCGGGCACGTCGCCGGCCGCGTACAGGTCGACCAGAGTGGCTCCCTCGCGGGCCGCCACGGCCGCGATCGCCGCGTTGTATGCCGTCTCGTCGGCCACGACCTGGTCCGCCGGCGGCAGGACGACGGAGCCCAGCGGGCACTGCACAGAGCCGGGGGGCGGGTTGGGCCGGCACGCGGCGTACGCCGGGAGGTGCTCGAGCTGCGGGGTGTTCGCGACCAGGACGCGCGCCCCTGCTCGGTGGAGGGCGCCCACGATCGCATCCAGCCGCGACTCGTAGTCGTCCACCGACACGCCGGCGATCAGGTCGTCCACGTTGAGCCAGACCGTCGCGAGCGCGGGGTGCACCGCGAGCGCCGGCTGCAGTTCGTCCCTCACGGCGGCCTGTGTCGTCTCGCGGGCGATCCCGAAGTTGTAGAGGACGGTCCCGGGTCCGAGGAGCTGGAACAGCCGCTCGGGGAACGCCTCCCGCGGCGGATCCTGCGTGCCGATGCCCACCGTCTCGCTGGCCCCGATGGCGGCGTAGACCCCGAACGTCAGCGGCGGGCTCGTCTTCGGGGCTGGCCGCTGCGCCGAGCCGGGCACGCACGCCCCGGCGACGAGCACCAGCAGGACGAGCAGCCGCAGCCGCGTCACCCGCCGAGCGCCTCCCGGACCGGCAGGCGGGCCGCGCGCAGGGCCGGTGCCAGGCCGGCGACCACGGCGAGCATGGCGGTCGCGATGGGAGCGCCGACCACGATCGTCACGGGCAGGCCGCCCAGGTCGATGCCGTACAGGCCCTGCTCCTTCAGGTAGTGATCGACGAGCAGCCCGACGACGGTCGTCACCGCCGCGCCGGCTACGGTCCCGACGAGGCCGCCCACGACGCCCAGCAGCCCCGCCTCCACGAGAAACCAGCGGGCGACATCCTCGTCCGCCGCGCCGAGCGCCTTGAGCACGCCGATCTCGCGCCAACGCTCGCGGATTGCCGCAAGCAGCGTGTTGGACACGCCGAGGACCGCGATCGCCAGGGCCACGGCGCCTATGCCCCCGAGCACGATGTCCACGATGTGGAGGTACTTCTGGATCGACGCCACGAGGTGCTCCGGCGCGCTGTTCGCGTACCCGATGTCGAAGATCTCGCGCCGCACGGCGTGGACGTCGGCCAGGGTGTCGGCGACCACCACGAGGCCGCTGTACGGCGACGTCGGCCGCGTGAAGTTGCGGCTGTCCACGCCGGCGAGCGCCCACTGGCGGGCCGCCTGCGTCTGCTGGATCGGCACCAGGAACTCGCCGTCGTCCACCGTCTGGGCCACGACGCCCACCACGCGGGCGAGGGACCAGCGGCCGCGGAAACGCGGAGGGGCGCCGCCCGTGCCGGCCACGACCTGCGGCGTGCTGAACTCGATGACCGACCCGATCACGTCCTGGAAACGGTTGAGGTCCAGGTTCACCCGCTCCATATATCCCTGGGTGACGGCCACCTCGGTCATGGACCCGCTCGCGGGCAGGCGCCCCGCGAGCACCGTGATCGGCAGGTCGCGGAAGCGCGAGAGGTCGGCCCCGATCAGCGTCCCGAAGTACTCGTCCGTGTGCTGCCGGCACGTCGGCACCGGATCGGCGGCGAACTCGTCGTAGTCCGGGCAGGGCACCACGAGCGCCGGCATGGCCAGGACGGGCACCACCGTCGAGACGTACGGGCTGTTCTTGATCTTTTCCAGCTCCGCATCACCGAGGTCGCGCCGCGGCCCGCTCTTCAGCGTGTCGGTGTCGAAGCCCGACGGGTCCGGCAGCGCGGCGTCGACGTGGATGGCCGCCGCCGGGCCGCCGTGGCTGAGCTGGCTGACGATCCGGCTGTCCGCGCCTCCGGAGATGCTCAGCAGCGCCACCAGGAGGGTGGTGCCGAGCGCCACGCCCAGCCCGGCCAGGAGGCTGCGTGCCCCGCGGCGCCGGAGGCTTCGCAGCGCCAGCACGGCGGCGTCGGACCAGGTCACAGCCGCACCAGCTGGCCGCGGCTCAGCCTGAGCCGCTGCTGCGCGCGAGCCGCGAGCTCCGGGTTGTGCGTCACGACGACGAGTGTGCAGCCTCGCTCGGCCCGGAGGCGCTCGAGCAGCTCCATCACCCGGACGGCGGAGTCCTCGTCCAGGTTGCCGGTCGGCTCGTCGGCGAGCAGGACCGCGGGCCGGTTGGCCAGCGCCCGGGCGATCGCGACCCGCTGCAGCTCGCCGCCGCTCAGCTTCGGCGGCCGGTGGGCGGCCCGAGCGGCGAGGCCGACCTCGTCCAGCAGACCCTCCGCCTGCGTCTTCCGTTCTCCCCTGGGCAACCCGGTCAGCGTCAGCGCGAGCTCGACGTTCTCGCGCGCGGTGAGCATCGTGAGGAGCCCGAAGTCCTGGAAGACGAAGCCGACCCGGGCGCGGCGGAACCGGGCGAGCTCCCGGCCCCGCAGCGTGGCGAGGTCCTCACCGCCGACGCACACGCTGCCCTGCTGGACGGGCTCGAGCCCGCCGAGGATCGACAGCAGTGTGCTCTTGCCGGCGCCGGACACCCCCGTGACCGCCGCGTAGCCACCGGCAGGGACGTCCATCGCCACTTCGCAGAGGATGGTCAGCGAGCCCGCGCCCACTCCGTACCGGTGCGTCAGGCCCCGGACCCGGATCACCGTCCGACCTTACCGCGAACCGGTCCCGGCGACCAGCAGCCCGCCTCGCCGCCACACACTGTTGACAAGATAAGATGTGCCGGTAATATTACTAACTAGTAGTACTGACTAGTACTTGGGGGGATATCGGCGCCAGGGTCGGAGGGGACCGCCTCCGGCCCTGGCCCATCCGCGCGGCCGACTGACTAGGATCCGGGGATGACCGAACCGCGGCTCGAGCCCCGGCCGGCGCTGCTCTTCGACCTCGACGGCACGCTCGTCGACTCCGTGTACCAGCACGTCCTCGCGTGGCAGGAGGCGCTGGCCGGCCTGGGCGTGGAGCTGTCGGTCTGGCGCATCCACCGCCGCATCGGCATGAGCGGCGGCCTCTTCGTCAACGCGCTCTTGCGCGAGACGGGCCTGGCGCTGGGGCCCGACGACGTGCAGCGTCTGCAGGCCGCCCACACCCAGGTCTTCGAGCGCCTGCTGCCCCAGGTCCGGCCGCTGCCCGGCGCGGCACGGCTGCTCGGCCGCCTGAGCGAGACCGGAATCGCCTGGGCGATCGCCACCAGCGGCAGCCGCGCGACGGCGCTGCCCGTGCTCGACCTGCTCGGCGTCGTCCCCGGCGTGGTGGTCACGCGCGAGGAAGTGCCCTACGCGAAGCCGGACCCCCACCTCTTCCTGACCGCGGCCCGGCGTCTCGGCGTCGACATGGTGGATTCGATCGTCGTCGGCGACAGCGTGTGGGACATGCTGGCGGCGCAGCGGGCGAGGGCGCTCGGCGTGGGCCTGCTGTCGGGCGGCTACGGCCGCGAGGAACTCGAGCGGGCAGGCGCGTTCCGCGTCTACGAGGACCCGGTGGACCTGGACCGGCACCTGGACGAACTGGGCGTCCGGCCGCCTCCCTGACCGGCTCACTCCCGTTCGGCCCCGACCACCCACGCGATGCCGGCGCACCACGCGGCTACCAGGATCAGCAGGCTCGTCCAGTGGGCGAGCGCCACGCCGAAGCCGCCGGCTGCGACCAGCGCGCCGACGGCGGCCGGCTGACGCAGATACCGGTACGGCCCGACCGGCAGGGCGCCCTCGCCACGCCTGGCCGCGACCGCCGAGCGGAACAGCCCTCCCGCCTGCCGCAGTGACCATGCCCGCAGTGCCAGGCCGCCCCACATGACGGCGAGGCCGAGGACGAGCAGCAGCTCAGGCGCCCCGGGGAGCGCGCCCGCCGGCAGCCGGGCGACGCGCACTCCGATGACGAATCCGGCGCCGGCGCTCGCCAGCAGCACCGCGACGCTGCGGGCCTGCCTCGGCCGGCCGCGCCCGTGGAGGTGGTTGAGCACCGCGGGGCCCGCCACCGCCATCAGCTCCAGCCAGATCCACGCCGCCCAGGTGACCGTGAGCAGGGAGCGGAGAACGCCCATGAACCCTCGGCAGGGTACTACCCGGTGTGCGGCCGACTCGGGCAGGGGCCGAAAATGGGACCGTGGCCACGACAGGACTCTGGTTCATCGCCGGGTACGTGGTCGGCTCGATCCCGATCGGCCTCATCATCGGCCGGCTCGCGGGCCTGGACATCCGGCGCTACGGCACGGGCAACATCGGCGCCTCGAACGTGCTGCGCAACGTCGGGCTCCTGCCCGCCGCGGTGGTCGGCGTGGGCTCGTTCGTGCAGGGCCTGGGGCCGGCGTGGGCCGCCGCCGACCTCACCGGGTCTCCTGCGGCGACCGCCGCAGCGGCCGTCGGGTCGGTGACCGGCTACGGCTGGTCGTTCCTGCTCCACTTCCGGGGCGGAAGGGCGGTGGGCGCGGCGACGGGCGCGCTGGGGGCGCTCTCGCCCGTCGGGCTGATCCCGCTCCTGGGCCTCTACGCGGTCGGCGGCGTGCTCCGGCAGCCGGCGCCCGCCGTGCTGCTGGGCCTTCTGGCGTTCCTCGCGTCCCTCGGGTTCGGCACGCACCCGTGGGAGATCGTCGCCGGAGCGATCTTCGTCGTCGCGATCGTGCTCCTCAAGCGGCTGGACGGCGTGCGGGAGGACCTGCGGTCGAACGCCGACCGCCAGGCCGCAGTGCTGTTCGACCGGCTGGTCTTCGACCGCCGGCCGGGCCAGCGCCTGGTGGGCCGCAATGACTGAGCCGACGCGGGTGCGGGTGGTCGTCGCAACCAGCACCTGCCTCACGGTCGAGCAGGCCAGCCAGCTGGGCATCACGCTGGTGCCGCTGCGGATCGGCGTCGACGGCCGCGACTACCGGGACATGATCGACATCGGGCCAGCGGAGCTCTACCGGCTCCTGCGCCAGGGCGTCCTCCCGACGACCGCCTCGCCATCGGTCGGCGACTACGCGGCGGCGTTCGAGGCCGCGCCGGGGCCCATCCTGTGCCTCACGGTGGGCAGCCGGATCTCGGCCATGGACTCGGCGGCGCGCCTGGCCGCGGAGGCCGTCCCCGAGCACCGCGTCGAGATCGTGGAGACCGGGACGGCCGCGGGCGGCCTGCGCCTGGTGGCGCTGGCAGCGGCCCGCCTGGCCGGCGAGGGCTTCGAGCTGGAGCCGCTCGGTGAACGCGTGCGTGAGATCTGCGCTCGCGTCGAGATGTCGGGGATGCTCGAGACCGTCGAGTACCTGGCGCGCAGCGGCCGCGTGCCGGGTGTGGCCCACTGGGGCACGTCGGTGCTCAGGGTGCGGCCGGTGGTCCGGTTCGACGCGGGCAGCGGCCGCCTGGCCACCCTGGTCCGCAGCCCGCTGCGCGGCCTCGACGAGATGCGCAAGCTCGTCCGCCAGGGCGCGGCCAGGCAGGGCGCCGGGCCCTGTGGGGAGGGGGTGTTCTGCACCGTCTTCCACGGCGACGCGGCCGGCCTGGCGGAGGAACTGGAGCGCCGGCTGCGCCAGGACCTGCCCGGAGCCGACCTGTCGATCTCGGAGATGACCGCGGCGATGGCGATCCACGTCGGTCCCGGCGTGGTCGGCGAGGCCTTCTACGTGGACCCCGCGGCGTCTACGCGGGGCGGGGCGCCAGCCTGAGCCCGAGCTGGCCGGCCAGGGTCTCCGCAGTCGCGAAGCCCTGGTTCGCGGCCAGCACCGCCCCCCGCTCGTCCAGCACCGTCGTGGCGGGAACGGTCAGGACGCCGAACGCCCGAGCCACGTCCGGCCGCGCGGCCGCGTCCACGTGCAGCACCCGCACCTGCCCTCCGGCGAGCTCCTCCAGCGCGACCAGCGCCGGCCGCTGCGCGCTGCGACACGCGATGCAGCTCGGCGTCGAGAACGCCACCACGGTCGGACGACCGTCGGGCTCGCCATCCAGCGCGGCCCAGAGCTCCGTCACAGGGACGGCGCGCAGCCGCCGGAGGCGCCGGGCCGCCAGCAGCCGGCCCCAGACGACGAAGACCGCAACCAGCGCAGCCACCGCCGTCAGGGCGAGAACGCGATCCACGGTCGAGTCAACGGCGCGCCCGCGCCACCACGAAGCACAGGACGCAGAAGTCCGCGATCGCGTCCAGGGCAACCATGACCGCGATCCCCAGCGCCAGGACCCAGGCGACGATCGACAGGTCGAACATCAGGAGCACCGCCGAGACGATCCAGACCCCACCGCCGATCAACCGTGCCACCCGCCGCGTCTCGTGATCCTCGTGGACGTCGCGCCGGCGCAGCAGTCCGGCCGGCTCGAGCACGCGCCAGGTCAGCTGGCGGAACACATCGGCCGGCCACCAGAACCGCCCCACGAGCATCACGATGCCGGCCACTCCCAGGAGCACGCACGCCGTCTCGCCCTGGACCAGGAACGCGAGCGCGACGAGCGCGATCATCGCCCACTGGTGCACCTTCCGAGCCGTCACGTCGTACAGGGGCAGCTCCACCCCCATCTCGCTCATGTCGTCGACAACGCCGGTCCGGCGCGGACTCATTCCCCGGGGGCGGGAAGCCGGGGATCGATCGCAACCTTGCCCACGCCGGACGGGTGGAGCAGCGCCTCGAACGTGGCGGGGACCTCGGCCAGGGCGATGCGCCTGGTCACGATCCGCGCCACCTCGGGACGGGCCGCGAGCAGGCGCAGCGCCTCCTCGAAGTCGTCCTGCCGGGAGTTGATGCTGCCGCTCACCGTGATCTCCCGCGTGATCCAGAACACCGGGATGACGGTCACCTCGGCCACCGCGATGCCGAGCAGCGCCACCCGGCCGCCGGGGCTGGCCAGGTCGATCGCCTGCTGGATCGCCTCCGGCCGGCCCGAGCACTCCAGCACCACCGGGGCGCCGTCGACATCGGGACGCACGTCCCGCGCCCTCGCGAACACCGCCTCGGCGCCCAGCCCCAGGGCGAGCTCGCGCCGGACGTCGACCGGGTCGACGCCGAACACGCGACCGGCGCCCAGCCAGCGCAGGGCGGCGGTCGCGAGCAGGCCGATCGAGCCCAGGCCCAGCACGATCGCGTCCTCGCCCGTCACCGCGCCCACGCGCCGGATGCCGTGGATGGCGACGGACAGGGGCTCGGACAGGCACGCCACCTCCGGTTCCAGGCCGGCCGGCAGCCGCCGCAGTCGGTCGGACCGCGCCGCCATCAGCTCCGCGTACCCGCCCGGCCTGGTGCTGCCGCTGCCCGTGAGCGACTCGATGCAGCGGTGGTAGCTGCCCGCCCGGCACTCGTCGCACGCGCCGCAACCGCCGCTGGGCTGGAGCACGGCAGCGTCACCGGCGTTCCAGCCGTCGACGCCGGCGCCAACCGCTTCGATCACGCCGGCCACCTCGTGGCCGGGCACGCCGATGAACAGGCCGCGCTTGTAGGACGTCAGGTCGGAGCCGCAGATGCCGCAGGCGGTGACGCGCAGCAGCAGCTCACCCGCCTCCGCCTCCGGCGCCGGCAGATCGACCACCTCGAGGCGCTCCGCCTCGACCAGGCTGACCGCCCTCACATCAAGTTCATCTCGGCCACGATCCGGAGAAGGGCGCACTCGACCTCGGGATCGGTCTCGACGTTGACCACGGCCGGCCGCCCGCTGTCGCAGGCCCGGCGCAGCGCCGGCCGCAGCTCGTCGAGACGCGTCACGTGCTCGCCGTGCGCGCCCAGCGACTCGGCCAGCCGGTCGTAGCGGGTGAAGCCGAGCTCGGCCGCGACGCGCGGCCCCTCGTAGCCGAGCTCGCGATCGAACTCGTGGCGCACGTCGCCCCAGCCCGCGTTGTTGGAGACCACCACCACCACGGGCAGCCCGTGCCGCACGGCCGTGTCGAGCTCCATCGCGGACAGGCCGAAGGCGCCGTCGCCGGCGAACACGAACACGGGCTCCTCGGGCCGCGCCGCCCTGGCCGCCAGGGCGAACGGCATGCCCACACCGAGCGTGCCGAGCGCCGTCGTCGTGGACAGGAACCGGCCCGGGCGCTCGGCCGGGAAGTAGGCGAGCGCCCACGCGAGCGCGTCGCCGCCGTCCGCCACCAGCGTGCAGCCGGGGCCGGCCTCCTCGCGGGCATACCGGGCCACCTCGCGCGCGGCCGCGCCCGCGTGGACCATGGCGCCCTCGTACCCGTCGACCTGCTGGTCCCAGCCCATCAGGGAGGTGGCCACGAGCTGCTTCGCCTCCGCCAGCCACTCGTTCCGACCGTCGGCCGCGACGACGGGCCAGCCGTCGGCGAGGTCGGCGGCGACGGTCGCGACGTCGCCGACCAGCGCCAACTCGGGCCGGCGGTTGCCGCCCAGCCCGTCCGCGGTGACGTCGACCTGGATCACCTGCTGCTGCGCGCTGAACAGCGGCGGCCGACCGTAGCCGAGGTTCGCGTTGAACGCGCTGCCCAGCACGAGGACCACGTCGGCCACGATGAGCGCGATGCCGGCGTGCACCAGCGAGCCCAGGCACCAGGGGTGGCCGTCGGGGACGAGCCCGCGGGCCGAGCTCGTCGTGGTGACCGGGATGCCCGCCGCCTCGCTGAGGCGGGCGATGGCGTCTCCGGCGCCCGACCAGAACGCGCCGCCGCCCGCCAGGATGAGCGGGCGCTCGGCGGCGCGGAGCAGGTCGCGGGCCCGGGCCAGGTCGGCGGCAGCGGCGGTCGAGCGGGGGACCTCGGCGGGAAACCCCTCCAGGGACTCGGCCGGCGCCGGCGCCTCGGCGCCGAGGGCGTCCTGCGGCACCTCCAGGTACACCGCGCCGGGCCGGCCGGCCCGTGCGCGATAGACGGCCTCGGCCACGTATCGGGGGATGCGGGCCGTCTCGTAGCAGGTGGCGGCCCACTTGACCCCGGGCGTGGCGATGGCCCGCTGGTCGAGGTCGGCGACCGCGCCCTGGCCGGCGACGCGGAGGCCGCTTCGGCCGCCCAGCAGCACCATCGGCACGTTCCAGAGGCCGGCGTCGAACAGGCCGCTGAGCGCGTTGGTGAAGCCGGGTCCGGCGGTCGCGACGGCGAAGCCCGGTCGGCCGGTGGCGAGCGCCCAGCCCTCGGCAGCGAACGCGGCCGCCCCCTCGTGCCGGGTGTCGATGACCCGGATGCCGGCAGGCACGCACGCGTCGAGGACGGCCATGACGTGACCGCCCGCCAGGGTGAAGAGCGTGTCTACGCCGGCGCTCCCGAGCGCGTCCGCGAAGAGTTCGCCGCCGTGCACCGTCGTCGTCGTCCCCATCAAGGAGACCTTACCCTGTGGTCCGATGGTCGAGCCGGCGCCGCTCTCTCCCCGTCGCCAGCTCGTCCTGAACCTGCTGTGGTTCGGCCTGAACTTCCAGACAGCCGCGCTGCTGCCGGTCGTGGTGCCCACCCAGATCCTGCTGATCGTCGCGCCGGGCACCGCCGGGAGCGCACTGCAGGCCGGCTACCTGGGCTGGCTGGCGGCGGGCGCGTCCGTGGTGGCGCTCGTCCTGCAGCCGCTGGTGGGCGCCCTGTCGGACCGCACCCGCTCCCGGTGGGGCAGGCGCCGGCCGCACGTGGCCTGGGGAACCGCCGTCGCGCTGGCCGGCGCCGCCGGCCTCGCGGTCGCCGGCCAGCCGTGGACGTACGCGCTCGCCTTCCTCGTGCTGCAGGCCGGCAGCAACGCCGCGACGGCGGCCTACCAGGCGCTCCTGCCCGACCTGGTGCCCAGGAACCAGCGCGGCTCGGCGTCCGGCTTCCTCGGCCTGATGACGATCCTCGGCAACGCGGCCAGCTTCGGCCTGGCGGCGGTCCTGCTGGCGTCCGCGTCGGCGAGCCGCCCGGGCGTCATCAGGTCGGGCGCCGCCGCCTTCTATGCGGTCACCGTGGTGGTGCTGGCCGCCAGCTCCGCCATGACGGTGGCTGGCGTCGCGGAATCGCCCAGCCGGGACCTGCCGCCGGTGCCGCGCCGCAGCCTGCGGGCGGGCCTGGCGGCCTGGGCCGAGCCGTGGCGCATGCGCAACTACCGCTGGGTCTTCGTCGCGCGCTTCCTCGTGATCATGGGCCTGACGCTGTTCCTGACGTTCGTCGAGTACTACTTCGCGCAGGTGGTCAGGGCCCCGGACTTCGTGCAGGCAACGGCGGCCGTGGTGCTGGTCGCGCTCCTCGTGGCGGTCGTGAGCGCCGTTCTGCTCGGCTTCCTGTCCGATCGCACTCGACGGGTGCCGCTGGCGTTCGCCGCGACGGTCGTGATGGCGCTCGCCGCGATCCTGTTCCTCGTGGGCGGCGCGGCGATCCCGCTGTGGTGGCTCGGGGCGACGTTCGGCCTCGGCTATGGCGCGTACTGGAGCGTCGACTGGGCGCTGGCCGTGGACTCGCTGCCGTCACTGGGCGCGGCCGGGCGGGACCTGGGCATCTGGAGCCTGGCCAGCACGCTGCCCGGGGTCGCCGCACCGGCGCTGGGAGCGGCGCTGATCGGGGCTGGCGCCGCGCTCGGGCACACGCCGGCGGGATACCAGGCGGTGTTCGTGGCGGCGAGCGTGTCGTTCGTGCTCGGCGCGGTCGCGGTGCTGGGGATCCGCGAGGGGGCCGCCGGCACGGAGAGCGCGACGGCCTGACGAAGAGTCAGAGCAGGCGGTACGCGACCTCACAACGGCGATACGTCTCCGCTGCCCGGCGGTCCAGCGACACCAGCTCCGCACCGTGAGCGCGGGCGCTCATCGCAACGATAGCGTCGTATACGGCTCCGCCGGCGATACCGCGCTGATGCAGCTCGCCCACGAGCTCGCGGAGTTCAGCGGCCGAGAGCACGAGCGGCTCATGCGGAAATCGATCGCGGAGAAACTCGACGACGAGTGCGGATGGCACGCGCTGTGCTCCGGGCAGGCGCGTGAGGACCGAATACGCCTCCAGCGCACAATGACCGATCAAGCGCGGATTCCGCTCGAACGCTCGGAGAGCGGCGGGGTGCGATTCGTGCCATGAGGCGCAGGCCGCGATCACGACACTGGAGTCGACCGCGATCACCGCCTGCCCGATTCCAGGATGGCCCTCACCTCAACGGCG
>DASQZW010000174.1:0-3573 GCA_035638495.1 Terriglobales bacterium
GGACCGCGGGCGGGCGCGATGACGTCAGTCCGCCCAGGCCCGCCGCATGACGTCGGGGTCCGCCAGGTCGGTGGGCTGGCTGAAGCGCTGGATCAGCCGTTCCCGCGCCGCCTGCGCGATGACCTCGTCCAGTGAGCGATCCACCGTTTCACGAAGCGTCCCGGTGCCGAGCGCCGCGGCGGCCCTGGCAACCTTCCGTTCGTCGATCTCGATTGTGGTCTTCCGCACCAGGATAGTATATATAGCGGCGGCTCAAGTGGCCGTATCAATCTCCAGATCCTGTATGGAAGAGAGGTGCCGGTGCGCCGCGAGGAACGGCTCCAGTGGGGCCCGCACGAGGCCGGCGCCGACCTGGCCGACGCCCGCCCGCCGGTGCGCGATACCCGTGTTGACGACCGGCTGGATTCCCGTCTCGACGACGCGGCGCACGTCGATCCCGGTCGGCGTGCCCCGGAAGTCTAGGGCAGGCACCTGGTGCAGGGGGTGCTCCGCCAGCGTGATCTCGTACATCTCCAGCGTCGCGTCCAGCGCCGTGCGCGCCGTGCCGCCGACCACGCGCGTGATCGCCGGCGCGGCCGCCATCGCGAAGCCGCCGAGGCCGTACGTCTCCATGATCGCGGAGTCGCCGATGTCGGGGTTGGCGTCCGCCTGGGTGTACGTGCCCAGGAACAGGCCGACCGGGACGGCGGCGGGAGCCGTGAACCAGCGCGCCGGGTCGCCGCTGACGCGCACGCCGAACTCGGTGCCGTTGCGCGCCATCGTGACCACCAGGCTGCTCCCGGCCACGCCCGCGGCCGCCTCGCACGCCGCCCTGGCCGCGGCCATCGCGAGGTTCAGGTAGAAGTAGTCGTTGCCGTCGACGAAGCGCAGTGACTCGGTCGGCAGGCCGCGCAGCGCGAGCTCCCGGAACAGCAGCGAGGTGGCCGCCCGGTGCCGGTTGTGTAGCTCGTCGCCCATCTGGAGCGCCCGCTGGTTGATGACGGACAGGTCGATCGGCCCGGCTGCCAGCGCCCTGGCCAGGTCCGGACCCAGCACCGACGCCATCCACCGCAGCCGGTCCAGCACCGCGTCGTCGTTCGCCCCGTAGCGCAGCACCCGGCCCAGACCCTCGTTCAGGTTCGAGCAGGCCTGGACGCCGCTCACGGGGTCCTCGACGACCACGACCGGCATCGAGGCGCTGATCACACCCGCCATCGGGCCCACCGCGCCGTGGTGGTGGCACGGGTCGAGGTCCGCGGAGTCGCGGCCCTCGAGCCGGAGCGCCCCCTCCAGCGCGCCCCGCATCGGGCCGGAGGCGTCCTCCCAGCGCAGGGGCGGGCCGCTGTGAAGGAGCAGGTCGCGCCGCATCCCGGGAACGACGTCCGCGGCGACGCCGACGCCCACCCAGGCGGGCCGGGCGGCCAGCATGCGGCCCACGGCCTCGGCGTTGGCCGCGTCCACCGCCGGGTCGGGGCGGAGGCGCTCCAGCGGCGGCCGCCAGTCGACGCGCGCCCGCTCGGCGCGGAGGGCGCCGGACGGCAGGTCCGCGCCCGCCGTGACCGCCCGGACCTCGCCGATCAGCGGCACAGCAGCGACCGCGCCGCCCGCGCGTTGGACAGGAAGACCCGCGCGCCGGCGGCCTCGAAGGCGGCTCGCTGCCTCGCGAGTCCCTGGGGATCGCCGTCCGTGCCGATCAGCACGACGACCGCCGGCCGGCCGGCCAGTGCGGGCGCCAGCTCGCCGGCCGGGTCGGGGTGGGCGCCGTGGCCGAGCACGACGTCCAGGTACACGAGGCCCCGCGACCGCCTGATCGCATCCAGGCGGAGCCGGTGGTCGATCATCGGGTGCGGGCGCCCCCGCGTGTGCTCGCCGGCGCCGAAGTCGGTCGCCGTGAACCGCTCCGGCTTCGCGTCCGCGGCCCAGAGGTACGCGGCCTCGTCGCGCAGGGTCCCTCCCGAGAAGATGCCGTCGACCGGCCCGGCCCAGGCGACCGGCTCGCTCCGCTCGTCGGGCAGGCTGCCGCCCCCGACCCGGAGCGCCACCTCGGTGAGGTCGACGCCGGGTCCCAGCAGCGCCGGGACGAGCGGCTTGCGAGCGCTCAGCTCGGCGCGCGATGGCTTCGAGACGACCACGATCACCTCGGTGGCCGGGTCGTCGTCGAGGCGCCGGATCGCCTCGCGGGTCATCCGGCCGCCAACCTCGGGCGAGAGGTCACGGCCGCCGACCCCGATGGCGTGCGAGACGCCGACCCCCTGGTGGACGAGCAGGCTCATCAACTGCTGGACACCCGTGCCCGAAGCGCCCACGATGCCTACATGGCCGCGTGGTACCTCGTTCCAGAAGCCGAGCCCGACGCCGTCCACGATCGCCGTGCCGCAGTCGGGCCCCATGAGGAGCAGACCCCGGCGCAGCGCCTCGTCCTTGAGCCGGACCTCGTCAGCCACCGGTACGTTGTCGGAGAAGCAGAACACGTTGAGGCCGGCGCTGAGCGCGTCCCAGCACGCCCAGGCCGCGTGCTCCCCTGGAACGGAGATGACCGCCAGGTTGGCGCCCGGCAGCCGGCGAGCGGCGGACCGGACGGTCCGCGGCGCCGGCCCGTCGCCGGCCCCGGCCCCCGTCGCGGCGCGTTCGCGCAGCGCGGCGGCCCCGGCGCCGATCGCCGCAGCCGCGTCCTCGCCGCGCGCCGCGAGCACCAGGTCGTCCGGGCCGGCGCCGGCCAGCGCCTCGTCGTCCCAGAGGCCGCTCTCGCGCAGGAGGCCGAGGTTGAGCGGCGTCGCCATCGCTGCCATCGCCGCCTCGGTGCCGGCGACCGTGAGCATTCGCGCGGACGCCGCCATCAAAACGATGGAGTCGTGGTACGCGCGGCTGACCACTATGCGCAACATCACGACAGCATGCGCGCGACGTGCTTGGATTTCCGAATTTTTCGGTCGTGCCAAGTTGTCTTGACGGGCTTTCGTCGCCGGGCCTTAACAGAGTCGTCCGGGTTCCTTTTCCAGGCGGCCCTATGAACGATGGAATATGGCGGGGGTGACCGGCAAGACGCGCGTCCTGATCGTGGACGATAAGGCGGATATCCGCAGCATCGTGGCCACACGCCTGCGCATCGAGCCGGGTTTCGACGTTGTCGGTGAGGCGGCCAACGGCGCCGAGGCGATTGCCCGGGTCGGCGAGGTGAAGCCGGCGATCATGATCCTCGACCTCCAGATGCCGGTGATGTCGGGCGAGGAGGTGATCCCGATCCTCCGCTCGCTCTCGCCTGCGCTGCGCATCCTGGTGTTCTCGGCCTACGCGGGCGCCCAGCAGCGCCTGCGGGCCAGCGAGTGCCCGGACGCCGAGGTCCGAAAAGGGACTGGGCTGGCCCCGCTCGTCAAGGAGCTGCACCTCCTCGTCGAGCGAGCGCCGACGGACCTGGTCCGGGTCGACCTGGGCATCGTGGAGGTGGAGCACGCGCAGCGGGCCAGCCACCAGTGGGCGCGCCTCAACCCCAAGGTGCGGGAGCTGGCCGTCGAGTCGGGTACGCGCCCGGACTTCCTCGCGCTGGTGGGCGTGTTCCTGGCCCTCGGCGAGCCGCTAGCCGCGGCGGCCAGCGCC
>DASQZW010000175.1:0-3632 GCA_035638495.1 Terriglobales bacterium
GCGACCACGCCCAGGCCCACGATGTGGCGCAGGGCGAGGGGTCCCACGATGGTGCCGCGCGGCCGCGGCGAGAAACGGTACGACTCGCCCATGCTCAGCTAGCTCCCTCCACAGATCCATCGGTCGACTTCCGCAGGATGGCTCGGCCCCTGCCGCCCGCGGCCGCCGGGGCCACCGCGACCGGGGCGGCCGGCAGGGCGCCGTTGCCCGCGCCGGCCGTCGCCCCGGACGCCGGCGCGGCCGGCGTCGGCGCGGTCTCTGCGGCTGCGCCCGCGAACGCCTGCTCCAGGCGCCCGCGGACCTGGAGCTGCCCGGCGACCGCCGCCTCGGCGCCGCCGAACAGGGCGAAGGGCACCAGGGGCGCGAGCAGTGCCACCAGCAGCAGCATCACGCCCTCCACCATCGAGATCAGGTCGAGCGGCGTGGTCGCGATCAGGCCCATCCCGAGGCTGAGCACGATCACCATCACGGGCTTGGCCAGGATCACCGCGACGATGACGCGCAGGAACCGCCGGGCGAGCCCGAAGCCTCCGCCCCAGGCCGAGCTGGCGAGCGCCAGTGGCCAGAACAGGACCACGAGGTAGACCGCGACGCTGCGGGCCAGCAGCTCGATGATGCCGACCAGCCCGAACAGCATTGCCGCCAGCGACGTGACCATGATCACGAAGACCGGCGGCGGCGCCCCGCCGACGTTGGTGCCGGCCGGGGCTGGCATCTGGAAGATGCCCGACAGGTTCTGGAACGCGTTCGACAGCGTGGCTGGGCCGGCGACGTAGAAGCCCAGGTCGTCGGTCAGGCGCAGGATCGTCGCCAGCAGGCCGGGCGCCGCGACGATCCCGATCGCGACCAGGCTGGGGTAGCCCAGGGCCGCGTACGCCAGCCGCATGCCGTTGCGCGTCACGGCGAAGAACGCCGCGGCGGCCATGCCGACGCCGAGGGCGATCAGGGCCGCCACGGCCGCGGCGCGCTGGTAGTACTGGCTGAAGTAGGCGCCGGTGAGGTCGGGGCTGAGGAGCGCCTTGCTCGACCCGCTTCCCGGCTGCCCGGCGCACAGGGGCGCGGCGGCGGCCTGGCCGGAGCCCGGGATGTCCGGGCTGCCCGTCACCGTCAGCTCGCAGCCGAGGCCCAGGATCACGTTCCGGGCCGCGTCGGCGACGAGCTTGGTCATGCTGTCCCAGATCGTCTGCGTCACGTCGTTGGTGGACGTCTGCAGGCAGTTCTGGAAGTTCGTGACCCCGCAGTCGGCCCCTGGCGAGGCCGGCGCGGCGGGCGAGGCCGGCGGCGCGGGTGCGCTGGTGGGGCTGGGGGTGGCGCCCGGCGTCGGCGCCGGCGCCGGCGTCGGCGTCGTGGTAGCGGCGAGCGCGACCGTGCTGAACGCGGCCGCCGCGGACAGCGCGACCAGGGCGGCCACGGCTCGGCGGAGGATCCGGGCTACCGGCCCCATGCCTGCCAGTCCACCTGGCCGGGCGGCTGCGTCGCCGTCTGGGCCTGGGTGATCGCGGGGACCGGGCCCAGCGTCGCCTTCGTCTGGCTCAGCGCGAACTTCCAGTCCCCCGACTCCCACTGGAGGGCGACGTCCTCCGTCACGTACGCCGCGCGGAACAGGTTCGGGCTGAACTCCACGAGGTTGGCCCAGACGGAGACGGTGGCGGTGGCGTCGGAGTACGACTGCAGCGCGACCGAGAGCGGGTAGAGGTGGGCGCCCGCTCGGAGGCCGGCCTTCCGCGCCGCGACCACGCCGTAGGACGAGTCGTAGCCCTGGATCGAGGTCAGGCGCTGCTGCAGCATCGCGGACTGGTCCGAGCTCACGGTGTACGCCGCGACGCGCTGCCGCTCGGTCGCCGCGTCGACGGGGAAGATCGGCGTCGCGGCGGCCTCGGCGTACGTGACGGCGGCGGCGAGGGCGCCGGCCTGGTTGTGCGCGAAGCCCACGCCCACGCCGAGCACCTGGTGGCTGGGTCCGGCCGCCGACGTGATCAGGACGGTCTGGCTCGACTGCCCTCCGCAGGCGACCAGCACGAGCACCACGATGCCCGCCCACGCCGCGCGCGGGGCCGAGGTCACGAGTGGGCCCGGCTGAAGACGGTGTTCATGACCACCAGGATCGAGCCGATGACGACGACCCCCACGATGGAGTAGATCAGGCCGCGCATCCCGGCCGACCGCATCTCGACGTTGCGGCTCACGCCCCCGACCGCGATCATGCCCCCGCTCGCCAGACCGGCGATGACGCACGCGACCAGGCTGATGTACATGACCAGGCCGAGGACCTGCGTCACGAGACCGCTGGCGCCGCCCAGCAGGGTCGGATCCGGGTTGATGGGACCGATCTGCACGCCGCTGTACCTCCTCGGATCTTCCAGGTGCCGGCCCCCCACGGTTGGCGGCTAGCCGATGTTAGCAAGAGGCAGCCTCGCGCGCGATACTCCTACTGTCCCATCGCACGCCGCGAACGCCCATGCCGCGCCCCGCCGCCGCGACACAGTGCTGGCGCCCGATAATAAGCCGTCGCCGCCGCTATGAGTCGAGACATCTCACAGGACCTGCTGGGAAGGCTGCTCGGGTCGTACGAGCTCGTGGACGTCGTGGGCTCGGGACCGTACGGAACCGTGTTCCGTGCGCGCGACCTGAAGGAGCTGTCCGAGGCCTGGCGCGCGCTCAAGGTGATGGTCGGCCCGATCGCCGACCTGACCACCTTCAAGTTCCGGCTGCCCATCGAGATGCGGACCGCTGTGCAGCTGTCCCATCCCAACATCGTTCCCGTCTATCAGTTCGGCTCCGACGAGGGCCGCCAGTACGTGGCGATGGAGTACGTGGAATCCGTGTCGCTGGACGCCCACCTGCGCCGGACGCCGCTGACGCTGCGACTCACTGACCCCACGGTGCAGCAGAGCCTCCGCGACGTCGCGCGAGCGCTCGATTACGCGCACGCGCAGCGCGTCGTCCACGGCAACGTCAAGCCCTCGAACGTGCTGCTGCGGGCGGGTGGCGGCAACGCGCTGCTGACGGACTTCTGCATCGCGCGCGCGGTGACGGTCGAGCGCATTGCTGAGGCCGGCCTGGCCATCGACTGCGCCTTCCGGTCGCCCGAGCAGTGCCGCGCGTCGCCCACGGACCTCACCCCGGCCTCCGACCTGTACAGCCTCGCCGCGCTCCTCTGGTACGTCGCGACGGGCGTGCCGCCCTGCGGCACCGGGATGGAGGCGCGCGCGGCCCACGTGCAGGGTCTGGTGCCCGACCTCCGGGACGTCGCGCCGCACGTCCCGGCGGGGCTGGCGGCGGTGCTCGCGAGGGGTCTGGCCCTGTCTCCGGAACAGCGCTACCCACGCGCGGACCAGCTCGTACGCGACTTCGTGAACGCGGTGACCGCGCCGCCACCCCCGTCCCCGCCGGCACCGCCGCCGCCGTCGCCGCCGCCCGTCCCGACCGTCGTGACGGCGCCGGTGACGGCGCCCCTGACCACCCCGGTCGCGGTGCCGGGCGGAGCCTGGACGCCACCCGAGACGGCGGTGCCGCCGCCACCGCCACCGCCGCCGCGACCGCCGGTCCTGGGGACGCGGCGCCCTCCGCCCCGGACGTACAGTCCCCGGACCGAGCTGCGCTACGCGCCCGAATGGCGGCCGTTTCCATCG
>DASQZW010000176.1:0-9350 GCA_035638495.1 Terriglobales bacterium
CCAGGCGGCCCTGCCCGCGGTGATCGCCGCACCGCCACCGAGCGGAAACGGCGACCGACCGGCCTTCGATCCGGCGCGCTGGAACGCATCTCAGGTCAGAAAGCGCGATGAGCGCCGGCCGGTCGAGCTCGCCGACGAGATGCGGCGGGGCGCCGAGCAGATCCACGCCGCCCTGCTGACGGCCGACCTGAGTGCGCAAGCTGAGGCGGGCACGTTCGCCGGGATGCCGCTCGGAGAGGCGATGGAGCGGATGCTCGAGCACCAGCGCGACCACCTGGCCGAGCTGAGGACCGCGCTCGCTTGATGCCGCGGCTCGACCCGACGCCGCTGCTCCCGGGCCTGCAGCGGCTGGCGGGGCGGCTGCTGGAGGGGGTCGAGCCACCGCCCGTCGCGCTCCTGCGGCAGCGGCTCGACTCGCCCGCTCTCGCGGACGCCGACCTCGAGACGGCCGTCGCCGACGAGGTCCGCCGCGCCGTGACCGGGCTGGCGCCGCGCCGCGTGGCCGTCGGGGTCGGCAGCCGGGGCATCACCGGCATCGGCCCGATCGCCGGCGCGGCCATCGAGACGCTGCGAGCGCTCGGCTTCGACCCGTTCGTGGTGCCGGCGATGGGCAGTCACGGCGCCGCCACGGCCGAGGGCCAGGCGGAGCTGCTCGCTGGCTACGGCATCGACCCGACGCTGGTCCGGGCCACGATGGAGACGGAGGTCGTGGGAGAGGTCGACGGCGTGCCGGTGCACGTCGACCGCAACGTCGTCGAGGCGGGCGCGGTCTTCGTGATCAACCGCGTGAAGCCCCACACCAGCTTCCGCGGACCGGTCGAGTCGGGCCTGGCCAAGATGTGCGCGATCGGCCTCGGCAAGCAGCCCGGCGCACGGCACATGCACTCGCGCGGCCCCGGTGGGCTGCGCGACCGCATCCCGGCGGCCGCCCGCCTCCTCGCCGGGCGAGGCCTGCTGCTCGGCGGCCTGGCAATCGTCGAGAACCAGCGCGACCGCACGGCTCTCGTGCGCGGGCTGACGGCGGCCGAGATCGGCGGCGAGGCCGAAGCGGCGCTGCTGACCGAGGCGCGCCGGCTGATGCCCCGAATCCCCTTCGACGATCTCGACGTCCTCGTGATCGACCGCATCGGCAAGGACGTGAGCGGCGCCGGCATCGACACCAATCTCGTCGGGCGCATGCGTGTGGTGGGACAGCCCGAGCCGGACCCGCCGGGTCCGATCGCGATCGTGGCCCTGGACGTCACGCACGCGTCTCACGGCAACGCCATGGGCATCGGCACGGCGGACTTCACGACCGCGCGCCTGCTGGGCAAGATCGACTTCGAGGCCCTGTACACGAACGCGCTGACGGCCGGTGTGATCGGCATCCAGCGGATGACCATCCCGTGCGTCATGCCGACCGACCTGGCGGCAGTGTGCGCGGCCATCTCGAGCCGCGGTCGCGACGCACCGCTGCGCCTCGCCTGGATCGCGGACACGCTGCACACCGAGCTGCTCGGCGTGTCGCCTGCCCTGCTCGACGAGGCCCGGAGCCGGCCGGACCTCGAGGTCGCGGGGGAGCTCGCGCCGATGCCGTTCGACGCCGGGGGAGGTCTGCGCCCCCTCGAACGCGCGTGAGCGCCAACGAGCGCCTCGAGCGCTACGCCCACCTCGCGATCGAGGTCGGCGTCAACCTCCAGCCGGGCCAGGACCTGATCGTCCAGGGCCTGGTCGAGCACGCGCCGCTGGCCCGGCAGGCGGTCAGGGCCGGGTACGCGGCGGGCGCCCGATACGTCAGCGTCATGTACCAGGACCAGCACGTCGTGCGCGCCCGCGCCGAGCTGGCGCCCGACGAGGGGCTCGAGTGGTCTCCGCCCTGGCTCGTCGAGATGCTGGAAGACGCGATGCGCCGGCACGCGGCCATCCTGACCATCGTCGGAGATGCCGAACCCGACCTCATGGCTGGGCTCGACGGGGCCCGTCTCGCCCGCGCCGTGCCGGTCGAGGTCCGCAAGGCCAATATGCGCGCGATCAACCAGCGGCTCGTGGCGTGGAGCATCGTCGCCTACGCGACCGAGGGTTGGGCCCGGACCGTGTTCGGAGAGCCGGACGTCGAGCGCCTGTGGCGCGCGGTGGAGCGCGCTGTTCGCCTCGACGAGGCGGACCCGGTCGCCTCGTGGCGGGCGCACGTCGAGCGGCTGCAGGCGCGAGCGCAGACGCTGGACGAGCGGCGTTTCGACTCGATCCGCTTCCGTGGGCCCGGCACCGACCTCGTGATCGGCCTGCTGCCCGGCTCGCGCTGGATGACGGCCCGGAACCGGACGGCCTGGGGCCAGGTCCACGTGCCGAACCTGCCGACCGAGGAGGTCTTCACGACGCCAGACGCCAGGCGCGCCGAAGGCGTGATCCGCTCCACGCGCCCGCTGCACTTCGCGGGCGCCGAGATCCGCGACCTGACGATGCGCGTGAGCGGCGGCCGCGTGACCGAGGTGCACGCCTCCACCGGCGAGGACGCCATCCGGCAGACCGCCGCCCAGGACGAGGGCGCGTCCCGGTTCGGCGAGCTCGCCCTGGTAGACGGCAGCTCGCGGGTCGGACAGCTCGGCCTGGTCTTTCGCAACACGCTGTTCGACGAGAACGCCACCTGCCACCTGGCGCTCGGCCACGGACTGGCCTTCGCGGTGGACGGCGAGGACCGGGCCGGGATCAACGTGTCGAGCACCCACGTGGACTTCATGGTCGGAGGCCCCGAGGTCGAAGTCGACGGGCTGGAGGCCGGCGGGACCGCGGTCGCGCTGCTGCGAGGCGACGAGTGGCAGCTCTGACCCGGTCACCGTAGGGCGCCTTCGCGCCGGGGAGAACCGTGGAGAGGTGAAGCGTGCCGCCGTCATGACAGCCGCGCTGGCCATGGTCGCCTGCAGCATCGGCGGGTCGGCGGCGCCCGCGCCGAAGAGCAGCGCCCCGACGAGGGTCGCGCTCGGGGACGTCCGGGTGGGCGCGCTGTTCCCGACGACCGGCGCCTCCGCCGCGGTGGGACTCGCTGCGCTGCACGGCGCCCAGCTCGCCGCCGAGGTGCTGAACGGCGACCACCCCGAGATCGCTCTGCCGAGGCTGACGGTCGGCAGGCTCGTGATCGATCCCGCGGATACGGGAAGCGGCGCCCAGGCGGCCGCGGCCGCGGTGGACCAGCTCGTCGGCGCCGACCACGTCGCGGCTCTGACCGGGGCGCTCGACTCGGATGCCACCGCGGCGGCCAGCCAGCGGGCGGAGCGGCTCAGCGTGCCGATGGTCAGCGGCTCGGCCTCGGCGCCCGACCTGACCGCGCGAAGCCTCCGGTGGTTCTGGCGGGTCGGTCCGTCCGATCGCACGTACGTCGACACCGCCTTCGCGTGGCTGCACGCCGCCAGCGCAGAACGGCCGAAGGACCGCTCTCTCGCGCGCGTCGTGGTGATCCACTCGGACGACCAGGCCGGCCGCGACGGCGCGGCCCTGGTCGAGAAGCTCGCGCCGCAGGACGTCGAGGTGACCGAGGACGTGCTGCTCCCGGGCGACGGCGGCGAGCTCACGCCGGTGGTGCAGCGTCTGGCCGGGTACGCGCCGGACGCGCTGCTCGCGTTCACGACAGCGGCCGATGCCGTCCGGCTCGTGCAGACCATGGCGAAGGTGGGCTACACGCCCCCGGCGCTGCTGGGTCTGGGCGACGGCTTCACGGACCCCCGGTTCGCGTCCAGCCTCGGCCCGCTTGCGGACGGCGCCACGGCGAGCGCGGCATGGTCGCCGGAGATCGCGGTGAAGCGCCCGGTCGCAGCGGCCGTCGAGGCGGCGTTCCGGCAGGAGTTCGGGCGAGACATGAACGCTGACGCGGCGAACGATTTCGAGGCAACGCTGACGATTGGCATGGCGATCGAGGCCGCGGACTCGACCGACCCGAGCCGCGTCCACGCGGCCCTCGCGGGGATGAACGCGGGGCCCGGGATCATGGCGTGGCGGGGGATCCGCTTCGACGCGACGGGACAGAACACGCTCGCGGGCAGCGTGGTCGAGCAGGTCACCACCGGGCGGTACCACCTCGTCTACCCGGCCGGCGTGGCGACGGCCGCCGTGGTCTGGCCGATGCCGGCGCTGAACACGCGCGGCTGATCGGGCCTCGTCGCGGCGCGTGTGACGGAATGCCGGCGTCGAGTGGCGATGATGGTCACACCGGCCCGGGACGACGTCCCTATCGTCGCCGGGCGCTCACCCCACCGGGCAGATCAGCACGTCGGTTCGCAGCTCGCGGGAGAGGTGCCACGCGGTCGGATGCGCGAGCCACGGCTCCCGGATCCGGTGCCGGTGCAGGCCGAGGACCACGAGGTCGGGCCGCAGGTCGTCCGCCAGCGTCCTGATCGCCCAGAGCGGCGTGGTCGGCAGCGAGACGCCCACGGCCCCGCGCAGCGTCAGCGGCCACGGGAAGCGCTCCTCGGGCGGCCGCTGGACGAACACGGGGTAGCCGAGCGCCGCGGCCAGCGAGCAGGCCCACGACGGGACCGACGCGAACGCCACCGTGATCCGCATCCCCGGCCGCTCCATCAACGGCTCCAGCCGCCGGGCCAGCGCGACCTGCGTCCGCGGCGAGTCGACGGCCACCAGCACGCTGTGGTGCGGCGCCGGCCGCCGGTGCTGCACGTACACGGGGCAGCGCTCCAGGGCCGGCCACACGTGCCGCGCCGCGGCCCGCCACGTGTGGCCGGAGATCACCAGGCCGCGCACCTCCTCGAAGCTGCTGGCCGTGACGTCCGCCCAGGCCGCCCAGCGGCCGACACAGTCGGCGGCCAGCGTCCGCAGCAGCTCCAGCGCGGCTCCCTGTCGGACCGGCAGCACGCAGCCCATGACCGGCGCCCTGACCTCACCCGCGAGCAGCGCCGCGGTTCCGATCGTGTCCAGCTCACGCACGTCACCCCGCACCAGCGTCACCAGGCCCGGTTGGCGGCCGGCCCGATGCGGGATGACCCCGGTCATGCCGGCCTCGGGGGCAGCGGGGGCACGGCCGCGGGCTGGGCGCCGTGCAGGACCACGAGGACGCTCCCGACCAGCGATGCCACGAGCAGCACCGCGAACACGACCCACAGCACTCTCGAGATGGGAGCCTGGGGCACGAGGCCCGAGGCGCTGGTCCCCGCCCGGAGGATCGCGAATCCCCGCTGGAGCCGGCTCCGCGCGCCTCCCGCCAGCAGCTCCCGGTTCGCCTCCGGGCCGACCCGGCCGTCCAGCCGCGTCGCCGCGGCGCCCAGGATGACGCCCTCCGCGAGCTGCCGCAGCGCGTACGCGCGGACGGTCTCCGGCCGCAGCGACCGTCGCAGCAGCAGCGCCATCGGAAAGCAGATCAGCGAAAGCCCAGCGGTCACCCAGAACGTGTCGTCGAAGCCCTTCGCGACCTGCGCCAGCAGCACCGACTTGACCGCCGGCGGCAACTGGACGGCGGCCACGCCGCCGCCCGTCGCCGCCGCCGCGCCGAACGTCCCCGGAAGGTGGGCCGAGATGCGGCTGGCCAGGATCGTCGCCACGATCGCGACCGCGAGCGCACTCGCCACCCGCGACACGGTGTTGCTCACCGAAGTCGCCCTGGCGATCAGGCGCGGCGCGAGCGTGACGTACGCGGAGGACATGGACGGCATCATCGAGAGGCCGATGCCCAGGCCCCGGCCGGCCACCATGAGGGCCACTTCCCAGCGCGCGGTGTCCGGCGCCAGCGTGGCCATCCAGACCGAGCAGAGGGTCAGCACCACCAGGCCGAACGGCACGACCTGGCGGGCACCGAACCGGTCGGTGAGGGCGCCGCCGATGGGCATGGCGACCGCCGCGGCGATGCCCTGGGCGGCGAGGATCGCGCCCGACTCGAGCGCACCATAGCCCTGCACCTGCTGCAGGAACAGAGGCACCAGCACGACCGAGCCGAAGAGCGCCACGCCTATGAAGAAGTTGAGCGTCATGGCCGCCGTGAACGCCGCGTCCTGGAAAACGCGAATCTCGATCAGCGGATTGCGCTGCCGCAGCTCGAACAGGCAGAAGACCACCAGGAGGACCGCGCCGCCGGCCAGGGGCAGCACGGTCTGCGCCGAGCCCCAGCCGTAGGTGCTCGGCTGGGTCAGGCCGTAGACGATGGCCACCACGCCGGGGATGCCGATCAGCAGGCCGCCGACGTCGAGCCGCTGGCCGCCCGCCTGGCCGCCCGAACCGCGCAGCAGCGCCGCCGTCATCAGCGCCCCGACCACGCCGATCGGCACGTTGAGCACGAAGATCAGGCGCCAGCTCACGTACTGGACGAGCCAGCCGCCCAGCAGCGGGCCCAGGACCGGCGCCACCAGCATGGGCAGGCCCAGCACCGCCATGAAGCGGCCGCGCTCCTCCGGCTTGCTCACGGTCATGAGGATCGTCATGCCGATCGGCATGATCAGACCGCCCGCGAGGCCCTGGACGACCCGGAACATGATCAGCGACGGGTTGTTCCAGGCCAGTGCGCACAGCATCGACGCGAGCGTGAAGAGCACCTGGCTGACCAGGAAAACGCGCTTCGTGCCGTACCGGTCCGCCAGCCAGCCGGTCAGTGGGATGACGGCGGCGAGCCCGAGCGCGTAGCCGGTGACGACCCACTGGATGTTCACCAGCGACACGCCGAAGTCCGTCTCGAGCGTCGGCAACGCGACGTTGATGACGGTCTGGTTGAGGATCGACATCAGGGCGCCGACCACCACGACGGAGGCGGCGATCCAGCGGTAGTCGACGCGCCCGCGCGCCGGCGCTTCGACGGCCGCGGCTCGCTCGACCTGGAGCGCCACCCGGCCTAGCTCGCCTCCGCGTCCGAACGCTGGGCCACGTGGACCATCCTGGCAAGCAGAGCAACGAGGCTGACGGCGCTGACCACGGTCACCGCCGCCCCCGCCCACACGCTGGTCCACACCGCGGCCGTCCACCCCGCCTGCGTCGGGTAGCCCAGCACCCAGGGCGAGACGAAGATCCACGCGCCGGCCGCGAGCCCGAGCACGAACAGCACGGCCAGCGGGAGGCCGCGCCCGAGCTCTCTCCTCCTCACGACGGCTGCCTCCAGGCGGACTCGCCGCCGGAGTGGGGCGCCGCCGGCTCGCGGTGAGCGTCCAGGTCCTCGGCCAGCGCCTGGGCCAGCGCGATCAGCGCCTTCTCCATCTCCGGCGATGCGGTCACGCCGTCCGCCGCGCCTCGCGACGCGCGCGAAGGCGCCAGCGCGCCGGCCTCACGCAGCGTTCGGACCGTCTGGACCGCCACGATCACGACGCCGGCCAGCGCCAGCACGATGAGCCCCAGGCCGGCTCCGAACTCGCTCTTGGTGACGGTCGTCCAGTCGCCGCCCTGCTGGCCCAGCGCCCATGGCGCCAGCACCAGCCAGCCACCCGTCAGCCCGGCCACGAGCGACCAGCCGAGCCCGAGGATCAACCGAAGCGTCATCGCCTCTCCTTCAGCTCCCTCCCCCCCGGCGGGGGAGGGTCGGGATGGGGGGACCGTGGCGCGAGGCGGGAGCGGCCGCGGTGGGCGCCGCCAGGGGCGATCTCGCCACCCCGACCATCGCCGTCAGGCCGCGCACCAGCGCCTCCAGGTCGTCGCGCTCCATCACCTCGAGCCACGCGCGAAGCGCCTCGCGCGAACCGTGCCGGAGGCGCTGCGCCAGCCCCTCGCCCGCGGCGGTCGGCTCGGCGAGCGTGCGCCGGCGGTCGAGCGGATCCTCGCGCCGCTGCACCAGCCCCTGCTCCACGAGCCGGTCGACCAGGGAGCTGGCCGCCGGGAGGCCGATGCTCAGCCGTGCGGCGACCCCGCCGATGGGCATCGACCCGGCGTCCACGAGCGTGAACAGCGCCTTCAGCTGCGCCACGCTCAGCTCGACCTCGTACCAGGCGGGCGCACCGAGCTCGTGCAGCGCGCGCAGTGCCGTCCGGTACAGGTCGAGGCCGCGCTCCACGAGGTCCTCGTTCATCAGTTGGATCTTAGCAAATAGATCGAGACACTCAAACTAATGTCACTTCTCTCCCCGGGTGCCCGATCGGCGCCGCCTGGCGAGGAGCGGCGCCGACCGGCGATGCACGCGCGTCAGGTCTGCTGGCCGGCGCTCATGGAGGCCGTGAAGGCGTCGGCCCGGCGCCGCACCTCGTCCTCCGTGAGGTTCTCTTTGCGCGTCGCGATCGCCCAGTTGTGACCGTACGGGTCCTGCAGCCCGCCGAAGCGATCGCCCCAGAACGTGTCGTTGACGGGCATCTGCGACTTCGCGCCGGCCCTGACCGCGCGCTCGAAGACGGCGTCGACGTCCCCGACGTAGAGCCAGACCGAGAATCCGACGGCGCCGGTCGGCGCCGGTGCGTGGCTGCCCATCTCGGGCATCTCGTCGGTCAGCATCATGCGGGAGTCGCCGATCTGCAGCTCCGCGTGCCACAGGCGCTTGCCGTCGGGCGCGAGCGCGCGGGAGATCTCGACCGCGCCGAACGCGCGCTTGTAGAACTCGATGGCGTCGGCGGCGCCGCGGACCGTGAGGCTGGGGGTCAGGCTGTGGTAGCCCTCCGGGATTGGTTTGACCGCGCTGTCTGCCATGGGGGTCACCTCCTCAGGTACGAATCGACTGTGTCCCAGGCGGGCAGGGTAGGCGCCGTGCCCCACCGGCGGCTACTCCGAAACTGCGGTCCTCGCGACGGGGCGATATCGTGCGCAGCATGCGCAGCGACCAGGCGATGGGATCGCCCGAGGAGATGGCCGTGGCCTACCGGGCGGAGATGGAGCGCCTGCTGGACGTCGTCGACCGCATCCCGGCGGACCTGCTGGCGCAGCCGATCCACGGCGACTGGACGGTCAAGGAGGTGCTCGTCCACCTGGCCGGCTGGGACCGGGCGGTGGCGGCGAGCGCCGACGACGTGCTCGCCGGCCGGCAGGCGGGGCTGCTCGCGATGCGGCTCGCGGACATCAACGAGGAGGTCGTGGACGACCAGCGCGGCGTGCCGCTGGACCGGGTGCGGCGCGACCTGATGGAGGCACACCTCGGGATCCTCGAGCGGCTGGCGGCGATCCCGCCGGACCGCTGGCACGACGGCGTGCCCGGCCTCACCTGGCCCGACGGGAGCCCGATGACCCCGGCCACCGTGTTCGCGTACCGGTACCGTGGCCTGACGCACTACGGCGGCCACGCCGAGGAGATCGAGGCGTGGCTGCGGGAGCGCGGCGCAAACCCGCCGCGGAGGACGACGACGTGAGCGATGACGACGGCCTGGTGACCATCCGCAGCGCCCACCCGGTGCCGGAAACGATCGATCGACTCGTCACCGCGGTGACGTCCCGGGGCATGACGGTATTCGCGCGAGTGGACCACGCGGCGGGTGCCG
>DASQZW010000177.1:0-3067 GCA_035638495.1 Terriglobales bacterium
CCGGCGGTGACCACGAGCGGTTCCAACGAGATGGTGGTGGCGCTGTTCGTGAACTTCGACTCGGGGAGCTGGACGGCGGGATCAGGGATGACCCGGCGCTACAACTTCGACAGCAACGAGGCCCAGGACGTCCTCCAGGCCGGCGCCGGCTCCACCGGGACGAAAACCGCGACCATCTCGGTCATTGGTCCCACGACCGCGGACATCGTGGTCCTGCGCGGCCCCTAGGCGCCTATAGCTGGGCGCCGATCCAGAGCGCACATTGGTCCGCACGAGCGGTTCCTGGAAACCGGGAGTCGCTCATGCGGCCAATGTGCGGAAACCCCCAGGAAGAGGAGTGCTGCCGTGAGTGAGCGGGTGACGTTGCGTCGGGTTCTCGGGGGGTTCGTCGCGCTGGCGGTCGGCGCGATGCCCCTGCTGGCCGCCGTCCCGGCTCACGGCGCCGGTCCGTGCGGCCCGCCCGTCGTCAACCCGGTCGCGTGCGAGAACACGAATCCCGGCACCCCCGAGCCCACCTGGGACATCAGCGGCTCCGGCGACTCCACGATCCAGGGATTCGCGACGGACATCGGCGTCAACAAGGGCGACACCGTCTTCTTCAAGATCAACACCCCCGCGTCCGCGTACACGATCACGATCTACCGGATGGGCTACTACCAGGGCAACGGCGCCCGCCAGATCGCGACCGTGACGCCGTCCGCACACCTGCCCCAGTCGCAGCCCGCCTGCCTGACGCAGGCATCGATCGGCCTGGTCGACTGCGGCAACTGGGCGGTCTCCGCCTCGTGGGCGGTGCCCGCGACGGCGGTGTCCGGAATCTACTTCGCCAAGCTCGTGCGCACCGACACCGGCGGCGCCAGCCACATCGTGTTCGTCGTCCGCGACGACTCCAGCTCGTCCGACCTGCTCTTCCAGACCTCGGACACGACGTGGCAGGCGTACAACCAGTGGGGCGGCTACAGCCTCTACCAGGGCAACGCGTCCGCCTCGTCGGACGGCCGCGCCTTCAAGGTGAGCTACAACCGGCCGTTCGCGACGCGCGGCCAGGACCCTGGCTTCGGCACGAGCAACTGGGTCTTCTACGGCGAGTACCCGATGGTCCGGTTCCTCGAGGCCAACGGCTACGACGTCAGCTACACGTCCGAGGTGGACACGGACCGGCGCGGCTCGCTGCTCAAGAACCACAGGACGTTCCTGTCGACCGGCCACGACGAGTACTGGTCCGCCAACCAGCGCGCCAATGTCGAGGCGGCGCGCGTGGCCGGCGTGAACCTCGCGTTCTTCTCCGGCAACGAGAGCTTCTGGAAGGTGCGCTGGGAGAACAGCATCGACGGTACCGGCACGCCCTTCCGGACGCTGGTCTCGTACAAGGAGACGAAGGCCACCACCCCGATCGACCCGCAGGACCCGCCGACGTGGACGGGCACCTGGCGCGACCCGACGTGGAGCCCGCCCGCCGACGGCGGCCGGCCGGAGAACGCGATGACCGGCACGATCTTCATGGTCAACCGCGGGTCGGCGGCCATCACCGTGCCGGCCGCGTACTCCAAGCTGCGCTTCTGGCGGAACACCGCGGTGGCGAGCCTGACCTCGGGCCAGGTCACGCTGGGGGCTCAGACGCTGGGCTACGAGTGGGACGAGGACCTCGACAACGGCGCGCGGCCATCCGGGGAGTTCGACCTGTCGTCCACGACCCTCACCGTTCCGGAGCTGCTCCAGGACTACGGCAACACGTACGCGCAGGGCAGCGCGACCCACCACCTCACGCTGTACCGGTCGAGCGGCGGCGGCCTCGTCTTCGGCGCAGGCACGGTGCAGTGGAGCTGGGGCCTCGACGTCAACCACGACCTGTTCCCGGACACCGGTCCCAGCACGCCCGACCCCAACATGCGCCAGGCGACGGTCAATATCCTGGCCGACATGGGCGCGCAGCCGGCGACGCTGCAGTCAGGGCTCGTCGCCGCCAGCCCGTCCACGGATATCACGGCGCCGGCCTCGCTCATCACCTCGCCCGCGTCGGGCGCCAGCGTCGCGCCGGGCGGCTCGCTGACGATCAGCGGGACCGCCGCCGACAGCGGCGGCGGCGTGGTGGCGGGCGTCGAGGTCACGGTCGACAGCGGGGCCAGCTGGCACCCGGCGACCGGCACCACCAGCTGGAGCTACACCTTCAAGCCGTCGCGGCCGGGCACGTTCCAGGTTCGCAGCCGGGCGGTGGACGACAGCGGCAACGTGGAGACGCCGTCCGCCGGCATCACGATCACGGTGACCGGCCCGACGCAGCCGACGTTCCTGGCGAAGTCCACGATCGCGAATAACACCCAGGTGGCGCCTCCCGCCGGCGTTGTGGCCGGCGACCTGCTGCTCGCCGAGCTCGAGATCGACTCGACGACCACCTCCGCGGTGACCGGGCCTCCGGGCTGGACCAAGCTGCAGGACGTGCTCGCCGGGGCATCGGTGGGCCAGCCCTTCCACTTCCAGCTCTGGTACAAGATCGCGACGACGCACGAGCCGATCCAGTACGTGTGGAACGTCCCGGCGGGCGTCTACGTGGACCTGGGCGTCTCCGACTACTACAACGTCAACCCGACGTCGCCGATCGACGCCAGCTCGGCCGTCGACTCGGGCGCCACGACGAAGCCCTCGACGGGCTCGATCACGACCACGAGCGCGGGCGACATGCTGGTCGCGTTCTTCGCGGACGCGAACAACGTGACCTGGACGGCCGGCTCGGGCATGACCAAGCGGTTCGACTACGACGGCAACGAGTCGCAGGACGCGATCCAGGCGGCCGTGGGGCCGACGGGCGCCAAGACCGTGACCAACAACGACCAGTTCAACGGCGCCACCGCGGCCATGCTCGTGGCGCTGAAGCCGCTGCAGACGGACACGACGCCGCCGGTGGTGACGGTGACGGGGCCGGGTGCGAGATCGACGGTGTCGGGTACGGCGGTGGTATTGAGCGCGAGCGCGAGCGACAACGTGGGCGTGGCGTGGGTGCAGTTCCAGGTGGACGGAGCGAACGTGGGGGGGCGGGTGACGAGTCCGCCGTACCAGGTGAGCTGGGACT
>DASQZW010000178.1:0-5805 GCA_035638495.1 Terriglobales bacterium
CCCGCAGCGTGAAGCAGCTGCGCGGGACGCTCAGCGCCATGCTCGGCCAGTACAAGGACTCGCGCGCGGACGGCTAGGCCGTTCGGGCACCGAACACGGGCGGGGCACAGCTGTGTGCCCCGCCGCCACCGCAACGGAGTACCGCCATGCCCACGCCCCTGTGCGACGCCATCCCCGACCCGGACGCCGCCCGCGTCTGCGTCACCCTCGCCGTCGGCACGCACGACTACGACTGGCACCCGCGCGACGTGACCGTGCGCACGCCGCACCCGGGCGAGACGCACGACGAGTGGATCGCCAAGGTGATCGCCGCCTGGAAGGACCGGCACGCCGCCGAGGTGCCGGACCTGGCGTTCGTCGCCGTCTACGCCTACTCGGACGCCGACGACCCGGACGACGAGGACTGAAGGGAGCACCGCATGCGCATCACCCACCGCGGGGACACGCTCACCTTCGAGCCGGACAAGGCGCCCGTGCGGAGGCACGGGCGCGCACCGGTCGAAGACCTGCGCGACGCCATCGTCAGCGACCTCACGCCGCCGGGCCAGTACTGGCCCCAGGTGTGCAGCCCCAGGTCGGCGTACCTGTGGCGCCTGTCGCGCCTGATCGATGTGACCGTGCCGCTGGACTGAAAGGAGTACCGCACCGATGCGACGTGCCCTGAAACGCACCGGCCTCACCCTGCTCGTGGTCGTGCTCGCCCCGGTCGCCGTCTGGTTCGCCCACGACCGGTGGGAGGAGCACTGGTGGGCCACGTGCCAGGCCACCGAAGCGGGCTACCTCGCCGCCTTGCACAACGAGTCCGCCGACGTGGGGCGCTGGGCCCACGACTACCGGATGCGGTGTGGGCAGTACGCCTACCTGCTGCACTGACCGGACCGAAGGAGTACCACCGTGACCGAAGACCTGGACCGCATCGTCGTCGCCGGGTGGAAGCTGCGCTTCATGGAGGCCGAGTCCCTCACCCTGCGCCCCGTGGTCCGCCGCCTCTTAGACCTCGCGGGCGACCGCGGGCTCTCCGAGGAGGGGCTGCGCGACGGCGTGCTCGCCCTCTCGTTCGACCTGAACCAGCAGGCCAACGCCGCCGAGCGCGACGCCTCCACCGTGCGCCGGGCCCTGCGCTCGGCCGCCGACCTCGTGCGCGACCAAGACCCGTACGTGAACGCCGCCGAGTAGCCCACGCACGCCAGGGGTGTGTGCGGCCTCAACGCGCGCGCACCCACCTGGTTTGGCTGCACTCACATCTTGTATGCCGAATATGCACGCCAGAAGGAGCACCACGCATGTACCAGCCAGGCGACCAGATCAGCAGCGGGACGCTGCACCCGGACCACCTGATCCCCGCGTTCATCGGCGCCCTGCCCGAGGCCCAGCGCGCACCGTACCAGGAGCGGTGGGACGCCATCGGGCGGGGGATGGACACGTGGGAGGCCAAGGACTGGCTCCTCGAAGACCTGTACGACGCCCTCAACGACCTCGCGCCCGAGGGCTGCTACTTCGGCGCGCACGAGGGCGACGGGTCGGACTTCGGGTTCTGGCCCATCGACGCCGACGACTGAAGGGGGCCACAGCTGTGCCAGCCGAAGGAGTACCACCCGCATGCCCCGCGCCTACCAGCCCACCCCGCACGCCCTCACCGTCACCAACGCCACCCGCTGCGCCGACCTCGTGCGTATCGCTGGCGCCGTGGTCCTCTCGCCTGACCTCTTGGAGCGCGGCTACGCCGACCTCTGGTACGCCTACGCCCACGCGGAGCGCACGGCGCGCGCGCTCCGCGCGAAGGGCCGCTGCGAGGCGGCGGGCAAGTGGCAGGAGCGGGCCGACTCCTACCGGATCGCCCGCGCCGCCCTCTGGGCCGAACTCGTCCGGCGGGGGCTCCGCACCGAGGCCCCCTACGTCGGCGTCCGCCTCCTCCCCAACCCCGCCGGGTGACCAGATGGCCCACGTACCGCACGTGCCGACCGGGCGGTGGCTGGCCCAGGTGGGCTTCCTCCTGGTCCTGCTCGGCTTCCCCCTCCTGCTCGCCACGCGCGTGCTGCCCATGCCCGACACGCTGCCCCTGTTCGTCGCGTACACGCTGGGGCCCGTGTGCGTGCTCTACGTCCTGAACCAGCTGGCCGCCGGGCAGCCCGTCGGCGGCGGGCCCGCCTCCAAGGCGGACGTGGACCGCCCCTGGTGGGGCCCGCGCAGCAAGTACGAATAGCCCTCGCGCAAAGGAGTACCACCGCATGCTGTTCCGCAACGTGTCCCGCACGACCCTCGTCCTGGCCGCCGCCGAGGCGGGCGTCCGCCTCGTGGACCTGCGCGCCCAGGGGCGCGGCTACCGCGCGCGCCTCGGCCTCCTGCCCGACCCGCTGCCGGCCGGCCGACAGCTGTGGCAGCGCCGCTCGGCCAGCTGGTCCCGCCCCAACCGCCGGGTGGCCGCCGTCTGCTGGCACGGCCACCTCGCGTTCTTCGCCCGCGTCTTCGACCTCGCCCCCGACGCCGTCGTACGGGGCGGGCGCGGCTCGTCCTTCGAGTACCGGGGCGCCCGCGAGTTCCTCGCCCGCTTCGAGGCGACGGGCGACGCGAACATCGGCTCGTCCGCCTACCCGAACCGCTACCGGGACGCCTGCTTCTGCGAGCGCGGGCAGGTCGCCCTCGCGTACAAGGCGGTCGCGCGGCTAGAAAGGAGCCTGGCCGCCAGGGGCCCTGTTGACAAGGGCTGACAGATGTGCTAAGCTAGTGACAGAGGTTCGCCTCGACGGTCGCCCCCTGGCTCCGAGCCCACAGCTGTGCCGGTTGTGGGCCGGAGACCAGCGGGCGGGTGTCGCAGTGGCACCCGCGCAGCACCGCCCGTAACCCGGGCACAAGGAGTACCACCCAGATGGCTTCACGCAAGTCCGCTCAGGCGCAGCCCGCCCAGCCCGCCCCGGCGCCCGTCGCCCCCGAGGGGGACGACTTCGACGCCATCGTCGCCCGCGCGGAGGCGGCCATCGCCGCCCGCGAGGCGGCGACCCCGCTGGCGGAGCGGATCGCGCCCGAGCAGGTCGAGATCGTGCGGCAGCCCACGCCCGCCCCTGCACCGAAGCCGGGCCGGGCCAAGAAGGAGGCCACGGCCGTGGCGAAGCAGCCGGGTACCAGTCTGTCCCCCGTGTCCAAGCCCGCCGTGCGGGAGCCCGCCCGCACGGAGATCCGCGAGACCATCAACCTCATGGGCGTCGCGGTGCCGTTCAGCGTCTTGCTCAGCAACCGCACCCTGTCCGAGTTGGAGGCCGTCGTGACCAAGGGCATCGAGGCCGTGTTCGCCGTCGGCCAGGCCCTGACCGAGATCAAGGTCAGGGAACTGTGGCGGGAGGCGAAGGACGCGAGCGGCGCCACGTACAAGGACTTCGACGCCTACGTGCGGGCCCGGTGGGACATGGGCAAGTCCCGCTCCGGCCAGATGATCGACGCCAACAAGACGGTGCAGCGCCTGACGGCGGCCAACGTGCCCGCCGCCCAGATGCCGAAGAACGAGGCCGCCGCCCGGGAACTGAAGGTGGTCGCCCAGACCGGCTCGGACGAGCAGGTGCGCGAGGTCACGCGCCTCGCCACGAGCGGCGGCACGCAGGCGATGACCGCCCAGTCGGCGGCCGACGCCACGAGCCAGGTGATGGGCACCGCCAAGCGCACCACCTCCTCGGACACGACGGCGAACCGGGCCGCCCAGAAGGCCGGCAACGCCCCCGCCGCTCCGGCCACCCCGTCCGCCGCCACGGCGGGCGTCACGGCGCTGGCCCGCGGGCCGGTCGGGTCGGCCCAGTCCAGCCCGACGCCGGTCGGCGCGACCGAGGGGCGCGTCCAGCTGGAGGAGGCGATCATGGCCTTCAAGTCCGGCCGGTTCCTGCGCACGGACACGGCCGACCTGGGCACCGTCGCCCTGGTGCGCACGCTGCGCCAGATGTGCGAGGCCTGGCTCGCGGGCTCCAAGAACTTCGTCGAGAAGCCCGCGACCAAGCAGGACAAGCCGGTCGTGGACAAGGTGCTGGCGGCCATCGAGGCCCGCATGCCCGCCCCCGCCGACCCCCGCCGCAAGGGGGAGAGCGCGGCGGACTTCGCCAAGCGGGTCAACGCCAGCCCCGAGGCGTTCAAGGACGACGTGGTGCAGTGGGCCAAGGACATCGCCAAGGTGCCCGCGACCAAGGCGGAGGCCGAGGCCCGCGCGGCGGCCGCTGGAACGCCAGCGCAGGGTCAGCCCGCCGCCAGCGCGGCGACGGAGTCGGCCGCTGCGCCCGCCGCTCCTGCCCCGAAGGGCCGGGCTCGCAAGAGCCCGGCCGTCCCCGCCGCCCCGGCCGTCTCGGCCGAGGCGCAGGCGATGGCCGACGCGACCGTGGCCGCCCGGCCGGAGACCGGCACGCAGCAGCGGCGGCGCGCCGCCAAGCAGACGGCGGCGTGACGTGCTCGCCCAGCCTGAGCCGGGCGAGACCTGGCGCAGTCGGGGGCGAGCCGGGCACACGCCCTACCACGTCCGCGTGGTGAAGCGCACGCGGGGGGGCAAGGTGGTGTTCGACACCGCCGACGCCCCCTCCAAGCGCATGCGCTCCCGCCTGCACACCCTGAGCCTGGAACGCTTCCTGGCCGACTACGAGAGGAGCACCGAGTGACGAACCTGCACGACATGGGGCGGGCCCTGTCCCGCAAGCCGCCCGCCGACGAGTACAAGCCGATGCTCGCCAAGGAGGAGGTGAGCCGGGAGTTGCGCCAGGCCATCGACCTGCTGCGGAACCAGCGCCGCACCTACGACGAGATGGCGATGCGCGCCTCCCGCCGGGGCGACGACCGGGACTACCGGGACTACAGCAGCATGGCGAACGGGCTCTCCTCGGGGATCAGCGCGCTGCGCGACGCGCTGTTCCACCTGGTGGGCGAAGACATCTGACCCGGCGCCCGGCCCCACGGCCGCCGGAGTTGACAGCTGTGGGGCCGGGCGCTCCGCTGAAAGGAGTACCACACGTGTTGGACCTCGAGGTGAACCTGAGACCCATGACCGAGTTACGCCTGCTGCACCACGTGAACGGGCGCCTGGCCGAGGCGCTCCGCATGGGGCTCGACGCCCTCGTGGAGATGGGCGACCAGGACGAGTACCTCGTCCCGTCCGTCTCGCGGGGCGGGACCAGCTACCGGGTGACCGTGAACCGGGAGACCGCGCTCCTCGAGTGCGGGTGCAAGGCGGGGGAGCACCTCCCGTTCTGTATCCACCGGGCCGCCGTGACCCTCTTCGTCTGGCGGGCCCAGGGGCTGGGCGTGGAGATCGGGCCGGACGGCGTCGTGTACCGCGTCCACCGGGAGCGGGCCGACCGCCTGGCGTACGAGCCGATGCACTACCCGGCCCTCATCGCGGACGAGCCGCCGCTCGCCGCCTACGAGGGGGACGTATGATGCGGGTCGGCATCACGGCCACGCGACAGCTGGACGACGCCGGGCGCCAGAACATCATCGCCGCCCTCAAGTGCCTGGAGCCGCCGGGCGACAGCATCGTGGTGGGCGGCTGCTACGGGGGCGACCAGTTCGCCCTGGAGGTGGCGTACTTCATGGGCATCGACGCCCACGTCGTGCTGCCCGAGGACCAGTCCCAGGTGGACGACGACTGGGTGAACTTCGCCGCCACGTGCGAGGACGGCGGCCCCTACCGCCAGCGCAACGAGCGCATCGTGGCCCTGGCCGACTGCGTGTGGGCCTTCCCCAACCACGACTCGCAGCGGCGCGACCCGCGCTCGGGCACCTGGATGACCATCAACATCGCCCGGCGCGCGAAGAAGCCCGTGCTCGTGCGGCCCCAGGTCA
>DASQZW010000179.1:0-12080 GCA_035638495.1 Terriglobales bacterium
GACCTCGACGACCCCAACGTCCGCTCCGACAACACCACCGACCCGGGCGGCGCGGCCGCCGGCGTCTCGGTCGAGACCGTCGGCTGCTCCGACCGGACCTCGAACGGCAACGTCCGCGTCAACCAGGACTGCACCTTCCGGCGCCAGGCCGAGGAGTCGATCAAGGTCGACCCGGCCAACCCGCGCAACCTCGTGGCGGGCCAGAACGACAGCGTCGCCGGCTTCAACCACTGCGGCTACGACTTCTCGTTCGACAGCGGGCAGCACTGGGGAACCGGCGTCCCGCCGTTCTTCCAGCACCTGAACGGCCCGGTCGCGGGCCACACCATCGCGGGCGGCCCCGGCACCGTCCACACCTATGACGCGGCCAGCGACCCTGCGGTGACCGTCGACTCGCAGGGCCGCGCCTTCTTCTCCTGCGTGGTGTTCGACCTGGCGACCGCCGCGTCGGGCGTCTTCGTGACCGCCTCTGTGCCGGGTGCCGGCGGCTCCTTCTACAACAACGTGCCGGCCTCGGGGGCCAGGTTCGTCGCGGTCGAGGACAACAGCCCGACGATCGCCCACGACAAGGAGTTCATCACCGCCGACGCCAATCCGAGGAGCCCCAACCGCGACAACGTCTACGTGACGTGGACGGTGTTCAAGTTCGGCACCACATGCGGCGCGCCGCCCGACGGCACGCTCCAGTTCTGCTCCAACGCGATCTTCGGCAGCATGTCGACGGATCACGCGGTGACGTGGTCGGCGCCCGAAGAGATCAGCGGGTCGTCGCCGCTGTGCTCGTTCGGCAACTTCTTCGACCCGTCGCGCACGTTCAACACGTGCGACCTGGACCAGGGCTCCGACCCGGTGACGCTGGCCAACGGCAACCTGGTCGCGGCCTTCAACAACGCCAACACGACCACCGTCAACAACCAGCAGCTCGCGGTCATCTGCCATCCCAGCGGCAGCTCCACCGCCGGCACGGCGCACCTCAACTGCGCCAGCCCCTCCAAGGTGGGCGACGACGCCACGGCCGGCCTGCCGACGTGCAACTTCGGGCGCGGTCCCGAGGAGTGCGTCCCGGGCTCGTTCATCCGGACCAACGACTTCCCGCGCCTGGCTGCGGACCCCAGCGGCCAGCTCGTCTCCGTCTGGCAGGACTTCCGGAACCGGGAGCTGGACATCCAGGTCTCGCGGTCCAACGACGGCGGCCAGACGTGGACCACGGCGGCCAGCCCGGTCAACCCCGACTCCGGGTTCGACCACTACATGGCGGCGGTCGACGTCGTGAAGGGCACCAACCGCTTCGGCGTCAGCTACTACCGCACGGCGCAGGTGCCCAACGAGGCTGCCAACGCCGCCGGGGGGATCGTGTTCGCGCCCGGCCAGCCTGGCGTGCAGGCGACCAACTCCCAGTACTTCCTGGCCGGCGGGCGGGGCCTCAGGACGCCGCTGACGGCGCGGCCGATCTCGCCCCTGTTCCCGGCGCCCACCGGCAATCAGGCCGGCTTCAACGGCGACTACAGCGGCATCGCCCTGTCGGGTGACACCGCGCACCCGATCTGGTCGGACACCCGGAACACCGCTCCGGCCGGCCAGGTGGCGACGACGCCGGCGCCGGAAGAGGACATCTTCACCGACTCGGTCGAGCTGCCCGGCGGATAGCCGGCGGCGCATGCCCGGGCCGCGCGCGGCGCGGCCCGGGCCGCGTCATCTCAGCTGTCGCGTGGCCCCCGCTGCGTCAGAGCTGGCCGGCCAGGCGCGGCGTCATCGACTGGAAGGCCTCGACGTAACGCGTGTCCGGCCCGGCGCCGAAGTAGCGCGCCTGCACCGCTCGCTGCTCGCCGCGCTGCCGGTAGTGATCGCGGAGGTACGACTGCGCCGCCATCGCGGCCATCGCGGCCTCCTTGCGCTCCACGACCGACGTGTAGTCGATGAACGTGTCGGGCTTGAACCCGCACTGCTCCGGGTGGTGCGGCTCGAAGACATACATCCGCGGCGGCGGAATCGTGACGAACGCGCTGGCCACGCCGGCGGCCCCCATCGCGATCTTCCGCGCCCGGTCAGCGGTCGCGGCGGCGACCGGGTGGTCCGGGTTGAACGGGTCGACCGGCGTGTGCGTGACCAGCACCTCCGGCCGCACGTCGCGCATGACCTCCACGAGCCGCTGGACGGCGGCGGCGGGCACCTCCAGCGGGTAGTCGCCCAGATCGAACGGCAGGAACTCGGCGCCGAGCTCCGATGCCGCGCGCGCGCACTCCTGGTGACGTATCCGCTTGACGTTCTCGACTGTCTGCGACGGCTCCTTCCAGAGATCTCCCGACTCGCCGCGCTCGCCGTAGCTGAGGGCGACCACGGTTGCGCGCCAGCCCGCCGCGGTGTGCACGGCAATCGCGCCGGCGGCCCGCCACACGAAATCGGCAGCGTGCGCGCCGACCACGAGCAGCGCGCCGCGAGGCCTCGAGAGGTCCGTCATGGCGAACATCATAGGGTGCGCAATTGGGCGTCTCAGATGCGCGGGAACGCCCCATCGGTCATGCCGATCCCGGCAATCGGCGGGACCCATTGGACACCGCGCCGGGGCGTACTTAGCATGTGCCGAACGGAGCCCGTCTTCACACGGAGGAGGAGCGATTGGGTAGGCGACAGACACTCGAGGTGCCTGGCGTGTCGCACGATGCGCCGATCCCGATGGGGGTCCGCGTCGGCAACATGGTGTTCTCCTCCGGGGTGGCCGGGAAGGACCCGGCCGACGGATCGCTCCCCGCTGACCCGGCGAGGCAGGCCAAGCTGATGTTCCAGAACGTGCGTACGCTGCTGGAGCGAGCCGGCGCCACGCTGGACGACGTGGCGCACGTCACGGTGTACGTGAAGGACAACGCCTACCGCGATCACCTGAACCGCGAGTGGCTGAAGGCGTTCCCCGACGAGCACGACCGGCCGGCCCGCCACACGCTGGTGTGGGACCTGCGAGGCGGCATGCTGATCCAGTGTGAGCTGGTCGCGGTCCTGGAGGATTCCGAATGATCATCGACGCGCACGGACACGTGTCGGCCCCCCCGGAGCTCTACGCCTACCGTTCGGTGATGCTGGCCAGTCGCGGCTACCACGGCAAGGGCAGCCCCGGCATCAGCGACGAGCGCATGCACCAGGGCGCGAAGCGGCACCTGGAGCTGCTGCAGAGCGTGGGGACGGACGTGCAGTTCCTGTCGCCCCGGCCGTTCCAGCTCATGCACTCGGAGAAGCCCGAGTCGATCGTGCGCTGGTGGGTCGAAGCCAACAATGACATCATCGCCCGCCAGTGCCGCGCCTACCCCGACGTGTTCCGCGGCGTGTGCGGCCTGCCCCAGTCCCCGGACGGCAGCATCCAGCCCTGCGTCGAGGAGCTGGAGCGCTGTGTGAACGAGCTCGGCTTCATCGGCTGCCTCATCAACCCGGACCCCACCGAGGGCACGGGACTGATGCCGACGCTCGACGACGAGTACTGGTACCCGCTGTACGAGAAGATGGTCGAGCTGGACGTGCCGGCGCTGATCCACTCCACCGCGTGCAAGCACTTCCGTGAGTCGTACAGCGCACACTTCATCAGCGAGGAGAGCGTCGCGGTGCTCAACCTCTGCAAGGCCGAGAGCCGCGTGTTCACCGACTTCCCGGACCTTCGTCTCATCATCTCGCACGGCGGCGGCTCGGTCCCTTACCAGATCGGGCGCTGGCGCGCGCATCGGGTGCGCGAGCGGGAGTCGAACCCCTCGCTGGAGTCGTTCGACGACAGCATGCGGCGGCTGTACTACGACACCGTCCTGTACAACGTGGAATCGCTCGACTTCCTCTTCCGCATCGTCGGCACCGACCGCTGCGTGTTCGGCACCGAGAACCCGGGCTCGGGATCGTCGAAGGACCCCGTGACGGGGGCCTGGATGGACGACCTCAAGCCGGTGATCGAGAGCATCCCGTGGCTCAGCGAGACGGACCGCGGCCGCGTCTTCGAGGACAACGTCCGTGCGATCTTTCCGCGCTTCCAGGTCCCGGCGCAGGTCCCATAGACTCCGCAGATGACCGTCGTGCTCTCGGCGCGGGGTCTCACGATGCGCTTCGGCGGGTTCACCGCCGTCGACGACGTGGACCTGGACGTGGAGGAGGGTGAGCTGCACGCGCTGGTGGGCCCGAACGGGGCCGGCAAGAGCACGCTCCTCAACGTGCTGGGCGGCCAGCTCCTCCAGACGTCGGGCGAGGTTCGGTTCCTGGACCGCTCGCTCGGCAAGTCGACGCCGCACGCCCGCGCCCGGCTGGGCATCGGGCGCTCGTTCCAGCTGACGTCGGTCGTGCCGGGGTTCACCTGCCTGGAGAACGTGCTGCTGGCAGTCGAGGCGCGCCACCACATGGCCGCGATGCTGCGGCCGCGGCCCAGCGGAGACGACGCGGCCCAGGCCGCCGAGATGCTCGACCTGGTCGGGCTCGGCAGGCGTGCGGACGTCCCCGCGGAGCTGCTCGGCCATGGCCAGCAGAAGCAGCTCGAGGTCGCGATGGCGATGGGCCGCCGCCCCCGCGTGCTGCTGCTGGACGAGCCCACGTCCGGGCTCACCGAGCACGAGCGCGCCTCGCTGGGCGCGCTTCTGCAGCAGGTCGCGCGGCGGTCGACCATCGTCATGGCCGAGCACGACGTGGATTTCGTCCGCCGCATCGCCACGCGCGTCACCGCCTTCAACCTCGGGCGCAAGATCGCCGAGGGCAGCGCCCAGGCGGTCTTCGACAGCCCGATCGTCAGGCAGGTCTTCCTGAGGAGCAGCGTCGATGCTCGAGCTTAGGGAACTGCACTCCTTCTACGGCCGCAGCCACGTGATCCAGGGCATCTCGCTGCGGGTCGGGCGGGGCGAGGGCGTCGGCCTGATCGGCCACAACGGCGTGGGGAAGACGACCACGCTCAAGTCGATCATGGGCACGGGCCCCCGTACCAGGGGCAGGATCGTCCTGGAGGACCGGGATCTGCGCGGTCCGGCGCACGCGCGGGCGCGGCGCGGCCTGGGCTTCGTGCCTGACAGCGAGGCCGTCTTCCCGGAGATGACGGTCGAGGAGAACATCCGTACGGGCGCGATGCTCAAGCGGCGGGGCGACCACAAGCGCTGCCTGGACACGGCGTACGAGCTGTTCCCGGTCCTCGCGGAGCGCCGCCACCAGCTCGGCGGGACGCTGAGCGGCGGCCAGCAGAAGATGCTCTCGCTCGCCCGGGGCCTGGCGCTGGAGCCGCGGCTGATCATGGTGGACGAGCCCAGCGAGGGCCTGATGCCGATCAACGTCGACCTGATCGCGACGGCGCTGCGGCGCGCCGTCGACAGCGGCATCGGTGTGCTGGTCGTGGACGCGTCGTTCCAGCTCCTGAAGACGGTCTGCAGTCGGGTGTACGTGATGAAGCAGGGCCGCATCACCGGCGAGCACGAGCTCGACGACTTCGCGACCGCCGAGCGGCTGGTCGAGACGTACCTGCGGGAGGGAAGCTGAGCGAGGTGGAGCACGTCGTCGTCGCCGCCCTCAACGGCCTGGTGGTGGGCGCCTCCCTGGCGCTGGTCGCCGCCGGACTGGCGCTGCTGTTCGGGGTGCTCGGCATCCTGAACTTTGCACAGGGCGACTTCTTCATGCTCGGCGCGTACGTGGTCTACTTCGCGGTGGCCGGCGGACTCAGCTTCTGGCTCGGCGTGGTCGCGGCCGGACTCGTGGTCGGCGTCGTGGGCGGCCTGGGCCTGATGCTGATGCTGTGGCCGCTGCGCGAGCGGGCGCACGCGCTGGTGCTGCTCGCCACCCTGGGGCTGAGCCTGATCCTGGAGCAGCTCGCGACCAACCGCTTCGGCGCCGACGCGAAGCCGATGGCCGCGCCGATCGGCGCCCGGCTGGCCATCGGCGGCACCGAGTACCCGGTCTACGACCTGCTGGTGGTCGGCGCGGCGATCGTGATCCTGGCCGGCGGCTACGTCTTCCTGAGGTACGTCAAGTACGGCATCTGGCTCCGGGCGGTGGCCCAGAACCAGCGCATGGCCAGCGTGCTGGGCGTCCCCGTCTCGCGGGTGTACGCCCTCGCGTTCGTCGTCAGCCTCGGCCTGGCCGCGGTCGCGGGCTCGCTGCTGGCGCCGCTCACGTCCGTGTACCCGACGGTGGGGCTGGACGTCAACCTGAACGCGTTCATCGTCGTGATCGCGGGTGGGCTGGGCAACTTCCGGGGCGCGGCGCTGCTCGCGCTGGTGCTGGGGGTCGTGGAGTCGCTGGGCTCGATCGTGATCCCGGGCCAGGCGGTCCAGCTGCTCGTGTTCGCGCTGGTCATCCTCCTGCTGATCGTGCGCTCGCAGCGCCAGCAGGTCCTGGCCCGCCTGTGATGAATGAGGTTCGCTCGGCAGCAAGGGTCCCTCTCCCCTCGCGGGGGAGGCGGTCCGGTCACGGGCCGGAGGGGGGGCTGGATGGTCGCCCCTGCTCTGAGCACACACTGCCGGATTGGGCATCCCCCATCCCCTCCCCCCTCCCCCGGGGCGGGGGAGGGGATGGCTCGCTCGGTTCGCTTCGCTCGCTCGGTTCGCTTCGCTCGATCGTCGACAAGCCGAATGGGTCGGTGCCATGAGCACCACCATCAGGTGGGCCGGCGTGGTGGTCCTCGTGGCGGCGCTCTTCGTCGTGCCGCCGCTCTACGGCCAGTTCCTGCCTCAGCGGATCTCCGACTACCTCATCTTCGGCCTGCCCGCCCTGGCGGTGGCGCTGATCGCCGGCCACGCCCGGCTGCTGAACATCGGCGTCGGTGCGACGTTCGGCGTGAGCGCCTATGCGGTGGCGATCCTGAGCCAGCACAGCGTGCTCAACCCCTGGCTGCTGATGCTGGGCGCCTTCGCGGCCGGGCTGCTGGTGTCCGGGCTGTTCGCGGTGTACGCGGTCGTGGCGACCGGGCTCGAATACCTGCTGCTGACGCTGCTCACGACCTCGGCATTCTTCACGCTCCCCCTGCTCTTCGCGGGGATCACGGGCGGTGAGAACGGCCTGCCCGTCAAGGGGGCGGTGGACATCTCGTTCGGCCTCGACCCGCTCGTCGGCAACGGCTTTTACTGGCTGCTGTGCGCCATCACGGTGTTCTGGTGCGTGCTCTCCTGGTACCTCCTCGCCTCGCGGTCGGGGCGCGTGATGGTGGCGATCGGCCGCAACCCGGTACGGGCGGCGGCGATGGGCTACTCGGTGCGCGCCTATCAGGTCGCGGTCACGCTCTACTCGGGCGCCATCGCGGCCTGCGGGGGATGGCTGTACGCCCTTGCGCACGCGTTCGTGTTCCAGGACCTGCTGGGCCTGGCGAACTCCGTGAACTTCGTCCTGTACTCGCTGGTCGGCGGCGTCGACACGATCATCGGGCCGCTCCTGGGCACCGCCGGGCTGCGCTACCTCGGCGAGTACCTGGGCACCACGCAGAGCACGCAGACCCAGCTCTACCTCGGTGTGGCGCTGCTGGTGGTCGTGTACCTGCTGCCGACCGGGGTGGTTGGCGGCTTTCGTCAGCTCCTGCGCCTGCGCTACCTGGTCCGGTCGAGGGGCCAGACCGACGAGCCGCTCAGTGCGGCGCTGGCCCGGGAGGCGGGGCTCGACACCCTCCTGGGAGGAGCTGATGAGTAGGAAATGGGGCCACGCCCCCGGGAGAGAAATGGAGGTGCTGCAGTGATCCAGACAGGTGTCGCGCCGTTCGTGCGCCCCACGTGGTGGCGAACGGCCGTCCTGGCCGTCGCCGGCCTGCTCGCCGTCGCCGCGTGCGGCGGCGCCGCGACCCAGAGCGGCGGCTCGCAGGAGGCGACCGGGCCGGCCATCACGATCGGGGTCCTCGACGACCAGGCGCCCTCGACCGCCGTCGAAGGCGCGGAGATGCGCGTCAACACCGACCTCGCCGTCAACCAGATCAACAGCTCGGGTGGCATCCACGGCCACAAGGTGAACGTCGTCTTCGCCGACCCGCAGGGCGACCCCAGCAAGGCGGTCACGCTCGCCCAGCAGCTGGTCCAGCAGAACAACGCCGACATCCTGGTCGGCGGCGTGCTGAGCAGCGAGTGCCTGGGCGTCGAGAACCTGGTGGCCCGGCTGCAGGTGGTCTACGTGTCCTCCACGGGCTGCGCCGCCGAGGCGTTCACCGCGATGCAGTGCAACCAGTACAGCTTCCGGATCACGCCGCAGGGCCGGCAGGTGAACGTCCCGCTCTCGCAGTACATCGTCAACACGTACGGCAAGAAGTGGGCGATCATCTACCCCGACTACGCGTTCGGGCAGTCGCAGCTGGCCGCCTACAAGGTGGGAATGCAGGCCGCGGGGGGTGAGCTGTCACAGATCATCCCGATCCCGTACCCCGAGACCAACATGGCGCCGTACATCTCCAAGATCCAGACGGACGGGTCGGTCAACGGCGTGATCAACAGCGAGGTGTCCGCCGACCTGGTCCGGTCGTCCGAGGCGATCGCGCAGTTCAACATCAGCCCGAAGCTTCCGATCGTGGGCGTCTTCGGGAAGGAGCGCTTCGGGGGCGTCTACCCGCCCTCCCTCACCGGCGACATCGGCCAGTCGCCCGAGCTGTCGGACGCCGCCAAGGAGAACTCGTTCGACGTCGCCTACCACACGGCCTTCAAGCAGCAGCTCGGCAAAGAGGACCCGACGATCATCAACACCCTCGGCAACGACAAGTCGGTGCCGGGCGACCTCGGCTACGAGGCGTACACCGCGATCACGGCGCTGAAGGAAGGGATGCTCAACGCGAACTTCAGCGGCAAGGCGGACACGTCCAAGCTGATCAGCGCGATGTCCAAGCTGAAGGCGAAGCAGGGCACCGACTTCCCCGGCGGTGACTTCCAGATGAACGCCTCGGACCACCAGGGCGTCACGACCACGTACATCGCCAAGATCAGCGGCCAGCAGGAGCAGGTGCTCACTACCCTCGCACCTGACAAGCTGTCCGCGATCGGGACCTGCCAGGCCAAGTAGCCCTTCCTGGATACCTCCCCCACCGGCCCTCTCCCCGTCGCAGGGGAGAGGGCCCCACGGTGGGACCACGCGAGGAGCGGTGATCAGTTGGACTCCCACGTCGAGGAATGCGGACGGCACTCCACCAGCACCCTGAGCGACGCGATGGACCGGCTGTCCATCCCCGGTCAGGCCTTCGGCATCACGCCACTGGATCGCGGCTTCCGGATGGTCGGCCGCGCGTTCACCGCTCGCACCATCCCGGTCGCGACCGTCAGCGGGACGGTCGGTGACTACATCGACGACGTGCCGGAGGGCAGCGTGGTCGTCCTCGACAACGGCGGCCGCCTGGACGGCACCGTGTGGGGCGACATCCTGACGATCATGGCGCACCGCAGGGGGCTGGCAGGCACGGTGATCCACGGCGTGTGCCGGGACGCGTCCCGCAGCCTCGAGCTCGGCTATCCCATCTTCAGTCGAGGCGTGTGCATGCGGACGGGACGCGGGCGCGTGCAGTCGGACGGGTACCAGGTGGCGGTCTCGCTCGGCGACGTGCGCGTCGAGCCCGGCGACATGCTGGTCGGCGACGCAGACGGCGTGGTGGTGATCCCGCAGAGCCGGCTGGACGACGTCCTCGCGGCCGCGCGCGACATCGCGGAGGCGGAGGACCGGATCCGCCAGGAGATCGAGTCGGGCAGCCGATTGGACGAGGCGCGCCGGCGCCACCGCTACTTCCAGCTCCAGAAGGGCGGATAGCGCCGGGCGGGAGTGAGGTGATCCTGATCACCGGCGGCATGGGCTTCATCGGCCTCCACACCGCCCGCGCGTTCATCGACGCGGGCGAGGAAGTCGTCCTGATGCACTTCCGCACCTGGCGTCTGCCCGACTTCCTGCAGACGGAGGTGGGCACGCGTCTGCACGCGCTCTACGCGGAGCCGGTCGACCTGGTGCGCGGCCTGGCGCTGCTGGACGTCCTGCGCAAGCACCACGTGACCGGAATCGTCCACCTGGCGGCCCCGGCTGCTCTGGGCCCCGATCCCGCGGAGCAGTACTGGTCGGCGACGCAGGGCCTGGTCAACGTCCTCGAGGCCGCGCGTCAGCAGGGGGTTGCCCGCGTCTCGGTGGCGAGCTCCGTCGCCGTGTACCACTGCTCCGGCGCGGGGCCGTGGCGCGAGGACCGGCCGCTGCCCGTCGAGTCGGACTCGTACACGTCCGCGATGAAGAAGGCCATCGAGATCCTGGCCCTGCACTTCGCCGACCGGACCGCCCTCGACGTCCGCGTGCTGCGACTCGCGACGATCTACGGTCCGCTCTACCGCAGCATGTCGAACCTCCCCAGCAGGCTCTGCCACGCGGCCGTCTCGGGGACGCAGCCCGACCTCGACTCCCGGGGCGCGAGAACGCCGTACGCCGAGGATACGGTCGACCTGCTCTACGTCCGGGACTGCGCGAGCGCGATCACCCTCCTGCACCGCGCCGCGCACCTCCGGCACCGCGTCTACAACGTCGGTGCGGGGCGTGCCGTGACGAACGGCGCGATCGCGGAGGCGGTCCGGCGCGCGGTCCCCGGAGCGGCGGTGACGCTGCCGTCTCACGCGCCGCATGCCGACGCGCCCGATGCCTACATGGACGTCGCGCGCCTCCGGGAGGACACTGGCTACGCGTCGGAATACGGCGTTGAGCGCGGCATCGCGGAGTACGTCGCGTGGCTGCGCGACCACCCACAGTGAGGTGCCTCACGATCGGCTCGACCGATGCCCGCGATCGAAGAATCCTGTTGGACACGGCCGCCTGCCGTCCCTAGCATGGGCCTGTCCCTGGTGCTGAACGCCGCGCGCGATGACTGAACTCGAGCGACCGCCGTCCGAGGCGGGCTGGGCGGCGATCCGCGGCGCGATCGACCTGCACGTCCACGTCGGTCCTGACGTGATCCCGCGGCGCGTCGACGACATCGACCTGGCACGCGAGTTCCAGCGACACGCCCTCGGCGGCTTCGTGATCAAGTCGCACTACATTCCCACGGCGGTGCAGGCGGCCACGGTGAACCGTGTCGTGCCCGACGTGCGGGTGGCCGGCGCGATCACGCTCAACCACTCCGTCGGCGGCCTCAACCCGGCCGCGCTGGAGGTGGCCGCGCGCCTGGGCGCCCGTGTGGTCTGGATGCCGACGGTCGACGCGGCGAACGAGTGGACGGGGAGGCGGCCGGACTCGCCGGCGCCCGCCTGGGGGGCGTTCCACGAGCGGCTGATGGCGCGCCCGGACTACCCGGCGCCCATCTCGCTGCTGGACGCAGCGGGCCGACTGACCGGTGCGGTGGAACAGTGCCTGGAGGTGGTGGCGGCGTACGACATGGTGCTGGCCACCGGCCACGTCGGCCGTGACGAGATCTTCGCGCTGGCGCGGCGCGGCCGCGAGGCCGGGATCGGGTCGGTCCTCGTCACGCACGCCGAGTTCCCGAGCGTGGCCCTGAGCGCGGACGACCAGGTCGAACTGGTGGGCCTGGGCGCGCTGGTGGAGCACTGCTACACGACCGCGTTCACCGGCAAGACGACCTGGGAGACCGTGTTCGCGAACCTGCGCGCGACCGGGCCGGAGGGGTCCGTCATCTCGACCGACCTGGGCCAGGCCGCCAATCCGCCAGTCGCCGACGGCCTGGCCGACTTCGCGGACCGCCTGCTGGCCGTCGGGTTCTCCGAGGACGACGTGCGCACGATGGCGGTCGAGAACCCGGCCCGCCTGCTCGGCACGACCGCGCCGCGCACCGCGGCTTCCCGTACTCCTGGAGGTTGAGCGAATGGCAACGATCGTGGCCGGCATCGCCGCTTCGCACAGCCCGCAGCTGAGCACCCCGAGCGAGCTGTGGCGCCTGCACGCCGAGCGCGACCGGCAGAACAAACAGCTCCACTATCGGGGCGTCGTGTACGACTACGACGGGCTCATCGAGGCGCGTCGCGGCGAGCACCTGGACGCGCAGCTGGACGAGTCCATCTGGCAGGAGAAGCACGATCGCTGTGACGCGGGCATCGACGCGCTGGCCGCGACGCTGGCGACCGTGGCGCCGGACGTCGTGCTCATCGTCGGCGACGACCAGCGCGAGATGTTCCTCGACGACGGCATGCCGACGCTCGCGGTGTACTGGG
>DASQZW010000180.1:0-19084 GCA_035638495.1 Terriglobales bacterium
CATCGACGGCTCGGAATGCTTCTACGTCGACCCGGCGGGACGGACGGTCGCTGCGGCGCAGTACACCCCGCCGCTGCCCGGGAGTGACGTCCGGCTCGCGCTGGACCTCGGGCTGCAGCAGGACGCGACGTCGTCGCTCGCGAACGCGCTGCGCGGGGTGCCCGGCCAGCCGCGCGGCGACCAGGGCGCTGTCGTCGTCATGGATCCGCGCAGCGGCGCGATCCTGGCGATGGCCAGCCTGCCGTCGTACGACGACAGCGTCTTCGGGCCGCCGGGCGACCCGGCGGCGATCGACCGCGCCGGCCAGGGACCGGGCAATCCCATGCTGGAGCACGCGACCCAGGTCGCCGTCCCTCCCGGCTCCACGTTCAAGCTGGTCGTCGGCGCCGCGGACACCGTGTACGGCGCGATTCCTCCGGGCCAGGTGATCCCGACCGGCTACACCTTCAGCCTCGGCGACCACACCTTCCACGGCTGGGGTCCGCTGCCGCCGCAGAACCTGTCGCAGGCGATCGCCTGGTCCAACGACGTGTACTTCTACAAGCTGGCGCTGGCGCTGGGGCCCGACCGCATCCACGACGTCGGCAGCCTGCTGGGGGCCGGGTCGCCGGCAGGCATCGATCTGCCGGGAGAGAGCGCCGGTCTCCTGGGCACGCCCGCCTCGGTCGAGCGCGCGGGCGGCACCTGGTACCCGGGCACCAGCGTCATCCTGGGGATCGGGCAGGGCGAGGTGGAGGCCACCCCGCTGCAGGACGCGCGCTGGACGGCCGCTGTGGCGACCGGCCAGGTGGTGACACCGCACCTGGGCCTCGCCTTCGCGTCGGGCGGACCGGCCACCGCGCTGCCGGCGCCGGCCCCGGTCGCGCTGCCGTTCGCCGCCGGTCTGGGCCCCGTGCGGGACGGCATGCGCCTGGCCGTCTCGCAGGGAACGGCGACGGTGCTCGGCGACCTGACGGTGCCGGCGGGCGCCAAGACCGGGACGGCGGAGGACCCGTCCACGCCGAGCGGCGGCGAGGACGCCTGGTTCACGACGGCGGCGCCGATCGACCACCCCGAGGTGGTGGTCACGGTGATGGTGCGGGGCGGCGGCGAGGGCGGCATGACATCGGGCCCCGTGGCCGACCAGGTGCTGCACTACTACTTCGCGCACCGCGACGCGATCCTGAGCACTGCCCCGTACTCGCCGCTGCCGGGCGGGTAGCGTCCGGGCGTCGGATCCGGACGTGGTGCTGCCGCAACTAGAAGTTGTTGCAGTACGCGGCCAGGACTTCGGGGTGGGCCAGGCACGCGGCGGCGCCCTCGGCCACGCACGTCAGCGGACGCTCGACCAGGTGGACCCGGAAGCCGAACGCCTCCTCGAGGAGTGGCGCGAACCCCCGCAGCATCGTGCCGCCGCCGAAGGCCAGGAGCCCCTCCGCCATGATGTCGCTGACCGTCTGCGGGGGCAGGTCCTCCAGGCAGCTCGCCAGGGCCTGGATGATGCCGTCGCTGGTCGGCTGGATCGCCTGCACCACCTCGTCCGTCGCCAGCGTGACCAGCCGCGGCCGTCCGCTCGCGGCGTCGCGGCCCTCGACCACCAGCGAGGTGCCGTCCTCCCCGTCGGCTCCGACCCGCAGCTTGATGTCCTCCGCCGTCAGCTCGCCGACGACGATGCCGTGCTCCTGGCGGAGGTACTGGTACAGGGCGATCGTCATCTCGTCGCCGGCCACGCGGCACGAACGGTGCGCAAGGATGCCCCCGAAGCAGAACGCCGTCACCTCGGCGGTGCCGCCGCCGATGTCGACCACCAGGTGCGCCCGGGGCTCGAGCGGGTCGACCGAGGAGCCAATCGCCCCTGCCACCGGCTCGGGGATCAGCGAGGCCTTGCCGATGCCGGCCTCCTCGGCGGCCTCCACCACGGCTCGCCGTTCCAGCGACGTCGCGCCCACCGGGACGCCGATCACCGCGCGGGGCCGGACGCGCTCCCAGGGCCGGCGCGCCACCAGGCGCAGGATGGCCACGATGAAGGCGCGCGCCGACTCCAGGTCAGTGATCACTCCGTCGTGCAGCGGGCGCACCGTCACGATGCCGACCGGCGTCCGCCCGATCAGCTCCCGAGCGGCGTGACCCACGAGCAGCGGTCGCGGCCGGCCTTTGCCCTCCGCCCGGACGACCATGACCGACGGTTCGTTGAGGACGATGCCGCGCCGTGGATGGCACACCACGGTGTTCGCCGTCCCCAGGTCGATCCCGAAGCCGCTGCCCAGCCAGCCATCCATCAGCCCGCCTCCATGTCTGATCGTACGTGCTCCCCGGGCTCGTGACCGCCCGGATTCATTCGCCCTCGCGCCACTCCGGGTGCCTGCGGAACAGCCCTCCCCAGCCGAGGTGGAACCAGTGTTCCTCCCGATAGGCAGGGAGTGCGGCGACCTCCGAGTGCCGCAGGTCGGTGTGCACGCCGGACGCCGTGATCCGGGCGATCCGGGCCGCGCTCACCTCGACCACGTGGCCGCCGGCCGACAGCTTGACTGCCAGCCCGTGAAAGATGTCCGCCCCCTCGTCGCCGAGGAGCGACTCCGCCGTGCCGAACTTGTGGCCGCTCGCGTCCAGGACCGGAGCCCGGTACGGCGTGGCCCGCCAGGAGAGTTGGTCTTCCATATTGATCGATGATCGGCTCGGGAGCGCTCGCACCGTCAGAACACGGTGCGGTCGCCGGGCGCCAGGACCCGTACGTCGACTGACGGAGCCAGGTCGTGTGCGTGCCGCCGGAATGCCAGCGCCGGCTCAACCCGATCACCGGGAGCGGCGCGCCACCACAGCGGGGCGAAGGTGCCCCAGTGGATCGGCACGGCCACCTCCGGCCGGAGCAGCCGCAGCGCCTCCGCCGCTCGAAGCGGGTCGAGGTGGCCGGGTCCGACCCTGGGGCCCCAGCCCGAGACGGGCAGCAGCGCGAGGCTGAGCCCGGGTGCCAGGTCCGCCATGCCGGCGAACAGGTCGGTGTCGCCCGCGAAGTACACGAGCCGCGGGCCGGCGATCACGTACCCGAGCGCGACACCGCCCTCACGCCCGCGCCAGCGGCGGGCGAACGGTGCGAACCGGTGTCCCGCATGCTCCGCATGCGTTGCCCGGACGGCGACCGCGCCGATCCGCACCTCGTCGCCTGCGCGGACCTGGTCGACCCGGCGGAAGCCGTGCCGGCGGAGCGTCGACCCCGTTCCTTCGGGGACCACGATCCGCTGGTCGCGTCCCAGGCGCGCCAGAGAAGGCGGGTCGAGGTGGTCGAAGTGCGCATGCGACACGAGCACCACGTCCACGCCAGCCGGGAGCGCGCCGAGCGCGGGCAGGCGCCGCAGCTGGGCGACGCGCCCCCGCAGCACCGGGTCCGTGAGCAGGCGCACCCCGCCGAGCTCGACGAGGACCGTGCTGTGGCCGATCCACGTCACCACGCCCGCGCCGGACTCCGGTCCCGGGGCCTCAGGCAACCGTCGAGTCCCCCACCTCCACCGGGCGGACCGGCGCCGGGCCATCCTGGAGCCATCGACGCCATCCCGCGAGCAGGTCGTGAAGGCAGGCGGCGCCGACGATCGGCTGCGCCGGCGCGGGAAGGCTCGTGGGGTAGAGGACGAACGGCCGGGTCTGCTCGCCCCCCAGGCCGCCGTGGAAGGAGATCAGCTCTTCGAACGCGCAGCCCTGGTCACCGGCGCCGTCGTAGAAGCTGTTGACCAGGATGTCGGGGGCATGCGCGAAGCCGTCGGTACGCAGCAGGTGCGCGGCGGCGTTGGGCGAGAAGGGCGCCAGCGGGTCGTCGCCGTCCACGCGCTGCTCGGCCAGGAAGCTGGCCCCGCCCGCGCCCATCGCCACCGGGCCGTGCGACGCCGAGCGGACCAGCAGGAAGCCCACGTGGGGGTGCGCCCGAAGAGCCGGGATGAGGCGCGGGTGGCGCTCGTCGATCTCCTCCAGCGTCAGGCGGCGCGGCTCGTCCATCAGGTAGACCAGCCCCAGGTTGCCGGAGCCCAGCACCACGACCGGGCGGTCCCCCACCTCGCTCTTCGCGCGGTTGGGCGCACCCCGGCCGCCGGTCGCGTCGGCCACCGCGTGGCCCACCGCGACGTCGTTCTCGTCGCCGCCGCCAAGGCGGGCCACCGAGGCGCCGTCCAGCGAACGCTCGACCAGCGTCTCCAGGCTGTAGCCGTTGCGCTGGAGGAAGGTCGCCCCCTGCGTCTGGCCATGGTCCGACAGCACGACCAGCTCGTACGGTCGGGGTGCGTACGGGCGGGCCCTGGCGATGCGACCGAACTGCTCGTCGAGCTTGCGCAGCGCCTCCAGCGTGTCCGAGCGCTCGAGACCGGAGTGGTGGGCGACCTCGTCGTAGCTGGCGAACGTCGCGTACACGGCCGGCCGCCCCCGCATCATGTCGGTCAGGACCCCGAACACCACGAGGTCGCGGACGATCACGCACATCGTGGCCCGAAGGAACGGGTACTTGCCGCCGCGGTGGCCGCGGGGCCGCACGTCGCGCCGGACCTGCTGCAGGTGCGCCACCAGCTCGATGACGACCTCCCAGAAGAAGAGCACCAGCACCCGTGTCACGTTGAAGCCGTTGGCGAAGAACGCGCGGTAGCCGGGGTTCGACCGCCGCTCCTCGGCGAGACGGCTCACCGTGAGGATCACCTCCGCCGCCTCGCCCGAGAAGAGGTTGCCGCGGCTGGCACCTCCCCCGATCAGCAGGCCGCCGCCGGTCGCGTGCCGGCGCTCGATCTCCCGGCAGTCGGCCGGCGACGAGCACGTCATGACCCGTCCGGTCTCCTTCTCCACCCAGCGGAACGCCGGGATGTCCTCGTTCGACCCGAGCAGGATGCCTGCCTGGCTGGCTCCGGTCTGCGACGACAGGTCCGGCTCCCACTCGACCAGCCGGTGCGCGCCCTCCTCCAGCCAGCTCGCCAGGACGGGCGCGCTCCCGTCCCGCATGGCCCGCTGCAGGACGGGGAGGGCCAGACCGTCGATCTCGAGAAAGACGATGCCGGGCGCGCTCGTCCGCTCGGTCTCGCCCATGCGCCCCGCGACGCGCCGGATCACCCGCAGGTTGTAGGTGTCGTCGTCGTTGGCGCCGAGGATCGTGGTCAGCACGACGCTCGCGACTGCCATGACCAGCGCCGCCAGCAGCGCCCACAAGAACGAGTCGACCTGGAGCGCTCGCGGGTCGATGCGCGAGGCGAGCAGCAGGATCGCGGCGTCCACCGCGAGGGTCGTCACGAATCCCAGCGCCACGGTGAACGGCAGGCGCAGCGCCGCCAGCAGAGGCGGCAAGAGCGCGTTGAGGACCGCCACGATGAGCGCGGCCACGATCGCGTCGGGAACGCTCGGGATGTGGACCCCGGGCAGGATCGCCGACGCCAGCAGCAGGCCCCCGACCGCGACCAGGCCCGACAGCACCATGCCGGCGGGGTCGAGTCGCAGACGAGCGGGCCTCCACTCGGTCAGCTGCGGGGGAACCGTCGGGGCGACCATCGTCCTCATGGTGGTCCGGTCGGATCGTGTCGCCAGGACGGCGACGGCCCGGACGTGGACAAAGGGCTCACGTCGGAGGCCATTCAGTCCAGTACCTGACCATCCAGCCTGGACTTGACCTCTGCGTGCCCGGACGCTAGCGTCGCTTGGGGACACCTCGCCGTGCGCGGGCCCCGCATGGCCGCCCGAGGTCCCCGTCCATCGTCCGAAGAGAGAAGTTCAGGAGAACTGCGAATGAGACCCAGCTTCAGCCTGCCCTTCGCACGGTGGCTCGCCCCGCCAGTGGTGGGCGCCATCGCGGTCATCGCCGGCTCGACGGTCGCGCTCGCGAGCACGCTGACCGCCGGCTCCGTCGTGCGCGTTCCCGACAACCCGCTCGGAGGCGGCGCCACCTGCGCGGCGCTCGTCGCCCAGCAGGAGGCGCTCGGCAGCAAGAACTTCCCCGACGCCGAGGTCGAGCCGTACACCTCGGTCGACCCGACGAATCCGATGCACCTGATCGGGAGCGTCCAGCAGGACCGGTGGAACGACGGCGGCTCGAACGGCCTGACCAACGTGGTCTCCACCGACGGCGGTGCGACCTGGAGCCTGGCCGCCGGGCAGCCGCAGTTCAGCGTCTGTGCGGGCGCCCAGTCCGGCTCGGCCGGGTTCTTCAACCGGGCCACCGACCCCTGGACGAGCTTCTCGGCCGACGGCAAGGTCGCCTACTCGATCAGCGACTCGTTCAATGCCAACGGGCCTGGATTCGGCGGCGCCAGCTCGATCGTCGTCAGCCGGTCCACCGACGGCGGGAGCCACTGGCAGGCGCCCGTCACGGCAAGGCTGGACACCTCGGTCAACGTGCTCAACGACAAGGAGTCCGTGACCGGCGACCCGGTGATCGCCAACAACGCGTACGCAGTGTGGGACCAGCTGGTCTCCCCGAGCGTGAACGCCAACCCCAGCGCGTTCCTCCACAGCATCGCGTTCCGCGGGCCGACCTTCTTCTCGCGAACCACCGACAAGGGCGTGAGCTGGAGCAACGGGCGGGTGATCTTCGACCCGGGCCAGAACGACCAGACGATCGGGAACCAGATCGTGGTCCCGACGGCCGGCCAGGCCGCGGGCGTGCTCATCGACGGTATGAGCCTGATCACCAACCAGGGCGGCAAGTGCCCGTTCAAGAGCGCTGGAAAGTGCGGCAAGGGCTCGACGTTCACGTCGGCGATCATCCGCTCGACCGACGGCGGCAACACGTGGTCCGACGCGATCCCGATCGACGTGCAGCAGGTCGGCCACGTCGCCATCGCCGGTCATCGCGTGCGCTCGAGCGACGAGCTCCCGGAGTTCGCCGTCAACCCGATCAACGGCACCCTGTACTCGGTCTGGCAGGACAGCCGCTTCACCGGCACGTCCAAGATCGCCTTCGCGCAGTCCACAGACGGCGGGCTGACGTGGAGCAACACCATCCGCATCGACCAGTCGCCCGGGAGCACGCCCGCGTTCGTGCCCCAGATCGACGTCGCGGCCGACGGCACGGTCGGGCTCATCTACTACGACCTCGAGAACGCGACGGCGGCGAAGCCGGGCCTGACCGACGCGTTCATCGCGCACTGCCACTCGGCCACGAGCGACTGCTCCAGCGCGGCGAGCTGGACCTCCGGCGGTGAGACCCGCCTCAGCACGAGCGGCTCGTTCGACTACACGACGGCGCCGAACGCCAACGGCCTGTTCCTCGGCGACTACGACGGCCTGACGTCGTCGGCCGGGACGTTCCGCGCGTTCTTCTGCATGTCCAGGCCGATCGCCACCGCGGGCGCCTCCGACCTCTTCTTCAACACCGCGAAGTAGGGCGCCCTGCAGCACGAGGGGCCGGCCCGCCGAGGGCCGGCCCTTTCTTCGCTTGCGGGCGTCAGTACTTGCTCGGCGCCTTGCAGCTGAACGTCGACGCGAGCTGACTCGTCTCCCGAGCGCCGCAGTCCGGACAGGCCGGCGGCTGCTCCTTGAGCCGGTCGTGCTCGCTCATCGCCATGGTCAGGTCGAAGCGCTTGCCGCACGAGCGGCACTCGAACTCGTAGATAGCCATGACCAACCTCCTCGATCCCATTACAGACCCCGGCACCGGCCAGCGCAACATCGTTCAGGACAGAATGTGCCGGTGCCCCGGCAGAACCGCGTCACCCCCTACGGAACCCTCATTTTCGCCGAGGCACGGGGCACGCTGATGGGCAACCGCGGGTGCGTCCACTCGGACGACGGCCGCATCGTCCGCCAGTGGCAGGTGAGGCGCTGGATCGCATGCGCGCTCTCCTTCCGCGGGCGGCGGCGGTTCGTGATGCCCCCAGGCCGCTGGACCGCGCTGTTCTTCCTGGACGAGGCCACGGCGCTCGCCGCAGGCCACCGGCCCTGCGCCGAGTGCCGGTGGGCCGACTACGGCCGCTTCCAGCGCGCCTTCCTGGCCGCGCACCCCGGGCATCCGGCCGGCGCGGACCCGATGGACCGCACCCTGCACGCCGCGCGCGTCGGCGAGGGGCGCACCAAGCGGACGTACGAGGCGCCCGCGGGGTCCCTGCCGGGCGGCACGTTCGTCGAGGTCGACGGCCGCCCCTGGCTCGTGCTCGACGACGGGCTGCACGCGTGGACCCCTGCCGGCTACGGCGAGGGCCGCCCGCGCCCGGCGGGAAACGTGACGGTGCTGACGCCCGCGCCGACCGTGGCGGCGATCCGAGCCGGGTACGCGCCGGTCGTGCACCCGTCCGCCGCCCCTACGGGTTGATGACGATCCGGCCCAGGACCCGTCCTTCCTGCAGGGAGCGCAGGGCCGCGGGGACCTCGCCCAGCGGAAACGTCCTGCCGACGAGCGGCGTCAGGCTCCCCGCGTCGAGCAGCGCCCGCAGCGTGGCCACGGTGTCGCCCCTGGCGGGCATTCGGAGGTCGGGCGCGGGCAGGTGATGGTCGAACCGGCCCCGCGCGACGAGGCCGAGCATACGCGGCAAACTGCCCAGGACACGCCCGCTCGCCTCGCCGAAGTGATCGTGGCCGACCATCACGTAGAGCCCGTCGGGCGTCAGCGCGCGCTTGCAGTCGCCCAGCGAGAGCGTCGACGCCACGTCCAGGATGAGGTCGTAGCGCTCGCCGCCCCTCGTGAAGTCCTCTCGGGTGTAGTCGATGACGTGGTCCGCGCCGAGCCAGCGGATCATCTCCAGCTTCTCGCCGTGGTCGACGCCCGTCACGCGCGCCCCCTCGGCCCGGGCGGCCTGGACGGCGATGCTGCCCACGGCGCCCCCGGCGCCGTTGACCAGGACGTTCCGGCCGGCCGAGAGGCGGCCAAGGCGCAGGCAGTTCAGTGCGATGCCGCCCGAGGTCGGCACCGACGCTGCCTGCTCGAACGTGACGTCGTCCGGCTTGAGCGCCAGCGCCTCCTGGGGCACGACCGAGTACTCGGCGAACGTCCCACCGTTCTGCCACTGCGTCCTCGCGACCTCGCCGAACACCGCGTCGCCCGGCTGGAAGCGAGTGGCGTTCCGGCCGGCCGACTCGACCTGCCCCGCCAGGTCCGTGCCGGGGATGGACCGCTTCGGCCGGCGCACCCCGCTGCCCATGAGCCGCAGGACGTACGGCCGGCCGGTCACCACATGCCAGACATCCACGTGCACCGAGGCGGCGCGCACCCGGACCAGGACCTCGCCGTCGCCAGGCACCGGCTCGTCGACCTCGGCGAGGCGGAGGACGTCCTCCGGCGAGCCGTAGCCGGTCTGGACGACCGCCCTCACGGCGCGCCGCCGGTCGCGATCAGTCGCCGCCCTCGTACTTGAACGACACGTTCAGCCGGGCTCGATAGGTAGCGACCCTGCCGTCGTCGATCGTCACGTCGAGCCTGACCACCTCCGCGATGCGCAGGTCTCGGAGAGTCGTGGAGGCGGTCTCGACGGCCGTCCGCGTGGCCGCCTCCCACGACTCGCTGCTGGTCCCGACGATCTCGGTCACGCGGTAGACGCTGTTTGCCATCACGGTCTCCTTCGGTCGTCCATGCACGGGGTGTCCCGACCGCGATTGTTGCACCACGCCCCGTCCGCACCCCCGCGCGGAACTCGATACCGCGAGACCGCTCCTGGTCCGTCAGGATCCGCTGCCGCGACCGTCCGTGGGCCGCGCGGCCAGGCGGTCCGGCTCGGCGATCACCGTCTGCGCCGCCTCGGTCGCAGGCAGCCCCTTTTTGACCAGGTCGAGGATCACGAGCCCCTGGCTGACCAGGCCGGCCGCGATCTCGCCGAGGCCGTCGGCGCCGTTCAGGACGTTGACGTTGGCCCCCGCCAATCCGCCCGCCGCCTCCTTGACGATCTGGGGCAGCTGGTCGATCAGCATCCGGTCGAGCGCGACGCGGTTGTTCGATGCGGCCGCCTCGGCCTGGATCCTGATCCGCTCCGCCTCTGCCTTGGCCAGGATGCGCACACGCTCCGCGTCCGCCTCGGCGGGCTTGACGACCTCGGCCACCAGCTGCTGCTGCCGCAGCTCGGCCTGTCGCTGGGCCAGCTCGGTCTGCGCCGCGATGACCTCGCGCTGCGCCTGCGCCTGGGCCAGCGGCCCTGACTGCGCGGCTTCGGCCTGGGCCCGGTCCACCTCGGCCTTGTACTGCGCCTGCACGATGGCGGTCTGCCGGGCGTACTCCGCCTGCTTGCGCAGCGACTCCTGCTGCGCCTCGGCCGCCGCCTGCTGGGCCTGCGCCTGCGCGATCTGCGCCTGCCGCTGGATCGCGGCGTTGTGCGGGGCCGCCATCGCGTCGATGTAGCCGGCCTTCATGTCGTCGATGGACTGGATCTGCAGTGAGTCGACGATGAGCCCGATCTTGGCCATCTCCGCCTTCGATCCGTCGAGCACCTCCGTCGCCAGCTTCTGGCGCTCGGTGACGATCTCCTCGACGGTCATCGAGCCGATGATCGAGCGCAGGTGGCCGGCGAAGATCCGGCCGGTGAGGGTGGACATCTGGTCCTGGTCCGACAGGAACCGCTGCGCCGCGTTGACCACGCTCTCCTGGTCGTTGCCGACCTTGAACGCGATGACCGCCCTGACGTTGAGCGCGATGCCCTGCCGCGTCACACAGGTCTCGGCGACCTCCGCCTCACACATCGACAGCGTCAGGAAACCGACCTTTCGGAACAGCGGGAGCGCGAAGGCGCCGTGCCCGGTGACCACCCGGAAGGGCGCGACCTCTCGGTGCCGCCGGCCACCGGAGATCAGCATGGCCTGGTCGGGTGCGGGAACACGATAACCGAACATCAGCTCACTCCTCCGCCGGGCTCGTCGAGCCCGGTATCCCACGGGTTGGACCACTCGATGACGTCCACCGTCCGTTCTCCACGCGAGTCCGTGACCAGCACGGTCGTGCCCTTCGGCAGCGGCTGGTCGGACCACGCCAGGAAGCTCTCGGACCCGCCCCGGACCTTGACGTGCACCTCGCCCGGCCCGGCGGCGCCGCGCGTGGCGATCGTGAGCACGCCGACGAGGCCGATGGAGGCCTCGTCCCGACGCCGCGGCCGAGCATCGCTCATCGCGGTGGAACCGCCCGCGGGACAGCCTTCCCCGCGCCCCGGACCCTGGGGCTGGCGCCGAAGTCGAATACGATGGCCAGCCGCACCGCGAACCAATGCTACGCCGGCAGTGTGAGCCGGCCCCGTTGAGCCCCCGGCTCCGCTCGGTCTCAAGCGCCCCGTCATGATCAGACAACCAATCGGGACCCCCTCCTGGTCGTGGGCGCCGCTGAAGTCCCCGCCGGTGCGCCGCGCACCTACGATGTCGGCGATGAAGCGCACGGAGACGTTCGAAGGGACGCGAGGGCCGATCGTCGTGCACGTCTGGGAGGATGCGAGCCCGCGGCGCATCGTGCTCCTCGCGCACGGCTACGGCGAGCACTCGGGACGGTACGGCCACGTGGCCGATGCCCTGGTCGACCGGGGCGCCGCGGTCTGGAGTCCCGACCACCTCGGGCACGGCCTCTCCGGCGGCGACCGCGCGGTGATCGTGGACTTCGACGAGGCCGTCGGGGACCTCCACCACGCCGCGTCCATGGCGCGCGGGGCCCATCCGAGTCTGCCGGTCGTGCTGATCGGCCACTCGATGGGCGGCCTGATCGCCACCCGCTATGCGCAGCTGCACCGGGAGGACCTGGTCGGGCTGGTGCTGTCCGGACCGCTGATCGGCCGCCACGAGTTCGCCGAGGTGCTCCTGGGGCTGCCGGAGCTGCCCGAGATCGCGCTCGATCCGGGCACGCTGTCCCGCGACCCCGCGGTGGGCGAGGCCTACGCGGCCGACCCGCTCGTGCACCACGGACCCTTCAAGCGGCCGATGCTGGCGGCCATGCGGGCGGCGTTCGCGGCCGTCGACGCGGGCCCCGGCCTCGGCGACCTGCCCACCCTGTACGTCCACGGGTCCGAGGACACGCTGGTCCCGATCGAGGCGACGCGCCCTGCCATCGAGCATCTGCGCGGATCGAACTTCACCGAGCGCCTGTACGAGGGCGCGAAGCACGAGGTCTTCAACGAGATCAACCGGCAGGAGGTGCTCGACCTGGTCGGCGACTTCGTCGACCGGGTGACCGCCGGGGACTGACTACCCCGCCGCCTCGACGCCCAGCCAGAAGATCGCCAGGGTCCCGACGAACACGAGCAGGGCGAGTGTCCTGGACGTCAGCGCCGCCAGCCGCGAGTCGGTGTGCCGGCCCGTGAGCACGTGCGCCACGGTGGCCGCCAGCACGGCGCCGGCCAGCGCCGTCTTGATCCGGACCGGCGCCGGCCAGCCGAGCTGGCCGGCCAACAGCAGGCCCGACGCGCCGATCAGCAGCCAGGCCACCCCCGACAGACCGGCGAACGCCCACGCGGCCTGCCGCACGAAGCCCCGGAACGCCGGGCGCGGCAGGGCGCGCAGCGCGACCACAACAGTCAGCGCCAGGGTGACAAGTCCGCCCAGCCAGAGCGCCGCGCCGATGAGGTGGAGCCAGACCAGGACCGCCATCGCGTCGACCACGGAGTGTAGAGGTCCGTCGCTCAGGAACGTCCTTGACCGACTGGTGCAGCAGGACTACAGTCGCGTAGTTGCACCTCTGGTGCGGGGTTGGTTCGTTTCGCGAGGAGGAGGATTCCCGATGGCTGCGTCATTGCTTCGCGGACGTTTGACACGTGGCGGGGTCGGCCTGGCCCTGGCGGTGCTCGGCGCCGCCCTGGCGGCGGCGCCCGTTCTCGCCAACCTGGCGCTGACTCAGATCAGCTCAGATCCGTTCACGAACAGCACGAGTCAGCACGCGACCCAGGTCGAGCCCGACACGCTGTCGAGCGGGAACACGATCGTGTCGGCCTTCCAGTCCGGGCGCTTCACGGACGGCGGGTCGTCCGACATCGGCTTCGCCACGTCGACGGATGGCGGCGGCACCTGGACGCACGGCTTCCTGCCCGGCATCACCAGAGTGTCCGCGCCGATCGTGCCGAACGGTCCGTTCGACCGGGTCAGCGACCCCGCGGTCGCGTTCGACGCCAGGCACAACGTCTGGCTCATCGCGTCGCTGCCGATCACCGGCACCACCGGCGCCGGGGCAATCGTCAGCCGGTCCACCGACGGCGGTCGGACCTGGGGCAACCCGGTCACCGTCAACGCCGACAGCGGCACCGACAAGACCTGGGTGGCCTGCGACACGACTTCGACGAGCCCGCACTTCGGGAACTGCTACGTCGAGTGGGACAACAACGCGCAGGGCAACCTGATCCAGATGAGCACGTCGACCGACGGCGGCGTCACCTGGGGGGCCAAGAAGACCACGACGAGCGGTGAGGCCGGCATCGGCGGCCAGCCCCTGGTCCAGCCCAACGGCACCGTGATCGTCCCCCTCGACAACGCCAACGAGACGGCCGTCGGCGCCTTCCGCTCGACGGACGGCGGCAACAGCTGGACCGACGTGACGACCATCGCGCTCATCCACAACCACGCCGAGGCCGGCAACCTCCGCTCGGGGCCGCTTCCGACGGCCGAGATCGACGGGGCCGGCCGGGTGTTCGTGGTGTGGTCGGACAGCCGGTTCCGGCGCCACGGGAGCTCGAACGACCTGGTGTTCAGCAGTTCGACCGACGGCGTCACGTGGTCGGCGATCACGCGCGTCCCGATCGACGCCACGAACAGCGGTCGCGACCACTTCATCCCCGGGCTGGCCGTGGACCGGTCCACGTCGGGCGGCACCGCTCACCTGGTGCTGACCTACTACTTCTACCCCGTTTCGAACTGCAGCCAGTCGACGTGCCAGCTCGACATCGGCACGATCTCGTCAACGACCGGCGCGGCCACGTGGGGCGCCGCCACCCAGGTGGCGGGGCCGATGACCGTGACGTGGCTGGCCAGCACCACCCAGGGCTTCATGGTCGGCGACTACATCTCGACGTCGTTCAACGCGTCGGGGACGGCGCACGGCGTCTTCGCGGTGGCGACCGCGCCCAGCGGCAGCGTCTTCAACGAGGCGATGTTCACGACGAGCAGCGGCGTGGCGTCGGCGGCCGGCAGCCTGGTAGGCGAGACCGCGGCCCGTGAGAACGTTCCGCCCGGCATCAACAACGCCAACCACCACGATCCGCACAGCTGGCACTAGCCAGCAGGGCGGTGACGCGCGGGAGGCCGGCCGGGGCCGGCCTCCCGATCATCCGGCCAGCGCGCGCCTCAGCTGCTCCAGGTGCGCGTCGTCGTGGCGGGCCATCCCCGCCGTCCAGTCGGCGAACGTCCAGCGCGCGCCGCTCGGATGCAGCGCGGCGCGCACCCACTGGTCCGACGACAGCCGTCGGAGCAGCGTCAGCACCTCGCCGCGCCGGCGGGTGAACGACGACAGCGCGGCAGTGGTGTCGTTGCGCTCGTACTGGCGCTCCTCGCGCCAGCGGTCCGCGTCGAGTGGGTATGGCACGGCTGCATCGAAGCCCCACGCCGCGCGGTCGACGGGCACCGCCCCCACCGCCAGCACGCGGGGTTCATCCATCGCCAGCATCGTGTGGAAGCGGAGGATGACCAGTTCCTCGACGTCGCGGAGATGGCAGACCACGTCCTTCGCCGACCAGTCGTCCGGCGTGGCCCGGCGGCTCAGTGCCTCGTCGTCCTGGTCGTGGGTGGCACTGCGCAGGTCGTCCGGCGTCCGCGCGAGGCGTTCGAGGCGGTCCGTCATTGGCTGCTCCAACTCCTGTCTATCCTCCGAGGTCGTGTGGATCCGATCAGAACACGCGGATGACGTCGAGCGCCGGCGCAGCCGCGTCGCCGTCGCCGGTGACGGTCACGCCGGGGTCGCGCCAGCTCCTTCGCTGCGTCGCCCAGCGGAGCAGGTCGGCGGTCGACGACGTCACGGTCGCGACCGCCTCGCCCGCCGGGGCGTCGGAGACCGCGAACCGCCGGTCACGCACGGCCAGCCCGACCTGCCGGCCACCCGGTCCGCGGAGGTCGAGCGAGATCGTGCCGGCCACAGCCGGCACGTCCCGGACCTGCTGCGGCAGGGCGGTGAAGATCCAGTCCACCACCGTGCCCATCACCCGCTCCGTCGCGGGTGGCCCCGGGCGCCGGAGCGGCCCGTCGGGTGCCACCACGTCGCAGGTCATGTGCGTGACGTGGTCCCAGACGTACGCCTTCACCAGGTCGGCGAACGGATACCTGCCGACGTCGCCGAGGTCGAGGACGACGTCGCTGTCCGGCCCGATCGCCCGCATGCGGTCCAGCGTCGTTCGGGCGTCGGCGACGTAGGCGTCGAACACCTGCTCGTGCGTCCACGATCGCCGGTGCTCGACCAGGACGTCGTTCGCCCGCTCGGTGCCGAGGCCCTCGACCCGGGGGAGCGACCGGCGGTCGACAAATTGCGCGAGCGTCAGGCCGAGATGGAGGAAGATGTCGCCGACCGTCCAGCCGGGACAGCCCCCGGACGGCAGCGCCCAATCGCCGGCATCGGCGTCGCGCATGAGGCGGACCAGCGAGTCCTGGACCTCGGCAAAGGCGTCGAGATCGTCTCCGAACATGAGGTGACTCCACGATGACATACGCGGTCGACCCCCGCGTCGACGCCTACATCGACTCCCTGCCCGAGTGGCAGCAGGCAATCTGCCGGCAGGTCCGCGACCTGGTCCACGCCGCCGACGAGGAGGTCGTCGAGACCATCAAACGCACCCGCCAGCCGTACTTCGTGCTGCAGGGGAACATCTGCGCGCTGCTGGCGGCGAAGGACCACGTCAACGTGTTCCTCTACGACGGCGCCATCGTCCCGGATCCCGAAGGGATCATCACGGCCGGTCACGACAACCAGACCGCCCGGACCATGGCCGTCCGCGAGGGCGAGACCATCAATGCGGCCGCTCTGACGGCGATGCTCAGGCAGATCATCGCCAACAACCGCGCCGGCGGCTGGCGCAAGCTCAAGCGCGAGCGCTGACGGCCCGCCGGCCGGCGTCAGCTCGCCCCTGCGCCCGATCGGGCAGCGCTCTTGTCCTGAGGGTGAGCGACCAGCTCGAACAGCCCGCCCAGCGCCAGGCGGCGGCGTGCGATCGCATAGGCGCCCAGGCCGAGCGCCAGCGCCAACCCGGTGGCCAGCACCCGCTGGACCAGCGCCGCCCCCGCCGCCCCGCCCCCGTCCACCGCGAAGAGGAGCAGCAGCCCCGCCAGGCCCGCTTCGCTGGCGCCGACGCCTCCGGGGATGAGGCTGATCGCGCCGCCGATGGAGGCCAGGGCGAGGACGAACGCGGCGTCGACCCACCCCACGCGGCCCGGCGACACCGCCTCCACCACGAGCCAGAAGGCCGTGATCGCGGCGAGCGCCCTGGCCAGGTCGACGGCGGACATCGCCAGCGCATCGGGCCGGTGGAGGAGCTCCGCGGTCTCGCTCTGGAGCTCGTCGATCGCCGGCAGCAGTCGGCGCAGCAGCGGGATGTGGGCGATCACGCGGTGCACCGCGTGGAAGACGGGCGACACGGTCAGGATGACCACGATCGCCGCCATCCCCACCAGCGTCAGGACAACAAGCAGGATTCCGTGGTGGAGCGTCAGGAGCACGGGCAGGGCGCAGAGAATGAGCATCAACGTGTAGGTCAGTTCCTGGACGGTGACCGTCGCCGCGATCGTCCCGAATTCCTGACCACTGGCCTCCGACGCGAAGGCCGCGCGGGTCAGGTCGCCCAGCGGGATCAGCGCGGTGATCGTCTGCCCCGCCGCGTTGAGGATGACGCTGTCCCGGACCCGCAGACGAGCGCCCGCGTCCCGGAGCAGGTAGTGCCAGCGCACCCCCTGCAGTAAGTAGATCGCCAGCCACAGGCCGATGATGGCCGGCAGGAGCTCCAGGTTGAACCGGCTGAGCGCTCGCCCCACGGCGGCGGGATCGAGCAGCACGATGACCGCGGCGATGGCTGCCAGGCCCAGCACCGCCGGCACGATTCGCTGCATCCAGGTCCGCAGACGACTTCGCTGCATCTCCCGATCGTGCCCCGAGCCGGCTCCGGTTTGCAGGCTCACGGCGGCGTGACTTTCGCGCGCACAGGGATTTGTCCCACGCTGGTCGCGCGACCCCAGGCGACCTGGACGACAGGGGCCGATGGTCCGTGGGCAGAGGCGTCCCCAGACGCGCCGCCAGGTGCGCCGGACGGGTTCCGGTGGCCGTCAGCGCGGAACCAGGAGGCGCGCCTTCTCCCGCTGGAACTCCTCGTCGGTGAGCACGCCCGAGGACTTGAGCTCACCCAGTTCCCGGAGCTGGCGGAGCCGGTCGTCCGACGTCATCTCGGGCGGAGCGGCCGGCGGCTGCGTGGCCACCGGCTGCTGCGCCGCTGCCTGCTGGGCCTGGAGCTCCCCGATCTGCTGGTCCTGCATCTGCTCCTGCGCAGCCCGGTTGGCCCCGCCACGGCCGGCCGCGTAGGCGACGCCGCCGACCGCCGCCATACCCAGGAGTCCCGGTCCACGCCTGCCGACGACGGGTCTTCGCCTCAACATCGATCCGTTCTCCCTTGTGGCGTTCAGACGCCGGCCCGCGCCGCCAGCGCGCGCTCCACGACCTCCATCGGAATGCGCTCCTGGGCCACCAGCCGGCCGTTGGCGTTCAGGATGGCCTCGCGGAGGCGGCGAAGCCACGCGTGCTCGAACACGATCATCGCCGCCGAGCTGTTCGGCTCCAGCTGCTCACCGATCTCGCGCACGTCCTCCTCGGACAGCAGACCCGAGACCTCGTCTGCGAGCGGCGACATCGCGCCGGCCACCTCGGGGTCCGTGTCGTCGACCTCGAACTTGAGCACGCGGCCGGCGTGGTCCTTCGTGATGAAGACCAGATCCACGATCCGCACGATGCCGCGTTCGACGATCTCCTCCAGCGCGGGCGCGATCTCGCCCTTGAACCGGTTGCCCTCGAAGCTGATGACGGCCACCTCGACCGGACCTGGGATCATGCGGATCAGCTTGCGGCGTGCGCTGCACGGCGACCGTGTGGCCGCGGAACGACTTAGACAGAACCTGTCTGCGCCGCTCACGATCCGCACAAGCCCTCGGCCGGACCCGTGTGCGCGCGCGGACCGGCGCAGTCATCGTGGGAAGCGCCCATGGCAACCCTCGCGCCGCCGCGTCCCAAGAGCTACGACGACACCTTCTGGAAGCCGATCAGCCTCTGGCTGACCACGACCGACCACAAGCTGATCGGCATCATGTACATGACGACGGGGATGGTCTCGTTCGTCATCGGCGGCGTGTTCGCCCTGGTCATGCGGCTGCAGCTGAGCACCCCGAACGCCAACGTGGTGACCGCGGAGACATACAACCAGCTCGTCTCGGCGCACGGGACGACGATGATCTTCTTCTTCGTCACGATCTTCATGACCGGCATCGCGAACTACTTCGTGCCGATCATGGTGGGCGCCCGCGACATGGCCTTCCCGCGCCTCAACCTGCTCGGGTTCTGGATGATCCCAGTCTCGATCATCGTCTACTACATGGGCTTCTTCACGGGCGGCGCGCTGAACGCCGGCTGGACGGGCTACCCGCCGCTGACCACGCTGCCCTTCAACCCCGGGTGGGGCGTCGACTTCTGGAACCTGAGCCTGATCATCTGGGCGATCAGCGGCATCGCGGCCTCCACGAACTTCCTGACCACGATCGTGGCGCTGCGGGCGCCCGGCATGTCACTCGTCCGCATGCCGCTGTTCGTGTGGGGCCAGGTCTCGACCTCGATCCTGCTGCTCATCGTCGGCGCCCCGCTGGCCGCCGCGATGATCCTGCTCCAGTTCGACCGCCAGTTCGGTACCAACTTCTTCACGACCGCGGGCCGGCCCGTGCTGTACCAGCACCTGTTCTGGTTCTTCGGGCACCCCGAGGTCTACATCATGATCCTGCCCGGCTTCGGCATCATCTCGGAGATCATCCCGGTCTTCGCGCGCAAGCCGATCTTCGGCTACAACACGATGGTCGCGGCGTTCTTCGGGATCGTCTTCCTCTCACTGGCGGTGTGGGGCCACCACATGTTCACGGTGGGCATGGACATCTACGTCGAGACCTTCTTCATGATCATGACGATGCTGATCGCGGTGCCGACCGGCATCAAGTTCTTCAACTGGATCGCCACCGCCTGGCGAGGGTCGATCGACTTCACCCT
>DASQZW010000181.1:0-13495 GCA_035638495.1 Terriglobales bacterium
CGCCCGGTGCCTGCGGTGGGCGTGCCGGGCGAGCACAACCGCCTCAACGCGCTGGCGGCGGCGGCGATCGGCCGCGCGGCCGGCCTCTCCGACGAGGCGATCGAGGAGGGCGTGCGGCGCTTCCCCGGCGTCGAGCACCGGCTGGAGCTGGTCGGGGAGTGGGGGGGCACGCGCTGGTACAACGACTCAAAGGCGACCAACCCGGACGCGGGCCTGGTCGGCCTGCGCGCGTTCGCGGACACGCCGGTGGTCCTGATCGCGGGCGGCTACGGGAACGGGTTCGAGCTGGCCGAGTGGCTGGCTGCCGTGCGCGCGCAGACGCGAGGGGTGGTCCTGCTGGGCGCGAGCGCCGACGAGCTGCAGGACCGCCTGGCCGGCCACCGGGTGCGCCGGGCCGGGTCGCTGGAGGAGGCGGTGGAGCTGGCCGGGGGCATGGCGCAGCCGGGGGACACCGTCCTGCTCAGCCCCGCGTACAAGAGCTACGACATGTTCGCCAGCTACGAGGAGCGCGGCCGCCGCTTCAAGGAAGCGGTCCGGGCGCTGCACCGAGCATGAGAGGAGAGTTCGTCCCTCCCCCCTCGCGGGGGAGGAGGGCCCTCCAGGGCCCGGAGGGGGGGTCGCTCAGACGGATCTTCCGAAATGCCCCCCCGCCGGCCGCGGGGGCGGCCACCTCCCCCGCGAGGGGGGAGGGACCCTTCTCGTGCTAGCGGCGCTCCGGGCGACCGACCGGTGGCTGCTGGGTACGACGCTGGCGCTGCTCGCGGCCGGTCTGGTCATGGTGCTCAGCGCCAGCTCCGTCGAGGGCCTCCTGGCCTTCGACTCCGCCTACTACTACTTCGGCCGACAGTTGGTGTTCGCCGTCACCGGCCTGGCCGCCCTGTTCGTGCTCCAGCGGGTCGACTACCGCCGGCTCCGCCGCTGGGCTCCGGCCGGCGCGATCGCGAGCGTCGTGCTCATGCTGCTGGTGCTGGTGCCGCACATCGGCGTCGACCCCGGCCGGACGCACGGGGCCAGCCGCTGGCTCGACCTCGGGCCGCTGGGCACGTTCCAGCCGGCCGAGCTCGGCAAGCTGGCGCTCGCGGTGTACGTGGCCCACTGGGTCGACAACCGGCAGGGGCGCCTGCGCAGCTTCACCGACGGGTTCCTGCCCTTCGCGATCGTGCTCGGCGGCGTGCTGGGCATCATGATGCTGCAGCGAGACCTGGGCACCGCCGTCGTGCTCGGCGCGATGCTCGTGGGGATCTATTTCGTGGGAGGCGGCCGCAAGCGCCACGTGGCCCTGCTCCTGCTCGGGCTCGCGGTCGGGTTCGCACTCTTCGTCCTGCTGGAGAGCTACCGGCAGCACCGGCTGACCACCTTCCTCGACCCGTTCCGCGACCCGCTCGGCGACACGTACCAGCCCGTGCAGGCCCTCATCGGCCTGGGCTCGGGCGGACCGTTCGGGATCGGCCTGGGCCATTCCGTGCTCAAGTACGGCTGGCTGCCCGAGGCCCACACCGACTTCATCTTCGCCGTCATCGGGGAGGAGACCGGCCTGCTGGGGACGACGCTGATCCTGGCCTGCTTCGTGGCGCTGACCGTGCGCGGCTACCGGGCCGCCATGCGCGCGCCGGACCGCTTCGGTGTCATGCTGGCCACCGGCATCACGACGTGGATCGGGTTCCAGGCCTTCGTGAACATGGCCACCGTGACGTCGACGCTGCCCGCCACCGGCGTCCCGCTGCCGTTCGTGAGCTACGGTGGCTCGGCGCTGGCGATCACCCTGGCGGCGATGGGCGTGCTGCTCAACGTGGCGGCGCAGGCACAGGATGAACCGAGTGCGAGGAGGACCGATGCGACTGCTGATCTCGGGCGGCGGAACTGGCGGCCATCTGTCGCCGGCGCTGGCCGTCGCCCAGGCACTCCGCGCCGCGCACCCGGAGGCTGACCTCCTCCTCGTCGGCCGCGCGGGCGGTCCCGAGGAGCGTCTCGTACCGCTCCACGGCTTTGCCCTCGAGACCATCCGGATCCGCGGCCTGAACCGGGACGAGCCGCTCCGGAACCTGGCGCTGCCCGGGGTGCTGCCCGCGGCCCTGGTCCAGGGCCTGCGCGTGGTCGACCGCTTCCGCCCCGACGTGGTCATGGGCGTGGGCGGGTACGTGATGGCGCCGGCCATCGCGGCCGCGCGACTCCGCGGCGTGCCGTATGTGCTGCAGGTGTCCGAGGCCCGGGGCCTGGCCAACCGCCTGTTCCGGCCCGGCGCGTCGGCCGCTTGCGTGACGTTCCCCGAGGACGTCGAGGCGTTCCGCACGCCGCGGACGGTGCTGACCGGCTACCCGCTGCGGCCGGGGTTCACCCGCCGGGTCCCGGAGGCGCCGGCCCGACGCCTGCTGATCATCGGGGGCAGCCAGGGCGCGCGGAGGCTGAACGAGGCGGTCTGGGGCTCGGTCGAGGCGCTGCTGGACGCGTACGAGGAGGTCGTCCACCTGACCGGCCGCCAGGGTGAAGACGCCGCCGCCGCACTGGTCCGGCCCGGCTATCGGCCGATCGCGTTCAGCGACGACATGCCCGGTCTCCTGGCGGCCGCCGACCTGGCGGTCTGCCGCGCCGGCGTGGGCACCTGCGCTGAGGTCACCGCGGTCGGCCTGCCGGCGGTCGTGGTCCCGGGCACCTTCGGCGGCGGCCACCAGGAGCACAACGCGGACATCCTGGTCCGCGCCGGCGCCGCGGTCAGGATCGGCGACGCCGACCTGACCCCCGACACGCTGGTCGATACGCTCCGATCCCTGAGCGCCGCGCGGCTGCGCGAGATGGCCGAGGCGTCGGCCTCCCTGGGCCGCCCCGAAGCCGCGCAGGCGATCGTGGACCTCCTCGAGGACGTCGCCGGCGGCCGTGCGCTGGAGGCCGTGCGGTGAGGGTCCACCTCATGGGCGTCGGCGGCACGCAGGTCTCCGGCCTGGCCCGGGTGTTCGCGGCGCGGGGCCACCAGGTCTCCGGCTGCGACCTGCGCGAGTCTTCCACCACGCGCGCCCTCGCCGCCGAGGGGGTCTCGGTGTGTGTCGGCCACGACCCGGCCCACGCCGCCGGTCAGGACCTGCTCGTCTACAGCACCGCGGTGAGCGGCGACGGCGTGCGCGAGGTGGAGGCGGCCCGGGCGTCGGGCGCCCGCGTGCGCAGCCGGCCGGAACAGCTGGCGGAGCTGATCGCCACCGGCGAGTCCGTCACGATCGCCGGCTCGCACGGCAAGACGACGCTGACCACGATGATCGGCGAGGTCCTCGCCGCGGCCGGTTGGGACCCGACGGTGCTGGTCGGCGACGGCGCCAGCACCCGGGCCGGCCGGGGCGACTGGCTCGTGGCCGAGGCCGACGAGTCGAACGGGACGCTGGCGCTCTACCGGCCGCGGCACGCCGTCCTGACCAACGTGGAGTTCGACCACCCCGACCACTTCGCCGACCTGGACGAGCTGGACACGCTGTTCCGCGACCACCTCGCGGTCGTGCCCGGCGTGTGCGTGGTCTGCGCCGACGACGAACGGGTCGCGGCGATGCCGGCAGGCGGTCGCCGGGTCACGTACGGCTTCGCGCCCGGCGCCGACTACCGCTGGCAGGACGGTCGCGTGCTGCGCGACGACGTGTCGCTGGTCGAGCTCGCTCTCGCGGTGCCCGGCCGGCACAACGCGCAGAACGCGACCGGGGCGGTCGCCATGGCGGTCGAGCTGGGCGTCGAGCCGCCTGTCGCGGCGGCCGCGCTGGCCGCCTTCCGGGGCGCCGCCCGGCGCCTGGAGCGACTGGGCACGTGGCGCGGTGCGCCGGTGTACGACGACTACGGGCACCATCCGACCGAGGTGCGGGCCACGGTGGCCGCGGCTCGCGAGCTGGGCTGCCGGCGTGTGGTCCTGGTCTTCCAGCCCCACCGCTACAGCCGGTTCGCGGCGCTCCGCGACGAGTTCGCGGAATCTCTGCGCGTGGCCGACGCGGTGGTCGTGACGGAGATCTACCCGGCGGACGAGCCCGACCCCGGCGGGGTCACCGCGGCGGACCTGGCCGCGCGGGTGCCGCTCGCCCGGTTCGCCCCCGACTTCGGCAGCGCCCGCGGGCACCTGGAGGAGCTCGTCCGCGAGGGCGACCTGGTGCTCGTCATGGGGGCGGGCGACATCAGGAGGCTCGGCGATGAGCTGGCGCACACCGGCTAACCGGGCCTGGCTCGACGGCCTCCGCGGCGTCGAGCGGGACCACCCGCTGGCGCGGCACACGTCCTTCAACATCGGTGGGCCCGCCGAGTGGTTCGTGGCAAGCAGCCGGCCCGAGGCCCTGGTCGCCGAGTGCCACCGCCGCGACATCCCGTACCTCCTGCTCGGCGCCGGCACCAACCTGCTGATCGCCGACGGCGGCGTCGAGGGCCTGGTCCTCCGCTGCGTGAACCGGGAGTGGCGGGTGGAAGGCAGCCGCGTGTACGCGCAGGCCGGCCTGAAGATGATGCGGTTGGCCCGGATCTGCGCGGACCACGACCTGGCCGGCTTCGAGTGGGCGATCGGCGTGCCCGGGACGGTGGGCGGCGCCGTGTACCAGAACGCCGGCTGCTGGGGAACCGAGCTGGTCGAGGTGCTGACCGGCGCCGAGGGATACTGCCCCGGGTGCGGGCGCCGCGAGTGGGCGCCCAGCGACCTGGAGCTCGGCTACCGGACCTCCGCGCTGCGCGACGGCCGGCTGGCGGGGGCGCTCGTGACGGGCGCCTGGCTTCGGCTCGCTCCCGGCGACGGCGCCGCGGCGCGGCGGAGGATGGCCGGCTGGACGGCCGAGCGAACGCGCACGCAGCCGATCCGGACGCTCAACTGCGGCAGCGTCTTCCGCAACCCGCCCGGCGACTCGGCCGGACGCCTGGTCGAGGCGGCCGGCCTGAAAGGCGCCCGGGAGGGCGGCGCCGAGGTGTCGCCGCTGCACGCCAACTTCATCGTCAACCACGGCGGCGCGCGCGCCGCCGACGTCGAGCAGCTGATCCGGCGCGTCCAGGCCGAGGTGTCGGAGCGCTTCGGCGTGGCGCTGGAGCCCGAGGTCGAACGGGTCGGATTCAGGCGGGAGCAACAGCCATGAACATCGCGGTCCTCCAGGGCGGGCGCTCGGCCGAGCGCGAGGTGTCGCTCCGCTCGGGCGCGCAGGTCGCCGCGGCCCTGCGCGGGCGCGGCCACCAGGTCACACCCGTGGACCTGGACCGGGACGTCTGGAGCCGGCTGCGGGACGGAGGCTTCGACTGCGCGTTCATCGCGCTCCATGGCCGGCTGGGCGAGGACGGCACCGTCCAGGGCATGCTGGAGCTGCTGGACCTGCCCTACACCGGCTCGGGCGTGCTCGCGAGCGCCCTCTGCATGGACAAGACCAGGACGAACCTGCTGCTCCGGGCCGAGGGCTTCGCGGTGCCGGACTTCGAGGAGTTCACCGGCGACGAGGTCGAGGTGCTCGCGGAACGCTACGGCCTGCCGGCGGTCGTCAAGCCGGTGCGCGAGGGCTCAACGATCGGGGTGACCGTGGCCCGCGACGTGGACGCGCTGGCCAGCGGTCTCGTCCTGGCCCGCCGGTACGACGGCCGCGTGATGGTCCAGCGGTTCGTCGAGGGTACGGAGATCACCGTCGGGGTGCTGGCCACGCCGGAGCTGTGCGTGCTGCCCACGCTGGAGATCACGTACGAGAACGAGACGTACGACTTCGACGCCAAGTACACCGAGGGCCGCAGCCACCACATCATCCCGGCACGCATCCCCGAGCCGGCCCGGAGGGCGGCCGCCGACGCCGCCGGCCGGGCGTTCCGCGCGCTGGGCTGCGAGGGCATGGCGCGGGTCGACTTCATCGTCGACCGCGACTGCGTGCCCTGGGTGCTCGAGGTCAACACGGTGCCCGGCCTGACCGAGCTGTCGCTCCTGCCGGACGCCGCGAAGGCAGCGGGCGTGCCCTTCCCTGATCTGTGCGAGCGGCTGATCGAGCACGGCCTCGACCGCCACCAGCGCCGCGTGGGCCCGCCGGCCGGCTGATGCGCCCCCACCGGACGGCGGCGTCGCGCCTGGCCGGCGTCGGAGCCCGGCCGCGACCTCGCCGGTCCGAGGGGCGCGCCATGCGGCGGGCGCGCCGGATTGCCTCGCTGGTGATCGCAGGCGCCGAGCTGGCCGCCCTGGTGACGCTGCTCGTGGCGCCCGCCTTCCACGTGAGCCGCGTCGACGTGAGCGGGAACGAGCGGCTGACGGCGGCCCAGGTGTTGGCCGCTGCGGGCCTCGACCACCCCGGCTCGGTGTTCCAGGTAGACCCGGGGGAGATCGAGCGCCGGCTGACGTCCACCGCGTGGGTGCGGTCGGCCTCGGTCGGCACACAGCTGCCGGACCGGGTGCGCATCGCCATCGACGAGTGGCAGCCGGCGGCCGTGTACCGCGCGGCTGGCGGTCCGTTCTGGTACCTGTCGGCCGAGGCGGTCGTCCTGGGTCCGGCCGGGGTCGACGCGGCGACGCTGCTGGACATCGACGGGCCCGCGCGGCCGGCGCCGCGGACCGGCCGGGCGCCGATGGACCGCGCGCTGCTGGTCGCCCTGGTCAACATCCAGCGGCAGCTGCCCGGCATCATCGGCCAGGAGGTCCAGTCGTTCACGATCGACTCGTGCGGGAACCTGACGATGAACGCGAAGGCCGGCTGGAAGGCGCAGTTCGGCCGCGTGATCACACCCGAGGAGGTCGCCACACTGACCAGCAAGCTGGCCGCCCTGCGGGCGCTGGCCGCCTCCGGCGCCGTCGACTTCAATACGGTCCAGTACGTCAACCTCATGAACCCGTACGCCGTGGCGGTCCCGACCCGGACCACGACGCCCCGCCCGGGCCGGGCGGCGTCTCCGTCCCCACTGCCCACGGCCGTGCCCGAGCCGATCTCGCCCTGCGCGTAGCTGTCCCGATCCCCTGACACCGACCACCAGATTTGGTAGGTCCCGACGTTCAGGAGTACAACGGCTCCGCTATGCTTACCGATGACCCGCCAGGTTTTCTCGACGTTCTCGGAGGCATCGCAGCACACCCTTGTCCAGGCGGAAACGTTTGGTCGGATTGGACCTTGGCACCAGCAAGGTCGCAGTCGTCATCGCGGAGGCCGATGAGTACGGCCAGCTGAACGTCGACGGCGTCGGCGACGTGCCCGCGGAGGGCCTGCGCAAGGGCGTCGTGGTCAACATCGAGAAGACCGTGCACGCCATCCAGACCGCGATGGTCGCGGCCGAGCGGATGGCCGGCGTGCGTGGCGAGTCGGTCGTGGTCTCGCTGGCCGGTCCCCACATCACCTCGCAGAACAGCCGGGGCGTGATCGCCGTCTCGCGGCCGGACCGGGAGATCGAGGACGAGGACGTCGACCGCGTCGTCGAGGCCGCCAGGGCCGTGAGCGTGCCCAACGACCGGCAGGTGATCCACGTGCTCCCGCGAACGTACACGGTCGACGGGCAGGAGGGAGTCAAGGAGGCGACCGGCATGACCGGCCACCGCCTCGAGGTCGAGACGCACATCGTGACCGGCTCGGCTACGGCGGTGCAGAACGTGATCAAGTGCGTGCACCAGGCCGGCTTCGACGTCGAGGACGTGGTCAGCCAGGGCCTGGCCTCCGGTGACGGCGTGCTCAGCGCCAACGAGGTCGACCTGGGCGTCTGCCTGATCGACATCGGGGCCGGGACCAGCGACGTCGTCGTCTACAACGAGGGCTCGGCGCTCCACTACGCGGTGCTGCCGGTGGGCGGCAACCACGTCACCAACGACATCGCGATCGGGTTACGCACGACGCTGCTCGAGGCGGAGACGCTGAAGCTGAACTACGGGCACACGCTGCCCGAGGTCATCCCGTCGGAGGAGCGCATCGACGTCCGGCAGGTGGGCGGCGACCGGCTGCAGCCGACGCCGCGCCGCTTCCTGGCCGAGATCATCGGTCCCCGGATGCGTGAGATCTTCCAGCTCGCACGCGAGGAAGTGCGCCGCAGCGGCTACGACGGCCTGCTCCCTGCGGGCGTCGTGGTGACCGGCGGCGGTGCCCGGCTGATGGGCACCACCGACGCCGCGCAGGCCGTCTTCGACACGGCCGTGCGCCTCGGCCTGCCGATGGGCATCGGCGGCCTGTCGGACCGGGTCGCTGGGCCGTCGCACGCGGCCGTGGTCGGCCTGGTGAAGTGGGGCGCCCGGATCGCGCCCGCCCGTCCCTCCAACGGTCGCGCCAACCACGGAAACGGCCAGTCGGCGTACAAGCACATCGCGCGGTGGCTGCGTGACTTTTTCTAGAACGTCCCAATCGCTTGAACAACTGAGACAATTGGCTGTGGGTCGCACCCGTCGATGCAGCAGAGGTCGTGGAACGTGACGCAGGAGGCAACCATGCAGGGGGATCGCCAGGACGGGCGCGCCCGAATCAAGGTAATCGGAGCTGGCGGCGGCGGAGGCAACGCCATCAACCGCATGATCTCGAGCGCCCTGAAGGGCGTCGAGTTCATCGCTGTGAACACCGACCTCCAGGCGCTGGAGCGCTGCAACGCGGACGTCAAGGTCAACATCGGGCGGAAGCTGACGCGGGGCCTGGGCTCCGGCGGCGACTGGACCAAGGGGCGCGACGCGGCCGACGAGAGCCGCGCCGAGCTCACGGAACTGGTCAAGGACGCCGACATGGTGTTCATCACCGCCGGCATGGGCGGTGGCACGGGCACCGGCGCCTCCGGCGTCCTGGCCGAGGTGGCCAAGGCCGAGGGAGCCCTCACGATCGGCGTCGTGACCCGGCCCTTCCGGTTCGAGGGCAAGGTTCGCAACGAGACGGCCGAGACGGGCATCAAGCACCTGCGTGAGAAGGTCGACGCCCTGATCGTGATCCCGAACGACCGCCTGAGCCAGGTCGTGGACAAGAAGACGACGCTGGAGGAGGCGTTCAAGATCGCCGACGACGTCCTCCGCCAGGGCGTCCAGGGCATCGCGGACCTGATCGTGAACCCGGGCGTCATCAACCTGGACTTCGCCGACGTCAAGGCGATCATGACGGACACCGGCGAGGCCCTGATGGGCATCGGATTCGGCTCGGGCGACAACCGCTCCGAGGACGCGGCCAAGCAGGCGGTGGCCAGCCCGCTGCTGGAGACGTCCATCGACGGCGCCCAGGGCATCCTGTTCAACATCACCGCCGGCAAGGACATCACCCTGCACGAGTGCGAGAAGGCCGCCGAGATCGTGAAGGCGTCGGCCGACCCGGCCGCCAACATCATCTTCGGCGTGGTCAACGACGACCGAATGCAGGGCGAGGTCAAGATCACGGTGATCGCGACGGGCTTCGGCCGGAAGACCGCGCGCCCCGCCGCCCAGGCCCAGCCGGCCGCGGAGCCGGTTGCGCAGCCGCAGCCGGAGTACCCGCGTCCGCTGGTCGAAAGCCGGCCGTCCTACGTGACGGACGAGGAGGACCTGAACATCCCGGCGTTCCTCAGGAACCGAAGGCTGTAAAGTCCAAGCATGCGATGCCCGTACTGTGGCCACCACGACCTCAAGGTGGTCGATTCGCGCGACTCGGAGGTGGGCGAGGCGATCCGCCGCCGGCGTGAGTGCCTGCAGTGCGGCCAGCGCTTCACCACGTACGAACGGATCGAGACCGTGCCGTTCTTCGTCATCAAGAAGGACGGCCGGCGCGAGGACTTCGACCCTCACAAGCTGTTCACCGGCCTGAAGAAGGCCACAGAGAAGCGCGACATCTCGCCCGAGCGGCTGAACGGGATCGTCGACCAGATCGAGGCCGACCTGCGCCGGAGCGGCCGGGTGGAGATCCCGAGCGGTGAGATCGGCGAGATGGTGATGGACCGCCTCCGCGACCTGGACGAGGTGGCGTACATCCGGTTCGCGTCCGTCTACCGCGAGTTCATGGACCTCCAGCAGGTCAAGCGGGAGATCGAGCAGGTTCTGTCGGCCCGAAGCAACTCGCGGCCGGCGCCCGCGTCCGCGGCGCCGGGCCGGCGCTGACCTCCGCCGGGTACGCCCGCCGGCCCGCCGGCCTCACGCGGGTCGCGGCTCTTCACCCAGGGCCCGGACGAAGTCCTCGCGACTGACGACCGCGGCGTCCCGGCCGAACGCGTTCATCTCGGCCCGGGTGCAGAGGGACTCGATGTCCCCTCCGGCCATGCCGGTGGTCCGCGCTGCCAGGTCCTCGAGGTCGACGCCCGGTTCCAGCGGCGTGCTTCGCGTGTAGAGCTGCAGCAGCCGGAGCCGGTCTCCGTGGTCGGGCAGGGGGACCTCGATGTGCTCGCTGAGCCGTCCACCCGCCACGACCGCCGGGTCGAGCAGGTCGAAGCGGTTGGTCGCCCCGATGACGAGGACACCCTCGGTCGTCTGGAACCCGTCGAGCTCGGTCAGCAGCTGGTTGAGCGCCGAGTCGTGGGCGCGGCTGGCCGAGTCGCTGCCACCACCGCGGAGAGCGGCCAGAGCGTCGATCTCGTCGATGAACACCATGGACGGCCTGGCCTCACGGGCCTCGCGGAACAGGTCGCGGATCTTGCGCTCGGTCTCGCCGAGCCACTTGCTGCGGACCTCGCTCCCGCTCAGCGCGAAGAAGCTGCAGCTGGTGCGGCAGGCCAGCACCCGCGCAATGGATGTCTTGCCCGTGCGGGGAGGCCCGTACAGCACCGCTCCGCGGGGGAGGCGCGACATGCCGAGCGCCCGCGCCCGGTTGGGGTCCTCGACCAGCTTCTGCAGGACGACGAGGCGCTCCTTCGTGCGGGCCGGAAGCACCAGGTCCGACCAGTCGAGCTGGCGTTCCTGCCGCACACCCACGACGCCCAGGCGGTCGCGCAGGGCCGCCTCCATGTCCTGCCGGGTGATGGCGGAGACCTCGCCGTCCGCCTCCACCCGGTGCAGGGCGTGCTGCGCCGCGCGGTTGACGAGGCTGCAGAGGTACCCCGAGGATCGACCCTCGGTCCGGCGTACCAGGTCGTCCACGTCTGACTCCCCCAGGTCGCTCCGTCCCCGCAGCTCGTTCTGGAGCACCTTGCGCCGGGCCTCCGGATCCGGATCGTCGACGTGGATCCTGAAGTCGAATACCCCCTCACGCAGGATCGAGCGGTCCAGGGCCTCCAGGCTGTCCGTCGCCGCGACGACGACGAGACCCCGCGTCTCGACCGCCTGCTGCAGGCACTCGAGCAGGACGGCTCGCGCGCCCCGGCCGGGCTCCTCCTGATGGGGGGCGATCGAGTCGATGTCGTCGATGAAGAGCAGGCACGGCAGGCGTCGCGCCGCCTGGCCGAATACCTCCCGGAGACTGCGCTCCGCCTCGCCGGCGCCGGCCTCCACGATGCGCGCTCCGGACACCTCGAAGAGCTGCAGCCCGAACTCTCCGGCGGTCGCTCGGGCCAGGAACGACTTGCCGTTGCCGGGCGGCCCGTACAGGAGGATGCCGCCGATCCGCACCCGCAGCCGCGCGGCCTGCTCGGGATGCTGGAGGACGTCGCCCACCGCCTGCCGCAGTCCGCTCTTGACCGCCTCGAGGCCTCCCACCTCCTCGAACGTCGGAAGCGAGCGCCCTGCCGTTGCCGGGCGAGGCGGCGGCGGCGGAGGCAGTGGGGGCCGCACCGGTGCCGGCCGGGCGATCGGGCCCCCGGCCCCCCCGCCGGGCGTCAACGCGTCGGCGGCAATGACGAGCGGCAGCACGCGGAACGGCAGCGCGAACAGCTGCAGCTGTGGGGGCGTGAGCAGGTCTCGCAGGACCACCGCCCACACGTAGAGCACCGTCGCCGACTCCCAATCCGCGTGGGCCGCCGGCGGCAGGGTCAGCAGCGCGTCCTCGGCGGCGGCCCGCAGGGCGGCCCGCCGGCCGCTGGTCCGCGCCAGTTCCAGCAGCACCGGGAGCATCCGGGCCAGCTCGCCCTGGATGGCGGGGTTCCGCTCGAGATTGCGCTGGTACTCCTGGCCAAGCGACCATGCCGAGGCCGGCAGGGAACGCAGCCTCGCGATGAGCTCGGCAACTTCACGTCCGATGGGCCCGTAGCACTCGGGCCGGGGCAGTCCCGAGGCCGCGGGCAGGTGCTGCAGTGACCGCCGCAGCCGAGCGAGGAGCGCGTCGACGTCGTCCGCTTCCACCCGACAGGCGTAAGTCTAGGGTCGCCCGCAGATTCAGCTGGGCTGCTCCGTCGAGGTGCTGGCGCGCAAACCGGCGTGAGACCATCCCATCTGTGACGAAGGCGGAGGTGCTCGACGCGCTGCGGGCCACCCGTGCCGAGCTGGAGGAGGTCCTGGGCGGGATGACGCCGGAGCAGATGCAGCGGCCTGGTGTGGCCGGGGACTGGACGGTGCGGGACGTGCTGGCGCACCTCCTCTGGTACGAGCGGGAGGAGCTGGAGCTCATCACGGAGTGCGGGGTCGCGGCGTCGCCGCTGTGGGAAGTCCCGTACGAGCGGCGCAACCAGCTGATCCGGGAGGAGCTCCGTGACCTGCCGTTGGAGGCGGTGCTCGGACAGCTCCGGGGGGTGTTCGCTCAGTTCGTCGCGGCGGTGGACGCCCTGTCCGACGAGGACCTGGTCACGCCGGGCCGCTTCCCGGGCACGTCGGCCGACCGGCTGCCCTGGCGGGACATCGGCCTCAACTCGTGGATGCACGAGGGGGAGCATGTGGAGGGAATCCGCGCCTGGCTGGGTGGAGCGCCCTAGCTCGGCCCTGGCACCAACAGCGCGTCGTCGCCCAACAGGCGGCGAAGTAGGACGCCGACCGGCATTGCTCGCATGTTGACGGTCACCCGAGGGCTGGGACTGGTCATCCGAGGTCACGCAGCCAGCGATGGCCGGGGTGCGCGACCTCGATGGCCTCCCGGAGCCAGGCTCGCTGGTGATCCGCCAGCCGCGGCATCAGCGCCTCGAAGTCAGCCTGGTCCCGCGCTCGCCTGCCCGTGGCCTTGAACAGCAGGACGACCTCTGGCGCGAGGACGGCGACCCCCAAGCGCGACTCGAAGCTCAGCAGGTCCCAGGCGAGCGTGACGCGCGGGTCACGGCGATAGACCCACTCGTCCCTCCGCCGCTCCAGCAGGAGGAACTCGACGTGGCGGCCCGCTGGCGAGTGCGCGTGGATCTCGTGGACCGGCAGGTCCAGCCATTCCTCCTCCGGCCATGGCTCGCGCGCCAGCTTGGTCCCCCGCGGGACGACCTTCTCGTACTGCCAGCCGGGCAGGAGGCGCCGGGCTGCGACCTGGTCCTGGCGGGCGAGGCCGACGTCCACGTCGTCGTGCTCCCGGGTCAGCTGCCCGATGAAGAGGTCTACCGCCCAACCACCCACCACCAGCCAGGTGCCCCGGAACGGGGACATGAGCTGAGCGGCCTCGGAGACCGCCTGAAAACCCGCCGAGTTGGGGTCGCCGTTCAGGGGCCGGCTCTCGTGCGAGCGTCGTACGCGGCGTCCGCGAAGACGTCGGCGATGTAGTGGTTGTCGCCCCGCTCACCGCCCCAGCCGGCCACCGGCGTGGCCGGCCCGATGCTCAGGCCGCGCTCGCGGTGCTGCCGGCGCAGC
>DASQZW010000182.1:0-14238 GCA_035638495.1 Terriglobales bacterium
TGGCCGCGCGCACGGCGCGCGTGCTGGCAGACGGGGTGGAGTGCCCGAGCCTGTCGCCGGACGGCACGCGGGTGGCGTACAAGAAGCCGCTGCCCGGCGACCAGCGCCGGTGGCGGCTGCACGTGCTGGACCTGCGGACCATGGCGGACACGACGCTGGCGGACCCTCGCAGCGTGGACGACCAGGTGGAGTGGCTGGATTCCTCGCGGATCGCCTACGGCGTGCAGGACGAGGGCCCGCCCGCGACGCTGGACGTGAACCTGTGGACGGTGCCGGCGGACGGCACCGGCGCGCCAACGATGTTCCTCGCCCACGCAACATCCCCCGCCGTCGCGCGCTGACGGAGACGCCTTAACCGGTTGGGTTGTGGCGCGGCCGATGGTGGGGCATCCTGCTGCGCATGGCACGCCGCCCGGTGGTTCCTGACGAGCTGAGGCACGGTCCTTTCACGGTCGTCGAAGCCGAGCGCGCCGGGCTCACGTGGAAGCGGCTGCAGGGCGCGAGCTGGCGGCGCATCGGCGCCGGCCAGTACGTGTGGGCAGGACTGCGTTCGAGCCCCGACCAGATACTGGCGACCGTCAGTCACCGCCTGCCCGAAGGCGCAGCGTTCGCCGGACGGACGGCCGGCTGGGCCCACGGCCTGGACCTGCCGCCCTGTGATCCGATCGAGGTGACCGTCCCGCCGAGGTCACCGAAGTCGGCACTCGCCGGAGCCTCGGTGCGCCGCGCGCCGCTCCGTTCCGACGACATCGTGACCCGTCGCGACCTGCCGGTGACGTCGGCGCTGCAGACGGTTGTCGATCTCGCGCGCTTCCTGGCGATTGCGGAAGCCGTCGTCGCGGTGGACATGGCGCTGCGGCAGCGGCTCGTCCGCCTGACCGACCTGACGCGGCACGTCGAGGCCAGTGCTGGAGCGAAGGGCGTCGGACAGCTGCGCAGCGTCGTCGATCTCGCCGAGCCGGACGCTGAGTCGGCCATGGAGACGCGACTCCGCATGCTGCTCGTCATGGCCGGGTTGCCCAGGCCGCGGGTCCAGGTATCTCTGCATGACGAGCAGGGGCGGTTCGTGGGCAGGGCCGACCTCTACTACCCGGCCGCTCGCCTCTGCCTCGAGTACGACGGCCGCACGCACCGCGACAGCCTCGTCGACGACAATCGCCGCCAGAACCGTCTGCTGAACGCGGGCTTCCGCATCCTTCGATTCACTGCGTCGGATGTCTATCGCTCGCCTGATTCCGTCGTGCACCAGGTGCGTGCCGCCCTCAAAAAGGGCGATTCGTCCGACGGATCGCCCTAATCCCGAGCTTCGATAGGGCGATCTGTCAAACGGATCGCCCTATCGAGGTCCGCGACCTCCGCCAGCAGCTCGAAGATGCGGCGGTGGTTCGTCAGGGCGTCGTGCTCGCGGCGGGCCAGGTCGAGGCTCGCCCGGCCCATCGAGCGGCGCAGGTCCGGGCTGTCCACGAGGCGGCGCAGCGCCGCGCGCAGGTCCTGCGGCGCGCCGACCGGGACCAGGAAGCCGTTGCTCCCGTCGCGGACGATCTCCGGCATCGCGCCCGTGGCCGTCGCCACCAGCGGCAGGCCGCTCGCGGCGGCTTCGGCCAGGACCTGGGGCAGACAGTCGCCGCGGCTCGGCAGCGCGAACACGTCTGCGCGCCGGTACAGCTCCAGCAGCGCCGGGTCGCCCGGTCGCAGCCCGCGATGGACCCGACAGCGGACGCCCGCCGGCACCGGTCCCACCTCGCTCCCGGTCACGACGTCGAGCTCCGCGTCCGGCAGCGCCTGCAGCGCCGCCAGCAGGTCGGGCCCTCCCTTCCGGGCGAAGTCGCCGCCCACGAACAGGATCCGAACGAGACCGCCCGAGCGGTCGGCCGGCTCCGACGGCGGCCGGAACAGCGCCAGGTCGACGCCAGGTGGAATCACACGCACGCGCGACGCCGCCGCGCCGTAGTCGGCCGTCAGCGAGTCGGCCGCCATCCGCGACCACGTGACGAGCGCCGCCGCGGCGCGGAACGCCCGACGGTTGACAGCCGCCTTCGCGGCCTCGGCCAGCGGATGCCCGCGTCCGTGCCCATACGCCGCGCCGACGTCGTCGAAGTTGGCCGGCGTGGCGTCCAGCGAGACGACCGTCGGCACCTCCCGCATAAGGCCGACCGACAGCAGCGCCGAGACCTGGGTGTGGATGAACGCGGCGTCGACCGGAACTTCCCGAAGTCGGCGGCGGAGGGACGACCGCGCCATCAGGCTGGCGCGCAGCGACCAGTTGCGGAGGACCGGGAGCCGCTCCAGGGCGCCGCGCGGCTCGTAAGGGAGCTTGACGACCGTGCCGTCGACCCAGTCCGTCCCGGCGAGCGCCCGCTCCAGGTTGGCGGTGTGCGCGACGTGCCCCAGCGTCTGCTCCAGCACGAACACGAAGCGGGCGGTCACGCAGCGAGGCTACTGGGGACTGCGGTCGAAAGAGAATGGGCCTTCTCCCGCGGCCCGGGGCGCCGGGCCACGGACGCCGGGCAACTTGTCCCGGTCAGCGCGCCACGCGCGCGGGGTTCCCGCGGACGACGACACCGGCGGGCACGTCGCGCGTCACCACGCTGCCCGCACCCACCATCGCGCCCTCCCCGATCGTCACGCCGCACACGATCGTGGCGTTCGCGCCGATCGACGCCCCTCGGCGCACCACCGTCGGCACCACTTCCCACTCCCCCGCCTGGAGCGGCGTCCCGCCCTCGCCCGTCGCGCGCGGGAACCGGTCGTTCGTGAAGCAGGCGTGCGGGCCGACGAAGACGTCGTCCTCGATCGTCACTCCCGTCGGGATGAACGCGAACGCCTCGATCTTGACCCGGTGGCCGACCGTGACGCCGCGCTGGACCTCGACGAACGACGCGATCCTGCACTCGTCGCCGATCGTGCAGCCGTACAGGTTGACGAGGTCGGGGTGATGGATGACGACGTTGGTGCCGAGCCTGACGTCTGGAGCAATCATGCGCCCGCATTCAAGCACGATTCCCGGCCCTCAGCCCCGGACCAGCACGAGCTGGAACTCCGCCGTCACCTGCGGCTGGACCACCGTGATGGGCACCTGCGGTGGCTGGACCCCGAAGTCCGTCATCGCGAACGACGTCGAACCCGCCGCCTGCACCCGTCCCTCGTTCATCCGCAGCTGGACGTCGAGCGAGACCGGCTTCGTCACGCCGTGCACCGTCAGCTGGCCCGGGATCGTCAGCGTCACCGTCTGCCCGCTCCCGATGGTCGCCGGCACGTCGACCGCCTGCGCCTGGAACGTCGCGTCCGGGTACTGCGAGACGGACAGCGCCTGGCCCACGATCCGGTCGCGGTTGGCCACGTTGAGGCCGGCGACCTGGTCGACGCTCTGCAGGTCGGCCAGCCGCACGTTGAACTGCAGTGCGCTCGCCGTCAGGCCGCTGCCCGTCCGGGTCACCGTGAGCGACCCCGCGATCGTCGAGGTCTGCGCCACCGCGTCGTGTGCCGCCGTCTGCCCCGCGAACTGCTCCCGCACGCGGTAGCGGGCCAGCGACCCCTGCCCGACCTTCCAGGTTCCGGTCGGATCGGTGCTGGCGGTGGCGGTGGCGCTGGCACCGGCGCTCGGCGAGGACGCCACCGGGCTCAGCGCGAGCGGCTTCGGCGCCGAGCGGAGACCGCTGAAGAAGTACGCGTACGCCCCGCCGAGGCCCGTCACCACGGCGACCGCGACCACCGCCGCGCCGATGAAGATCGCCTTTCTCATGCTCGCAAACGATGGACCGGCCGGCTCAGCCCATGCTGGGGGCGGGCTGGGAGTTCCCTGAGAGCGGGAGCTCGACCTCGAACGTCGCGCCTCCGCCTTCCGACCCGATGACCCGCACGTCCCCCTGGTGCGCGGCCACGACCGCGGCGACGATCGAGAGGCCGAGGCCGGCTCCCCCGCGGTCCCGGCTGCGGCCGGTGTCTCCGCGGTAGAAGGGCTCGAAGACCCTGGCCGCCACTTCGGGCGGCAGCCCGGGGCCGTGATCGGCGACCGTGAGCACCGCCCTCCCGTTCCGGCGCGCCAGCGCGATCTCGATCGGGGTCTCGGGCGGCGTGTGGACCAGCGCGTTGCGGACCAGGTTGCCGACGACCTGGCGCAGCCGCATGTCGTCACCGGTCACGAGCACGCTCTCCGGCGCCACCAGGGTCACCGCGCGCACCGGCGCCACCGCGTAGGCGTCCGCCCAGGCGTCGCGGGCGATGGTCTGCAGGTCGACCGTCTCCTGCTCCAGTGGACGGCCCTGGTCCAGGCGCGCGAGGAGCAGCATGTCGTCGACCAGGACGCTCATCCGGGTGGCCTCCGCCTCGATCCGCCGCCGCGCCAGCTCCGAGTCCTCGGGTGACCGCTCGGCCCCGCGTCGCAGGAGCTCCGCGTATCCACGGATCGAGGTCAGCGGCGTCCGCAGCTCGTGCGAGGCGTCGCCGATGAACCTGCGCAGGCGCCGCTCCGACTGGGTCCGCTCGGCGAAGGCGGACTCGATCTGGCTCAGCATGCCGTTGAGCGCGAGGCCGAGCCGGCCGATCTCGGTCCGGGGTGTCGCCGGACTGACGCGCTGCGAGAGGTCTCCGCCGGCGATCGCCTCGGCCGTCTGGCCCATGCGCTCGAGCGGCCGCAGCCCGATGCGCACGATGAGCAGGCTGAGCACCGTCATCGCGACCAGCGCGGCGGCGCCGACCTCCAGGTCCAGCCGCACGACGCCGTTGAGCGCGTAGTCCACCTCGCTCAGCGACACGGCCACGACCACGTACTCACCGGCTCCCTGCGGCTCGACGACCAGCCGCCACGGGGAGCCGCCCGTTCCCGGCACCGTCATCGGCGTGTCGGGCGCGACGCGGCTGAGCGGGACCGGCAGCTGGGGCTGGTTGCTCGAATCCGTCCGGCCGAACGGCTGGTCGAGGACGGTGCCGTCGTTCGCGACGAGCGCCTCCCACGTCGCGAAGCCGGGCGGCCCGCCGTGGTCACCGTGCGGCGGCGGCCCGAACGGACGACCGATCTGCGGCCCGCTGCCCAGGTCGATCAGCGCCTGCTGCTTCGCGACGCTGAGCTGCTGGTCGACCCGGCCCTGGAGCTGACTCCACAGCGACGCGTATGTGAACACGTCGGCGACCAGCAGGCCGCCCAGTACCAGCGCCACCAGGCCGGCCACGAGCCGGGCCCGGAGCGACACCGCCACCTCAGCGGCTCGGCGCGCGCAGCACGTACCCCACCCCCCGGACGGTCTGGATCAGCGTCGGGTCCACTCGGTCGACCTTGCGGCGCAGGTAGCTGATGTACGTCTCGAGGACGCTCGCCTCGCCGCCGAAGTCGTAGTCCCACACGTGGTCCAGGATCTGGTTGCGGGTGAGGACGCGCCCCGCGTTCGCCAGCAGGTAGCGCAGCAGCCGGTACTCGGTGGGCGTCAGGTCGACCAGCTCGCCGCCGCGCCGCACCTCGTGGGCGTCGTCGTCCAGTTCCAGGTCGGCGAACACCAGCTTGTTCGCGGCGTCGCCATCGTCGCCGTGCCGGCGCAGGACCGCCCGCACCCTCGCCACCAGCTCCTCGATGCTGAACGGCTTGGTGACGTAGTCGTCGCCGCCGACGGTCAGGCCGTGCACCTTGTCCTCGGTCGCGTCGCGCGCGGTCAGGAAGATGACCGGCACCCGGCGGCCCTCGGCCGAGAGCCGCCGCAGCACGTCCAGGCCGGAGAGGTCCGGCAGCATCACGTCGAGCACGATCAGGTCGGGCTTGAACCGGCCGACGGAGGCGAGCGCCGCGCGGCCGGTGGCGGCCTTCTCGACCGTGAACCCCTCGTACCGGAGGGCGAGAGCGACCAGGTCGGTGATGCTCGCCTCGTCGTCCACCACCAGGACCCGGGTTCCATTGTCAGCCATGGCTTCATCTTCGACGGCCCGACTGTGAGGTTGCTGAATCGAACCTGGGAGTCTCCTGAGAGGCGCCCGCCCGCAGGCGCAGGGCGAGCGCCGGGCACGCGGCAACGGCGCGCCGGGCGTGGGCCGACAGGTGCCCCGGCACCGGACCGGGCTCGATGATCGGGTAGCCCCAGTCGTCCAGCCGGATCAGCTCCGGCAGGAGCTCGGCGCAGAGGCCGTGACCGGCGCAGCGGATGCGATCGATCGAGATGGTCATGCCGCCCTCCGCCGCACGCCCGCGCCAGCCACCGCGAACTCGTGCGCGAAGACCCGGAGCGCCGACTGCAGGAACACGGCCGCGCCGTCGGGGTGCCGGCAAGCCCCGCGGCCCCTGACCTCCGCCGACCAGCGCTGCAGGCGATCCAGGTCCTCCGGCTCCGGCCGTCGCTCGGCCAGCCGGCCGCACGCACCGGCCAGCGCGCGCAGCCCGAAGAAGCAGGGTCCGCACTGGGCGGCGCTCTCGCCCGCCAGCGTCGACATCACGCGCGCGATCTCCTCGACCGGTGACGCGGCCGCCGGCAGCACCGACAGGACGCCGCAGCCCAGCGAGCCGCCGGCCGCCCGCACGGCGGCCGGGTCGAGCGGCAGCTGCCACGCCTCGCCCACCTCCAGCCAGACGCCGAAGTAGCCGCCGAGGAGCACGGCGCGCGGCGGGCCCGACGCCCCGCCGGACCGGCCCACGGCCTCTCGCACCGTCGTGCCGGCGGGCACCTCCACCACGCCGGGCCGCCGGACCGCGCCGGCGACCGTCAGCAGTACGGTGCCGGCCCGGCCGCCGCGCGCCACGAGCGCCGCCTGGGCCAGGCTCTCGACGTTCTGCACGAGCGTCGGCCGCCCGCCGACCCCGCGCTCGTACGGCCGCGGCGGCGTGGCCGTGGGGAGGGCCACGCCCTGGTTCACGAAGTAGACCGCTGCGCTCTCCTCGCCGGCCACGTAGCGCGCGGGCGCGGCGAGCATCGAGAAGCCCCGCCGCTGCGCCGCCGGCCGCTCGGCGAGCGCGCGGGCGAGCGAGGCCGCCGCCGCGCGGTGCTCCTCGCCGACGTACAGCACGACGCGGTCGGCGCCCACGACGTCGGCGGCGAGCCGGGCGCCGTCCAGCACGAGGTGCGGGCGCGACCACATCAGCACCTGGTCCTTGCGACTGAGCGGCTCGCCCTCGGCGCCGTTCGCCAGCACGACGGCCGCGCCTCGCGACCGGGCGGCGACGGAGCGCCACTTGGTCCCGACCGGAAACCAAGCTCCGCCCCGTCCGAGCAGGCCGCTCCGCTCGATGGCCGGGATCAGGTCCGTCCGCGCAGTGGGCAGCGGACCCAGGCGGCGCTCGTGGTCCGCCAGCGACTCGGCACCCGACCGCGGGTCGGGGCCGTCGAACAGGTTCATCTCGAGATCTCCCTCTGGACGCGGGTCCGGAAGCGGTCGCGCGCGTCCGCCAGCGGGTCGGGACGCGGCGCGAAGAGGCGGCCAGCGACGGCGGTGAGCACGGCGCCCGCCGAGAACACGTCGATCGCGACCATCCAGTCGGAGGTCCCGTCGGTCCCGGCGCCGACGCCGTGCACCAGCGCCACCGGCCACGCCGCGTAGGCCAGCCAGTGGACCGCGCGCCAGGCGGCGTGCCCGAGCCGGCGGCGGAGCAGGCTGGTCACGGCGACGGCCACGACGAGCTCCACTGCGATCGTCCCCAGGCCCACCCAGAGCGGGCGGTACCACGACGTGAACGGCACGATCGCCACGGTCAGGCCGAGGTGCGCGAACGGGTCCGTCACCGCGGTCAGGACGTGGAGCGCGAGGAACACCAGGGCGGTCAGCGACAGGTTGCGGTGGAGCGCGGCCGTCACGAACCGCGGCCAGCCGGGCGCCTCGAAGCGGGCCGCGGTCAGCACGCCGAGGGTGACGACCGCTGAGAGCAGCAGCAGGCTGACGGCGCCGGCGCCCCGCGTCGTGTACCAGAGCAGGGTGTCGTTCACTCACGAGCCTCCCGTCGTGGCGTGTGCTTGCGTGGACGAGGAGGACGTCTGCGGCGTGGACGTGATCTGCAGGCTGCCGCTCGTGTCCGTGGAGGACGACGTCACGGTGCTCGAACTGGACGTCGATGTGGTCGCGCGCGCGGCCGTGCCCGGCTGGCCGGGGATCGTCGCGGCCGCGACCGCGGCGAATACGGCAACGGCGCCGACCGCCGTCGCGGCGACGCCGGCGGTGAGCCCGCGCAGCCGGCGCAGGGCGCCGTCGCGGGCGTCGGGGGAACGCGGTGTCATGGACACCACGTTGCGACCGGGCGCTTGGTCGCGCCTGGGACCCGCCTGTGAATTCCCTGAGACGCCCTACGTGAGGCCGGCCAGCAAGGCGAGGACGGGCGCTGCCAGCTCGGGCCGGCAGACCAGCAGGTCGGGCACCCGGGGCTCGGTCTGGTTGTAGCGCAGCGGCGACCCATCCAGCCGTGACGCGTGGAGCCCCGCGGCCAGCGCCACCGCAACGGGCGCGGCCGAGTCCCACTCCAGCTGGCCGCCGGCGTGGACGTACACGTCGGCCGAGCCCAGGACGACCGCAGCCACCTTGACGCCGGCCGAACCCAGGGTCAGCAGCTCGCCCGCGAGCCGGTCGCGGAGCGTCTCGGCGAACGCGGGCGGCCGGCTCCGGGACAGGACGATCCGCGGCGGCCCCGGGCAGCGCGGTGCGAGCGCTGCGGCCGGCGTGGCCAGTGTCAGCCCGCGCGCCGGCAGGGCGACCGCCCCGGCCGTCAGCGCTCCGGCCTGCCACAGCGCCACGTGGACGGCCCAGTCGTCCCGCTCCGGCTCGGAGAACTCGCGCGTGCCGTCCAGGGGGTCGACGATCCAGACGCGATCCGCGTCCAGTCTCGCCGGATCGTCGGCACCCTCCTCGGAGAGCACGACGTCTGCGGGCCGCAGGCGCCCGAGCTCCTGCAGCAGGAAGGCGTGGGAGCGACGATCGCCGGCAGCGCCGCGCACGGCCGGCTTCGCGCGGGCGTGCTCGGCGCGCAGGCGGAGCAGCAGGTGCCCCGCCGAGGTCGCCAGCACTGCCGCGAGCTCGTGGTCCGACGCGTCCTGCATCGCCCGGCACATGCTAACGACCATGCCCAGCGCCGGGTCCCCCGTCGCGGTCTTCGACTTCGACGGGACGATCATCCGCGGCGACTCGACTACGGAGTTCTGCCGGGAGGAGCTCGGCGGCCGGATCCTCCTCGCCCTCATGCGGGCGGCCCCCTGCCTTGCCGGCTACCGGCTCGGCCTGGTGGACCGGCAGCGGCTCAAGGAGTCGCTGCTGACGCCGCTGCTGGGTGGGCGCGAGGAGCCCGAGGTGCGCGCGCGAGCGGCGGACTGGGCCGCACGGCGGCTGCCCGGGATGGTGCGGCCGGCGGCGATGGAGCGGATCCGGTGGCACCGGTCGGAGGGTCACCGCGTGGTGATCGCGAGCGCGTCGCTTGAGATCCTGCTGTACCCCTGGGCGGCAGCGGCCGGTGTGGACGACGTGCTCGCCACCCGCCTGCAGGTCCAGGGCGGCCGCCTCACGGGCCGGATCGCCGGGCGCAACTGCTACGGCCCCGAGAAGGTGGTCCGCCTGCGGGCCCTGCTCGGCGACGTGGCCGGCGTCGACCTGTACGCGTACGGCGACAGCCGCGGCGACCGCGAGCTGCTGGCCGCCGCCCGGCACCCGGTCTTCCGGCCGTTCCGAGACGATGCGCGCTGAGGATCCCGGGGTTGGCGCTCCGTGCCCGGGTCGTCCCTTGCCCTACGCTGTCGGGATGCCCGAGCTGGTACATCGCGCGGAGATCGAGGTCGCCGCGACGCCGGAGGAGGTCTGGCGCGCGATCACCGACCCGGAGGCCACCCGCCGGTACGTCTACGGCTGCGACATCGAGGGCGACTGGCAGGCCGGTGGTTCGTGGCGCTACCACCAGGGCGACCGTTCGGTCGTCGAGGGCACCGTGCAGGAGGCGCGGCCGCCCCACCTCCTGCGCATGACGGCGCGGGACGTCTGGAACGCCGGCGCGCGGGACGACCCGCCCTACGCCATGACGTGGCGGGTCGACTCCGTCGGGGCGGGCCGCAGTCGCGTGCAGCTGACCCTCGACGGATTCGAGACCGAGAACGCCACGTATCGGGCCAACGCGGACATCGCGGCCCTCGTCGAGGGCCTCCGCCTCCAGGTCGACCAGGCGGCAGCTGCGGCGCTGCGCCGGCTCGATCGAATCGGCGACGTCGAGGTGCGGCCGCTGGCCCCCGAGCGGCTGGCCGACTTCCTCGACCTGTTCGACCATCGCGCCTTCGCCGACAACCCCAGCTGGCGCGGCTGCTACTGCTTCAACTTCCGGTTCGCCGGCGACGACGCCGCTGCAGCCGAGCGCACCACCGCGGACAACCGGCGGGACATGAGCGACGCCATCGCGGGCGGCCGCGCCCACGGGCTGCTGGCCTACGTCGACGGCCGTGCCGTCGGTTGGTGCAGCGCATCTCCGAAGGCGGAGATGCCTCAGCTCCTGCGCCGGGACTGGATACCGGCGGAGTCCGAGCGGGTCGGCATCATCGGCTGCCTGGTCATCGCGTCCCAGTACCGCCGCCACGGCGTCGCCCGCCGGCTGGTGGCCGCCGCCGGCGACTACCTGGCCGGCATCGGGTGCACCATCGCCGAGGCGTACCCCATCAAGGAGGTGGGCATCGACGCCCACGGCTTCAACGGCCCGCCGGAGATCTATCGCGAACTCGGCTACGAGACCTACCGCGACCTGCCGCAGCGGCTGGTCGTGCGCAAGAATCTCCGATAGAGGTATCGGCGAGTGCTCGCCCGCGAACAGGTGACCAGCGCGGAAGGTGCGCCGCTTGTCATTTCGGTTGGTCGATACTATCCTCGGCGAGTGCCGTGAGGTTCCTGGCAGCTCGGTTGGCCCAACTGGTCGTCGTCATGTTCGTCGTGTCGGCCGTCTCGTTCCTGTTGCTGAACCACCTGCCGGGCAACCCGATCATCACGCTGCTCGGGCCGGCCGCCACGCCGCAGGCCATTCACCAGCTCACGATTCAGCTCGGGCTCGACAAGCCGGCGTGGCTGCGCTACTTCATCTGGGTCGGCAACGCGTTCCAGGGCAACCTGGGCAGTTCGTACGTGAATCACCAGCCAGTGCTGAGCTCCATCGGTTACCGGCTGCCGGTGACGCTGGAGCTGCTGGTGCTGTCGCAGATCATCGCGCTCGCCCTGGCCATCCCGCTCGGGATCATCTCGGCGCTGCGCCCAAGCCAGCTGGTGGACCGGGTCTCCTCGGGCGCCGCCTTCGGGCTGCTCTCGGTGCCGGGCTTCATCCTGGCGGAGCTGCTCGTCTACCTGTTCGCCGTCCGCTACAACCTGTTCCCGGCCACCGGGTACGTTCACCTCACCGATGACCCGCTGCAGAACCTCCGCTCCCTGACACTGCCGTCGCTGACGCTCGGCCTGGGCTCGATGGCCGTTTACATGCGGGTGCTCCGCACCGACATGATCGCGACGCTGCAGCAGGACTTCATCACGATGGCGCGCTCCAAGGGCCTGCCCACCTGGTGGATCCTCCTGCGCCACGCGCTTCGGCCGTCCACCTTCACCCTCGTCACCGTCGGCGGCCTGAACGTGGGCACGCTGCTCGGCGGCGCGTTCATCGTCGAGTACATCTTCCAGGTGCCCGGTCTGGGGCTGCTGACGATCAACTCCATCTACGCGCGCGACTACCTCGTGGTGACCAGCACCACGGTGCTCGTCGCCGCGGGGTTCGTCATCGTGAACCTGCTCGTCGACCTGCTCTACACGTTCCTGGATCCCAGGGTCCGCAGTGCGCGATTCGCCACCTGAACCCCGGTTGACCGAGGCCGTCGTGGCCGCGGCCGCGCCGGTGGACGCCGCTCCCGGCGGCCTGAACGGCGCCGTGCCGCAGGCCGAGCAGGTCTTCGTCGCCAGGCGGCTCGGCGCCGGCTTCTGGATCTCGATCAGCTGGATCGCGCTGGTGATCCTGCTCGCGCTGGCCGCGGGAGTCCTGCCGCTGCAGGACCCGCTGGCCATCGGCGACAACGCGCCCCGCCTGGGCCCGACGGCCGGTCACCTCCTCGGCACGGACGAGCTGGGACGGGACCTCCTCGCGCGCGTCATCTACGGCTCGCGGGTGTCGCTCATAGTCGGATTCGCGTCCATCGCCTTCGGCATCGTCGTCGGCGGGACGGTGGGCCTGATCGCGGGGTACTACGGCGGGCGGCTGGACGCGGCGCTCAACGGCATCAGCACGGTCCTTCTCGCGTTTCCGGTGCTCATCTTCCTGCTGACGATCGTCACCTTCCTGGGCCAGAACCTGTTCGACGTGACGCTCACGCTGGGCATCCTCTCGATCGCGCCGATCGCCCGCATCATCCGCGCCAACACGCTCGCGTTCTCCAATCGTGAGTTCGTCCTGGCGGCGCGGGCGCTGGGCGCCCGCAACGGGCGGATCCTGGCCCGCGAGATCCTGCCCAACGTCCTGCCGTCGGCCCTCGCCTTCTCGCTCGTGGCCATCGCCGTGGTGATCGTGGCCGAGGGTGCGCTGTCCTTCCTGGGCCTCTCGGTACGCCCGCCGACACCCACCTGGGGCGGCATGATCGCCGAGGGCGGCCAAGTGCTGGCACAGGACCCGCTGGTCGCGCTGTGGCCGGCGCTGGCGATGTTCGTCACGGTGCTGGCGCTGAACTTCGCCGGCGACCGCCTGCAGGTCTACTTCGAAGTGCGCGAGGGGGGTCTGTGAGCGCGGCCGGGGGCCCACTCCTCGAGGTGTCCGACCTCCGGACGCACTTCCTGACCGGGCGCGGCGCGGTCCGCGCGGTGGACGGGGTGTCGTTCACCCTGGAGCGCGGACGGACGCTGGGAGTGGTCGGCGAGTCGGGATCCGGGAAGACCGTGCTGGCCCGCTCCATCATGGGCCTGCTGCCGGCGCACAACGTGAACCGGGGCGGCGAGGTCAGGTACGAGGGCCGCCTCCTGACCGGCCTCAGCGGCGCCGAGCTGCGGGAGATCTGGGGCGCCGAGATCAGCATGGTGTTCCAGGACCCGATGACCTCGCTCAACCCCGTGGTGCGCATCGGCCGGCAGATCACCGAGACGATGCGGTTCCACCTGGGCTTACCGGACGGTGAGGCCACGGCGCGAGCGGCGGACCTGCTCAAGTCGGTGGGCATCCCGGAGCCCGAGCGCCGCCTGAGGGCGTACCCGCACCAGCTCTCGGGCGGGATGCGCCAGCGGGTCACGATCGCGATCGCGCTCGCCTGCGGCCCCAAGCTCCTGCTGGCCGACGAGCCGACCACCGCGCTCGACGTCACGGTCCAGGCGCAGATCCTGAGCCTGCTCGGGCGGCAGCAGCGCGAGCGATTCATGGCGATGATCCTGGTCACGCACGACCTGGGCGTGGTCGCCGGCAGGACGGACGAGATCATCGTGATGTACGCCGGCAGGGTGGTGGAGCGAGCGCCGACAACCATCCTCTTCTCGGACATGCGCATGCGGTACACGCAGGCGCTCTTCCGCTCGATCCCCCGCATCACGGACCCCGGGCATCGCCGCCTCCAGGCCATCGGCGGACGCCCGCCGGACCTGGTCTCACCGCCGAAGGGCTGCAGCTTCGCACCGCGGTGCCGGTACGCGCGCGAGCGATGCCACGTGGAGGCGCCCCCGCTGGCCGAGGCCGCTCCCGGCCACCAGTACGCGTGCTGGTACCCGGCCGAGCCGGGCGAGGTCGCCGCGGAGGCCGCCGCCCTCGCCAACCAGGCGCTGATCTGATGGCCGGCAGCGGCACGGCGCACCTGCGCGACGCGGAGGCGCTGCTCCGGGTCGAGAACCTGGTGGTCGAGTTCCCGGCCGGCCCGGGCCGGCGCGTCCACGCGGTCTCGGACGTCAGCCTCGACGTGCTCCAGGGCGAGACGCTGGGCCTGGTCGGCGAGTCCGGATGCGGCAAGTCGACCACCGGACGGGCGATCATGCAGCTCCCGAGTCCGACCGCCGGCCACGTGTGGTTCGAGGGCAGGGACCTGACCCGCCTCGGCGGCGACGAGCTGCGCCGGACGCGGACCCGGCTGCAGATGATCTTCCAGGACCCGATCTCGTCGCTGAACCCGCGCCGCCGCGTGCGCGACATCGTCGGCGAGCCGCTCGCGATCTGGCAGCTGGGCGCCGCCGAGGACCGGCACCGCCGCGTCGCCGAGGTGCTGGAAGCGGTGGGCCTGGACGCCGAGTCCGCCGGCGACCGCCGGCCGCACCAGTTCTCCGGAGGCCAGTGCCAGCGCATCAGCATCGCCCGCGCGCTGATGCTGGAGCCCA
>DASQZW010000183.1:0-3214 GCA_035638495.1 Terriglobales bacterium
GTCCCGCCCCCGCCGCCCCCGCCGGGGCCGCCGCAGGGCATCCCGCCCCCGCCGCCGCCTCCGGGACCACCACCACCGCCGCCGCCCTACACACCGCCGCCGTCGTACACGCCCCCGCCGAGCCCGGGCGCACCGCCTCCCTACACGCCTCCCCCGCCGCCGGGCCAGCCCTATCCGCCCCCGGCATACGCGCCCCCGCCGCCCATGCCGGGAGGCGGCTACGCTCCGGTCATGGCGCCGCCAAACGACAGCCAGGCGACGCTCGCGCTCGTGCTGGGCATCATCAGCCTGCTGCCCTGCTGCTTCATCCTCGGGCCGGTCGCACTGTTCATCGGCAACGCCTCGCGCCAGCGCGTGCAGGCCAGCGGCGGCACCCTGGGAGGCGGCGGCCTCGCCACCGCCGGGATGATCCTCGGCATCATCGGCACCGTCTTCCTGGTCTTCGGCGTGATCTCGATCATCGTCGGCGTGGCGAACGGCCTCCGCACCGGGTAGCCGCGTCGACACCGCGTCGCCCGGGCCCGGTGCCCGGGCGGCCGGCACGCGTCTTACAGAAGACTTACCGGGACCGTTCGTAGAATCTCAGCGCGATGGTGATGCCACCGCCGCCGCCCAGGCCTCGGCGGTCCCTGTACCAGGCGCCTCCTCCGAGGCGCCGGCGGGCGCCGTGTGTCGTCGCCGCGGTCGTGCTGGTCGCCGTGCTCGCCGTCGGCGGGGTGGCCGGCTACCGTGTGGTCGGCTTCCTGCAGTCCGTCCTCAACGGCGCCAATCCGGCACAGATCCTGCAGCAGCAGCTCGACCCGCCGGCGGGATCCATCGCGTACAAGATCAAGCACGGGCAGCACATCAACGTTCTGGCGCTCGGGTACGGCGGCGCCGAGAACGACGCGCCCTACCTGACCGACAGCATCATGGCTGTGAGCATCGACCCGGTCAGCAAGCGCGTGGTCGAGATCTCGGTCCCGCGCGACCTCTACGTGCGCATCAACGCGTGGCAGGACAACCGCGTGTACACCGAGAAGGTCAACGCCGCGTTCGAGGTCCCCAACATGCCGCGCTCGTTCGGACCCGGGCCGCTCAAGCCCGCGTACACGGGCAAGGACGGCCCGGGTCACCTGGCCGAGGCGACCGTCGCCGGCATGACGGGGCTCAGCTTCGATCGCTACATGGCGGTCGACTTCAAGGCGTTCCGCTCCGTCGTGGACGCGCTCGGCGGCATCCAGGTGCATATGGACGGGCCGCTGGACGACTGCCACTACCCCGACTATCACAACGGCTACCTCAACCACGGCGTGCCGCTGGGCTATCGCTGTCCGGCCGGCGCGGGCATCCACTTCCCGGCGGGCACCTACAGCGTGAACGGCGAGCAGGCGCTGGAGATCGCCCGCTCGCGGGACGCGATCGAGCCGGACCAGGCTACCGACTTCGGCCGGGCCAAGCGGCAGCAGATGATCATCTCGGGGATCAAGGCCAGGGCCGTGTCCGTCAACGGCCTCGCCCGGGCGCCGCAGCTGCTGGACGCGGTGCAGGCGGACCTCAGGACGGACATGGACGTGAACGACCTGACCGCCCTCTACAACTTGCTGGGACGCCTGCCCGAGTCGTCGATCCAGCACTTCGCGATCACGGACCAGAACCTGGTCGTCGACGTCAACGGCACGGGCGGGGACTGCGGCGGGCCGCGCGGCGTCTTCGTTCTCTGTCCGGTCGACGCCACGTACCACATGTGGCAGTCGGTGTTCGGCCAGGTTCCGCTCCCGACGACCACGCTGGCCGAGAAGGCGCCGATCCAGCTGGTGAACGCCAGCCGGAACACGGTCGATCTCCAGCAGCGCGCCACGGATACCCTTCGCCAGATGGGCCTGCAGCTCAACGACGGCGTCCGGCACTCGACGCTGCTCCAGACCACCATCGTCGACTACTCGGGCGGCAAGTACCCGCAAACCGCCGCCTGGCTGAAGGACTTCTTCGGCGCGAGCGTCGTGCCGGCGGCCTCGGCAGGCGTCACGCCCGCGCCCGGCGAGCAGACCGACGGGCTGGTCGTGGTGATGGGGTCCGACTTCGCCAGGCGGTGGACCGGACTGGCCTGAGCGGCGCCACGAACCGGCGAGACCTGGCCGCCGAGCTCCAGGCCGGCAGCGTCCGGGGGCTGGCCCGCGCGATCACGCTGGTCGAGCAGCGCGACCCGTCCGTCCGTCACGTCCTCGAGTCGATCGGAGAGGGGGCCGCACGGCCGGTGGTGCTGGGGGTCACCGGCGCGCCGGGAACGGGCAAGTCGACCCTGGTCGACGCGGTGGTCGGCCTCCTGCGCGGCCGCGACGCGCGCGTCGCGGTGCTGGCGGTCGACCCCAATTCGCCCTACTCCGGCGGCGCCATCCTCGGCGACCGCATACGCATGCAGCGCCACGCGCTGGACCCCGGCGTCTACATCCGGTCCATGGGCGCCCGCGGCCACCTGGGCGGGCTGTCGGTCGCCAGCCGCGAGGCGATCCGCCTGCTGGGCGCGTTCGGCTTCGGGTGGGTGATCCTCGAGACGGTGGGCGTCGGTCAGTCGGAGCTGGAGGTCGCCGCGATCGCGGACACGACGGTCGTCGTGCTGACGCCCGGATCGGGCGATGGGGTGCAGATGATCAAGGCCGGGATCATGGAGATCGCCGACGTGTTCGTGGTCAACAAGGCCGACATGTCCGGCGCCCAGAAGACCGTCCAGGAGATCCGCAGCATGCTCCACATGGGCCCGAAGGTCGCATGGCGGCCGCCCATCGTCCTGACCGTAGCCTCGCGCGGTGAAGGCGCCGAGGAGGTGCTCGAGGCCGTCGCCGGACACCGCGAGCACCTGGAGATCAGCGGTGAGGGGGTGCGTCGCGCCGAGGCGCGCCTCAAGGACGAGGCCGCGGACCTGGTCGGGGAGTGGGCGAGGGCCGAGGCCCGGCACCTGCTGGACAGCGAGCCAGGCCTCGCCGCCGCCCTGCTGCGCGACCGGATGCCGTATGCGGCGGCCGAGGAGATCCTGACCCGTCAGGCGGGATGGCTGGTCCCTGAGGCCGCCAGGACCGACCCATAATGCGTTGGAGATGAGGGTGAAGTACCGCCGGGAGACGTGGGAGCGGGAGTACGAGGCGGCCCCCAGGCGGGACGACGGCGTCGAGACCAGCACGCTGTCCGGCATGGAGGTGGAGCCGCTCTACACCCCCGAGGACCGCGGTCCGCAGGA
>DASQZW010000184.1:0-12661 GCA_035638495.1 Terriglobales bacterium
CGCCCGGCTACCGGTCCCTGGGCCAGCCCCCGCCGCCAGGCGGCTGGCGGCCGGGGACCCCCGGACAGCCGGTGCCGCCCGGCACCGGGCCGGTACCGCCGGGCGGGCCGCCCGCAGCCGGGCCGGGCACGCCGCGCCCGCCCAGCCCGTATCCGCCGCCGGCGGGCCAGCGGCCGCCGGCCCGCGGCTACCCGCCGCAGCCTCCCCCGCCTCCAACCGGGCCGCCGCGGCCGGCGGCACCGCCCCCGCCGGGCAGCCGGCCGGCCGGCCCGCCGCGCCAGGGTCCGCCTCCGCCTTCGCCGCCGCCCGGCTCCCGGCCTCCCATTCCGCCGCCCGGCCCACCGCGGCCGCCCCAGCCGCCCCCGCCCGGCGACGACGACGCCGAGAAGGCCTAGACCTCGCAGACGCTGAAGCCCGACCCGGCGTGATGCGTGAAACTGCCGGCGGTCCCACCTCGAGGCCGATCGAGCAGGTTCACGGCCGAGCCTCCTGGCGCTCCCGGAACCTGAACGTGGTGTCAGCTTGACTCCTGGACGCTGGTGGCTAAACTCACCGGCATCGCGAACGAGCTCCTCTCCATCCAGGACGTCAGCATCCGGTTCGGCGGCATTGTCGCACTCGACGGCGTGTCATTCGACGTGCCCAAGGGGACGATCATCGGGCTGATCGGGCCGAACGGCGCCGGCAAGACGACGATGTTCAACTGCATCACGCGGATGTACACGCCGAACTCCGGACGCATCGTCTTCGACGGTCACGACCTGCTGCGCGACCCGCGCCACCGGATCATCGCCCGCGGCCTCGCGCGCACCTTCCAGAACGTCGAGCTGTTCCGCCGGATGACCGTGATCGAGAACGTGCTGTGCGGGTTGCACGTGCAGGTCGGCGCGCACCCGCTCGAGTTCCTGGTCGCGGGCCTGGGCTGGCCCGGCGTGACCAGGAAAGAGCGCGACGCGCGCGTGCGCGCGATGGAGGCGCTGGAGCTGGTCGGCCTGCGCCGCCACGCAGAGGTGCCGGTCGCCGGCCTCCCGTTCGGCACGCTCAAGGCGGTCGAGCTGGCCAGGGCGATCGTGTCGAGACCGCGGCTGCTGCTGCTCGACGAGCCCGCGGGCGGCCTCAACCACGACGAGGTGACCGAGCTGGGCGACCTCATCCGGCGCATCCACCGGGAGCTGGGGCTGACCCTGCTCGTGGTGGAGCACCACATGAACCTCGTCATGGGCATCTCCGACCGCGTCGTGGTGCTCGATTTCGGCAGGAAGATCGCGGAGGGCACCCCCCGCGAGGTGCGGGAGAACCGCGCTGTGATCGACGCGTACCTGGGGGCCGAGGCCGATGGCGCTGCTTGAGCTGACCGACGTCGAGGCGGCGTACGGCTCCGTCAAGGCCCTGCACGGGGTGTCACTCCGCGTCGACGAGGGCAGCATCGTGGCCCTCCTCGGGGCCAACGGCGCCGGCAAGACCACCACGCTGCGGGCAATCTCGGGCACGGTGCGCAAGACCGGCGGCAACGTCCTGTTCGACGACCAAGTGATCAACCTGCGGTCGCCCGAAGACGTGGCCCGGATGGGCATCGCCCACGTGCCCGAGGGCCGCGGCACGCTCGCCCAGCTGACGGTCTGGGAGAACCTGAAGATGGGCGCCTACGTCCGGCGCGACGGCGCCGCCGTGAAGCAGGACTTCGAGCGGGTGGTGAGCTACTTTCCCTGGATCGGCCAGCGCCGCGACCAGGTGGCCGTCACGCTCAGCGGCGGCGAGCAGCAGATGCTGGCCATCGCGCGCGCCCTGATGCTGCGCCCCCGGATGATGCTGCTGGACGAGCCGTCGCTCGGACTCGCGCCGCTGATCGTCCAGGACATCTATCGGATCATCGAGACCATCAATCGCGAGGAGAGGACCACGATCCTCCTCGTAGAGCAGAATGCGCGCACGGCCCTGAGCGCGGCGAACCACGCGTACGTGATCGAGGTGGGACGCATCGCGGTCGAGGGGACGGCGAGCGATCTCGCCAGCCAGGAGTCGATACGCCGGTCGTACCTGGGCTACTGAACTGACCTGAGCACACGAGAGAGGAGTACAACCGCCGATGCAGGGCGTCTTGCAGCAGATCGTCTCCGGGCTGGCCACCGGCGGCGTCTACGCGAGCCTCGCGCTCGCCCTCGTGCTCATCTACCGCTCCATGGAGGCGCTGAACTTCGCGCAGGGCGAGATGGCCATGTTCAGCACGTTCATCGCCTGGGAGCTCGTCGCCGTCGTCCACCTCAACTACTACGCGGCCTTCGCCATCACGATCGCGGTCTCGATCGTGGGGGGCTTCGTCCTCGAGCGAGTAGTGATCCGGCCGGTCGAGAAGGCGCCGCCGCTGACGGTGGTGCTGGTCACCCTCGGGCTGTTCTTCGTCGTCAACGGTCTCGCCGGCCTGATCTGGTCGTACGTCATCAAGCCGTTCCCCGGCCCGCCCGGCTTCCCGCAGGCGCCGGTCTCGTTCGGCGGCGTCTCGCTCGGGATACAGGACCTCTTCCTGATCGGGATGACCGTCGTCCTGCTGGCCATCCTGTACCTGTTCTTCCAGTACACGAAGCTCGGCCTGGCGATGCGGGCCGCGGCGCTCTATCCTGAGACCAGCCGGCTCCTGGGCGTTCGCACGAGCCAGATGCTGGCGCTGGGCTGGGGCCTCGCCGCCGGCGTCGGCGCGGTGTCCGGGATGCTGATCGCGCCGATCGAGTTCCTGGACCCGAACATGATGCAGCCGATCCTCCTGTACGCGTTCGCGGCGGCGGTCCTGGGCGGGATCGAGAACCCGGTGGGGGCCGTCGTGGGCGGCTTCCTGGTCGGCGTGATGCTGGCCCTGATCGGCACCTACGTTCCCGGCGCGCGCGACCTGCGGCTCGCGTTCGGCCTCGTGATCATCGTGGCCGTGCTGATCGTGAGGCCCGGCGGCCTGTTCGGCCGCGCTCACGTCGTGAGGGTCTGAACCGGTGAGGTTCGCGGGCTTGAGCCTCCGGACATGGGCCATCTCGGCCGCGGTCATCGTCATCGCGCTGCTGGCTCCGCTGTACCTCCTCGACCGGTTCAACACGATCGAGTTCGCGTACGTGTGGGCGATCGCCATCGCGCTGATCGGCCTCAACGTGCTGACCGGGTTCAGCGGCCAGATCTCGCTCGGGCAGGGCGCGTTCATGGCGATCGGCGCGTACGTGACCGCGATCCTCTACTTCAAGATGAAGGTGCCGTACGGCTGGACGATCCTGCCCGCCGGGCTGGTAGCCGGGCTCGCCGGGTACCTGTTCGGCTTCCCTGCGCTCAAGCTCAGCGGCCTCTACCTCGCGCTGGCGACGTTCGCGCTGGCGCTCTCCGTCTCGCCCGTGATCAAGAACTTCGGCGACCTGACGAACGGCCACGAGGGGATCGTCCTGCCCTCCATCACCGACCCGCTCGGCATCGGCCTGACGAACGAGCAGTGGCTGTACTACCTCGCGTTCGTCATCGCGATCCTCCTCTTCCTGTTCGCGCGGGCGATGCTCGGAGGGGCGACCGGGCGCGCGCTGCGCGCGATCCGGGACAGCGAGACCGCCGCCGCCGCCAGCGGCATCAGCGTGGCGCAGTTCAAGACGATGGCCTTCGGCGTCAGCGCCTTCTACGCGGGGATCGCGGGCTCCCTCTTCGCCACCATCACCGCCTACGTGAGCCCGGACTCGTTCGACCTCCCGCTGTCCCTGAGCCTCCTGGTGGGCATGGTCGTGGGCGGGCTCGGCACGCTGTTCGGGCCGGTCCTGGGCGCGGCATTCGTGGTCTGGCTGCCCATCTACGCGCAGCAGATCTTCCGCAACAAGCCCGACATCGCGTACGGACTCATCCTGATCCTGTTGATGTTCCTCCTGCCCCAGGGCATCGTGGGCGGCGCCAGGCAGCTGATCGCCTGGGTGCGCCGCCGCTCCGGCCCGGTGGAGCTCGAAGCCGAAGTCGCCGACCTGGGACCGGCGGCGCCGCCGCACGCCGCCGAGCGCGGGACCGGCGGCAGTTGAGCCGAAATTCCTTACTGGCTGTAAGGGCCGCTTCGCTTCGCGACTGGACGTGCGCGCCGTTCAGCGGTACAACCGGGCAATCGGAGGGGAGTTCCCCCCGAAGTTGAGAGAAGGAGGGCATATGCTCCTGGTCGACAATGGACGTGGTCTGCGTGGTTTCGCCATCGCCGTGGGGGCGCTGCTGGTCGCCCTCGCCTGCGGCACCACGCAGGGCACGGGCAACAACGCCACCACACAGAACGTGCCTGGCGTCACCGACACCTCGATCACGATCGGCACGACGACGCCGCTCAGCGGCGCCGCCTCCGCCTATGCTTCGATCTCCGCCGGGGAGACCGCCTACTTCAAGTACTTGAACGACAAGGGCGGCATCAACGGCCGCAAGATCACGTACATCATCGACGACGACGGGTACGACCCGGCCAAGAGCGTGCCGCTCACGCGGCAGCTGATCACGCAGGACAACGTCTTCGCGATGTTCCAGCAGCTCGGTACGCCGGTCAACCTGGCCACCCGGCCCTACATCAACGACCAGAAGGTCCCCGACCTGTTCGTCGCGACCGGCTCCAGCCACTGGGGCTCGGAGTACAAGCAGTACCCGTGGACGATCGGCTACCAGCCGGACTACGTGTCCGAGGCCAAGATCTATGCCAAGGACATCCTGGCGAACCACCCGAACGCCAAGATCGGCATCCTGTACCAGAACGACGACTACGGCAAGGACTACGTCAACGGCCTGAAGGCCGGTCTGGGCTCCAAGGCCGACAGCATGATCATCGACTCGGAGACGTACGAGGCCAATGCAGCCGACGTCTCCTCGCAGACCGCGGCCGTCAAGGCCAAGGGCGCGGACCTGTTCTTCATCGTCGCGACGCCCAAGTTCGCGGCGCAGGCGATCGCCGGCGCGTCCAAGCTGAACTGGAAGCCGGCGCTCTACCTGAACAGCGTCTCCAACCAGGTGTCGACGATCTCGGGCGCGATCAGGGCCTCCGCTCCTGACGCGGCCGACGGCCTGACGTCCGTTGCCTACATCAAGGATCCCGCCAGCAGCAAGTGGACCAACGACGCCGGCATGAAGCTGTACTTCCAGATCATGTCGCAGTACTGCTCCACCTGCGACGCGGTCCACGACGGCAACTACATCTACGGCATGTCGGTGGCCTGGGTCCTCCAGCAGGTGCTGACGAAGGCCGGCAAGAACGGCGTGACGCGCGAGAACGTGATGAACATCGCGCGCAACATGAACTACACGAACAGCCCGTTCCTGCTGCCCGGCATCCACGTCGTGACCGGCGGCAGCAACCAGTTCCCCATCACGCAGGAGGCCCTCGAGCACTGGCAGGGCACGGGCTTCACGGTGGACAACAACATCATCAACGCCCGGTAAGCGCAACCGATCTCGGGGCTGAGCCAGGCGGCTCAGCCCCGTTCGTTCAACCGGACATCTGGACCGATGTGCGGTTCGCGGGCGCTCCGACGGCTAGGCTTCGAGCTGGCGGTGGACGCTGTAGAGCGACGCCGCTGAGCCCAGCACCAGCCCCGCCAGGAGGATGAGCGCGGCGGCCAGCAGGCACACGCCGGCGTCCACGCCGGGCGCGATCTGGGCGAACGTGCTCCGGCCCGCCGCAACGACAGTGACGCCGGCCACCAGCGTGATCAACCCGGCCACCAGGCCCGCGACGCCGCCGGTCATGGCGCCCTCGACCAGGAACGGGCCTCGCACCATCCAGCGCCGCGCCCCGACCAGCTCCATGATCGTCACCTCGCTCTGGCGAGCCATGATCGTGGTGCGGATGCTGTTGGCCGTCACCGCCACGGCCACGAAACCCAGCAGGAGCAGGAACGTCCCGCCGGCGATGCCGACGACCAGCAGCGCCTTTTGGATCCGGTCGCTGGCCGTCGGGTTGTACGACGTGGGCAGGATCGGGTCGACGGGCGGGTTCGTGCCGACCGTGCTCGCCACCGCGCCGACGTCGGACACGCTGCGCACCCGGACGTCGACGCTGGCCGGGAACGGATTGTCGTCCGCGGCCCCGGCCAGGTCGCTCATGCCCGGCCGGCTCTGCGCGTGCTGGAGGGCCGCCGCCTTGGTCGTGTAGCCCACGCCCGCCACCCGCGGGTCCGCGCCCAGCCGCGCCCTCAGCGCCGCGACATCAGCCGCGGTCGCGTCGTCCCGGAGGTACACGTGCAGGATGGCCGCGTCGGTCGCCTGGGTCGCCGCCAGGCGCTGGATCGTGTAGGCAGTGAGACCGACCAGGCCGCTCAGCAGCAGCAGCAGCGTCATCGAGCCCAGGGCCGGGCCGGTCGCGCCCAGGTTGCGGACCCACGCCCGCGCCGAGTCCAGGAACAGGTGGCGGAACGTGTTGCGCGCCACGGTCAGGGGCCGCTGGCGGCGCGGGAAGGGCGCCTTCAGGACGACGCCCACGCGAGCCTCCCGACGCGGCCGGCGGGCTGGTCGCGCACGAGACGTCCGTCCACCAGGGTCAGGACCCTGCGCTGCATCCGCCGCACGATGTCGAGGTTGTGGGTGGCGATCAGGACCGTCGTCCCGAACCGCGCGATGTGCTCCAGCAGCTTCATGACCTGCCAGGCGGTCTCCAGGTCGAGGTTGCCCGTCGGCTCGTCCGCGACGAGGACAGAAGGCTGCACCACGACGGCCCTGGCGATGGCGACACGCTGCTGCTGGCCCCCGGACAGCTCGTGCGGGAAGGCGTTCGCGCGGTCGCCCAGGCCCACCGCCTCCAGGGCGTCGAGCGCCCGGTCGTGCACCTCCTCGTCCGAGGCCCCCAGGTCGGACACCTGGAGGCCGAACGCGACGTTCTCCAGCGCGGTCAGCTTGGGCAGCAGCTTGTAGTCCTGGTATACGACGCCGACGCGCCGCCGGAGATCGGCGACCCGGCCGGTGCGCAGCAGGTGCGCGGGGAGGCCGTCGATCCACACCTCGCCGCTGGTCGGCCGGATCTCCCGGTTGATCAGCTTGAGCAGGGTGGTCTTGCCGGCTCCACTGGGACCGACGAGAAAGGCCATCTCCCCCGGGCGCAGCGCCAGGTGAATGTCGTCCAGCGCCACGAACTCGCCGTACTGGCGGGTGGCGCCGACGAGCTCGACGAGCGCAGGCACGCCCGCCAGAATAACCAAGCGGGCGCACAATGTGGTGCGGTGTTCCGCTCCCGACTCCCGCTCGTCACCCTGGTCGCGGCCGTCGGGTTCCAGCTCCGCTCCGTCGTGCTCGCCGTCCCGCCGGTCCTCCCCGCCATCCGAGACGACCTGCACCTCACGTTCACGGCCGCGGGCGCGCTGACCGCCCTGCCGGTGCTCTGCCTGGGCGCCGCGGCGGTGCCCGGCGCCGTGCTGGTCAACCGCTTCGGCGCCCGGCTCGTTGTCGGTGCCGGCACGGCCGGCCTGGGCGTGACCGCGCTGCTGCGGCTGGCGCCGCCCGAGCCCGTCGCCCTCTTCGCGTTCAGCGGTCTGATGGCCCTGTGCATCGCTCTGGCCCAGCCGGCGATGACCGCCATCGTGCGGGCCTGGTTTCCGGGGGCCGTCCAGCGGGCCGGGACGGTGTTCGCCACCGCGCTGGGGCTCGGCGGCCTGGGCGGGGCGGTGCTGACGATCCGTCTGGCGTCGGCCGTCGGCTGGCGGGGCAGCTTCGTGGTGTGGAGCCTCCTCGCGCTGGCCGTCGGGCTGGTGTGGCTGGCGCTGGCTCCGGGTCGCGCCGGTGACCGCCAGCCCCAGCCGTCGGGCCTGGGCGCCCTGCTGCGGGACGGCGCGGTCTGGCACGTCGCGGCCCTGTTCGGCGGGCAGAGCCTCGTCTTCTACGCCGCCTCCTCCTGGATCCCGTTCGAGCTGCGCGGGACGTCGGCGGCGTACCTGTCACTCGTGCTGCTGCTGCTGAACGCCGTCAACGTGCCGGTGATGTCCCTGCTGGTGGCGCTGCCGTGGCCGTGGGCCAGCTCCCGCCGCTTCTACGCGCTGGCGGGGGCGCTGATGACCGCCGGCGCCGCGGCGCTGGCCGTGAGCTCGACGAGCCTGGCCTGGCTCTGGGTCGTCGTGCTCGGCGTGGGCACCGCCATGACCTTCGCCGGCACCATCACGCTGCCGGCGCTCTTCGCCCGCTCGGGGCAGGCCGCGGGCTACTCCGCGGTGGTGCTGACCGCCGGCTATGCGATCTCGTTCGCCGGACCGTTCCTCGGCGGCGTGCTGCTGGACCGGACGCATTCCGTCCGCAGCCCGTTCTGGCTCATGACCGCCGTCGCCGCCGGCGTGGTCGTGCTCGGCCTCTCGCTGCCCCGGCGGGGCCGGGAGGCGCAGGCCGAACTCAGATCGCCAGCGGCAGGCTCCGCAGACCGCGCAGGGTGATCGTCTCGCTGCGGACGGGCTCGCCGGCAAGGCGCAGGCCGGGGAACCGGCTGACCAGCGAGCCGATGGCGAGGCGGCCCTCCAGCCGCGCCAGCGGGGCGCCGAGGCAGAAGTGGATGCCGCGGCCGAACGAGAAGTGCTGGCTCGGCTCCCGGGTCAGGTCCAGGCGATCCGGCTCAGGGAACTGCGCCGGGTCCCGGTTGGCCGCGCCCAGCAGGGTCAGGAGCAGCTCGCCGGGACGCAGGGTACGGCCGCCCAGCTCACACTCCTCGCCCACGACCCGGGCAGTGAGCTGGACCGGCGAGTCCCAGCGCAGGAGCTCCTCCAGCGCGGCCGTCAGCAGCTCCGGACGGCTGCGGAGCAGGGCGAGCTGGTCCGGGTTGCGCAGGAGGGCCAGCACCCCGTTGCCGATCAGGTTGACCGTCGTCTCGTGGCCCGCGACGAGCAGCAGCACGAGCATCACCACCAGCTCGCGTTCGGTCAGGGTGTCGCCCCGTTCTTCGGCGGCGATGAGCGCGCTGATCAGGTCGTCCCCGGGCTCGCTGCGCCGGCGGGCGACGACGTCGGCCAGGTAGTCCTGGATCGCCCTGTCGGCCGCCCCGTACTCGGCCAGCTTCTGCTGGTCCTGGATCGCGACCGGGTCCAGCGCCCCGACCAGGACGCGCGACCAGTCTCGGAACCGCGGCCAGTCCTCCTCCGGCACGCCCAGCATGCGCGCGATGACCGTCACGGGCAGCGGGTAGGCGAGGTCCTCGACCAGTTCCAGGCCGCCCCGCTCCGCGGCGGCGTCCAGCGCGCCGTCCACGATGGCCTGCGCCTGCGCGCTGAGGCGGTCCACCACGCGCGGGGTGAACGCCTTGCTCACCAGGCCGCGCAGGCGGGTGTGATCCGGTGGGTCGAGGACCAGCATCGAGCGCGTGTCGTCGAGGTCGGGCGCCGGCTGGAAGGCCTCAGCCTTCGTGCGGTCGGCGAGGAAGCGCTGGTCCCGGAGGACCAGCGCCACGTCCTCGTAGCGCGTGAGGATCCACATGGGCATGAACGGGCTGCGGTGCACCGGGTCCGCGGCCCGCAGAGCGTGGTAGGTGGGGTACGGGTCGTCCCGCACCTCCGGCAGGAACGGGTTGTACGTCAGTGCTTCCACGGGTTCAGCGACCGCGCGGCAGCCCCAGCACGCGCTCCGCGATGATGTTGCGCTGGATCTCCGAGGAGCCGGCGTAGATCGTCTCGGCCTGGGACCACATCCAGCTGTACTGCCACTGCCCGTGGTCGACCGCCCACTCGGAGTCCGGCGCCAGCGCCCCGTACATGCCCTCGACGGTCAGCGCCGTCTCCTGGATGCGCTTGTCCATCTCGCTCCAGTAGAGCTTGCTCAGGCTCGCCTCGGGACCGGGCACCTGGCCCTGCTGCGCCCGCGTGAGCTCGCGCAGACCGGTCGCCCGGAAGACGTGCGCCTCGATCCTCGCCTGCGCCACCCGCTGGCGGATCTCGTCGTCCCCGCCCGCGCCCTGGCGCCGCGCCAGGTCGGCCAGGGCGTTCGCGACGCGCTCGAACCGCGACGCGTTCGCGAGACCGCTCCGCTCGAACCCGAACGTGGCCATCGCCATGCGCCAGCCGTCGGTGGGATTGCCGACCACGTCGCGGTCCTCGACCACCGCGTCGGTCAGGAAGATCTCGCAGAACTCACCGCTCCCGGTCATCTGCACGATCGGACGGATTTCGATGCCGGGCTGGTGCATGTCCACGAGGAACATGCCGATGCCCTTGTGCGCCGGCGCGGCGGGATCGGTGCGCGCGAGCAGGAAGCTGCCGTCGGAGTAGTGCGCGCCGCTGGACCAGATCTTCTGCCCGTTGAGGACCCACCGGCCGTCGCGGTGCTCCGCGCGCGTCTGCAGGCCGGCGAGGTCGCTGCCGGCGTTGGGCTCGCTGAAGCCCTGGCAGTAGACGAGCTCGCCGGACAGGATCTTGCGCAGGTAGGTCTCCTTCTGCCAGTCGCTGCCGTACACGCTGAGCAGCGGCGCCAGCAGGGAGACGCCGAGCCGGCCGAGAATCGGCGGCGCGCCCGCGAGCGCGACCTCCTCTGCGTAGATGGACTGCATAACCGGGCTCGCGCCGCGACCGCCGCGCTCCACGGGCCACGCCAGGGTGAGCCAGCCTCCTTCGTACAGACGGCGCTGCCACTCGCGCTGGATGCCCTCGTCCTCCTCCTCCCGATAGCCCCCGACGCCGCGGTGGCGCCAGTCGGCCGGCAGGTTGGCGTCCAGCCAGGCCCGGACCTCAGTCCGGAACGCCTCCTCTTGGGGCGTGAAGCTCAAATCCATGTTCGAAACCTAACACTCTTTGGTAAGTAACCAGGCAATGGCTTCGAATGTGACCTGCGGCACATGCTCGGCGCCGCTCGACCACCCGACTGCGCCGTGCCGGAACTGCGGCGCCACGCCGTACTGGGGCGGGCTCGTGCGGCGGCGGAAGAGCCCGCTGACCGCCGCGGCGCTGGCGATCGTGCCCGGCCTCGGCCACCTCTATCTCGGCGAGTGGCGGAAGGCGGCGAGCTTCATGGGCGCGGCGGGCCTCCTCGAGTTCTTCGGCTTCGACTTCGACCTCACCGCGGTCGGCGCGGTGATCGGCGTGCCGATGGAGGTGGGCGGAGTCGGGCTCTGGCTCTACAGCATCTTCGACGCGTACTACAGCGCGAAGCGACAGCAGCAGGGCTACTGAGCGGAGGAGCCTCCCTCCACGCTGCGCCGGCGCGTCGCGCGCGGACGCGGCGCGGCGGTGGCACTTGGGCCGCGGCGCCTGCGCGTCGCGGGCGACGCCGAGACCGCCCGCTGCACCCTGCGCTGGAGTGCGCGAAGCGTTCGGTCGGCGCTCCCGTTGGCTGCGTTCGCGCCGCCGGCGGTGAGCTTCGCGAGCTGACGTTTGAGCGTGCGGTTCTCCTTGATCAGCTGGCTCACCATCTCGTTGAGCGTTTCCACCAGCTCAGCGCCCCCCACTCGCCGGCGACGTACGGGCGTCGTCGAACGAGTGGCTGTGGTGCTGCCAGCCGGGCGACCACGACGGCGTGGCGCCGGCGCGCTCTGTTCCTCTGCCATTGTGTGGCTCCCGTTTGCAGTTGTCGGACGACGTTGACGCGGAGTATATAACTCGGTCAGGCCGCCGCTGGAAGCCCCTGTCTGACCAGCTTCTTGAGCCCTTCCCGCGCGAGTTCGTGCGCTGGATTTGCCTTCCTGCTCACGTAGCGAACGACACGATGACCACGGCGAATGCGCTCGCGCACCTCGTGAACGGCGAGGCGGAACGTCTCGCTCGAGGGGAAGCGGCTGCGTACCACCGGCGCGCAGTCCGTCCGCACCACGACGCGGTGCAGCGGCCAGCGCGCGGCGGCCAGGTCCAGCGCGGCGGCGCAGACGTGCGCCTCCAGCTGAGCGGACCCGCCCTCGTGCGCGAAGCCGAAGGACTCCGTGTACACCGCCCGCCCTCTAACAAAAACGGCCAGGCCACACCCGGCCCGGCCGTTCTTGTCGAGCGCCGCATCGACGTAGATAACGAGGCACTCACGCAAGCCTGACACCCCCTCGTACGGAGCACTGCCAAGAGTGTAGCAGCATGTTGGGCTTTATCGGATAGCAGCCACCACATGTAGGGTCCTTGCAGGAAGCAGGGACGTCAGCGGTACCGGCGAGCGCGTTCCCGCAGGCGCTGAACCACCTCGCCGGGCGCCTTCGCCGGCGACCCGCAGTCGAGCGGCGGCGTCGGGTCGTACTCGATCTGGAGCCCGATCTCGCAGGCGGTCTCGTCACCGGACACCCGCCGGACGAGCTCGAGAGCGAGGTCGATGCCCGCCGAGACCCCCGCCGCCGTCGCGAACTTGCCGTCGAACACGTAGCGGTCATCGACGACCTCGACGCCGTACGCGCGCAGCGTGTCCCTGGCCAGCCAGTGCGTGGTGGCCCGGCGCCCGCGCAGCACGCCGGCCTGCGCCAGCAGCAGCGCGCCGGTGCACACCGAGCACACCCACGACGACGACTCGGCGCACTCGCGGATGAACTCCAGCAGCAGCGTGTGCTTCATCAGCGACAGCTGGCCAGGGCCGCCCGGGACGACCAGCACGTCCAGCGACGGCGCATCCGAGAACGAGACGCCGGCGCTGATCTCGATGCCGCCGTCGGCCTGGACCGGCCCGGGCCGCGTCCAGATCAGGTGGGTTTGCGCGCCGGGCAGACGCACCAGGACCTCCCACGGGCCGATGAGATCCAGGGGTGTATGACGTGGAGAGACCAGGA
>DASQZW010000185.1:0-14183 GCA_035638495.1 Terriglobales bacterium
ACGGCGGAGGATCGACACGACCACGTGCACCACGTTCAGTCCCGCGAGGAAGCCCTCGCGGTCGGTGGCGACGAAGACGGGGACGATCAGGACGACGTAGAACAGCAGCGCGAGGTCGTTGTAGACCGTGGCCACCGCCCGGAGCGGCAGTGCTCCGTTCCACAGCGTTTCGGCGAAGTGCAGTCCTGACAGCGGGATGCCGAGTCCGACCCAGTAGACGATGCCTGCGGCGAAGAGCTTGACCCCGCGCCGGAGGTGGAACCCGGACGGTGCGACGTCCTGTCGGCCGGCCAGGAGGTTGTCGCAGATGATCATCATCCAGCCGAGGAGCGCCACGAGGCCGACGACGGGGACGAGGAGGATCAGCGCCTGGAAGACGAACTTGTAGCGCCAGCGCTCGTCCTCCGACATCCAGAAGAAGATCTCGGGCAGGCGGACCATGCTGGTCCACAGTGTAGATGCCGCCGGCGCCGACGCGAACACGGCCGGTGACGCCTGGCGATTGGCAAGCTCTGGATGATGCAACCGTGTGGCGCTCATGGGCGACCACACGGTCGTCGGCGCCCCACCGCGTTCCCCTTCTGCCGGCGGATGACGTTGCGGTAGCTTGGCGGCCATGGCGTACATCGGTCTCCACCTCGCCCTCGACGCCGGGCCATTGCGGCAGCGGCTGGTGTGCGGCTCGCCCGACGAGATCGCAGAGCGGCTGGGCGCAATCCGCGAGGCGGGCGCGGACAGGACCACGATGAGCATCCGCGGCGTGCCCGAGCTGGGGCCGATCGGGCTCGTCGCGCGGGCCGCGGTGGCGGTGTTCGGATAGCCATCCGCGTCGGCGCCTGCCTGTCGCTGTCCGGACGGTACGCCCGCTTCGGCACGCAGGCGGCCGCCGGCCTGGCAGCCTGGCGGACGCTCGACGGGGACGCCGAGCTGGTCATCGAGGACGACGGGAGTGATCCAGCGCGCCTGGTCGCGGCGATCCGATCCGTCGGCGCGCGCTGCGACCTGCTCCTCGGACCGTACTCGACGCAGCTGATGCGATCGGCGGCGCGGGCGCTGGCTGACGGCGATCGCGTGATCTGGAACCATGGCGGCGCGGGCGACGATGTCTGCGCGTTGCTGCCCGGCCTGATCGTCTCCGTGCTCACGCCCGCGAGCCGCTATGCGGAGCCCTTCCTCGATCGCCTCGTCGGCCTGCCTCCGCGCGTCCCCCTGCGGGTGGTGGCCGGCGCAGGCAGCTTCGGCCGGCAGGTCGCGGCGGGAGCGCTGGCGCGGGCGCGGGCGCTCGGCGTGGAGATCGTCCCGGGCGACGCGCCGGCCGTCGGCGGTGAGTGGGACCTGTTCTCAGCGGGTGCGTTCGAGGAGGACGTCACGACGGTGCGGCGGGCGCTCGGCTCGCCGGCACCGCCGCGTCGGGTGTGCTCGGTGGCCGCGGGCGTGCGCGAGTTCGCGGACGAGATCGGAGCGGCCGACGGCATATTCGGCATCGCGCAGTGGTTCCCCGGGTCGTCGTCCAGCGTCCACGTGGGCCCGGACGAGGCTTCGCTGCTGACGGCGCTCGGGGGAGCTGCGCCGGACTATCCGGCCGTCCAGGCGGTGGCCGCAGCCGCGCTGGCCGCGGCTTGCGCCCGCACCGCGGGGGACACCTCGCGACGCGCGCTCTGGGAGGCCGCGGCGGCTCTCGACACGAGGACGCTGTTCGGCCGGTTCCAGATCGACAGCGAGACGGGCGCGCAGGTCGCGCACGAGACGGTGCTCGTGCGCTGGACCGCGCAGGAGCTCACAGCGTGCCGATGAACGTGCCCGTCAGGCCCAGGTCTCGGGGGTGGTCGAGGTCGCTCAGGTCGACTACCTGCACTCCGCCCGACGGTCCGCTGACCGCGAGAGTCGTGGCGGTCACCCAGCCCTCGGCCCCCACCTGCAGACGCGGGATGGACTGCCGGGCGATCGACACCGGACGAGTGTCCTGCGCGAACAGGGCGTTCTCGACAGCGATCCGCCGGCCGTCCGGACTCAGCGCCGGATCGAAGTAGAAGGCGCCCCCGAGATCCTGGCGCCAGAGCAGCTGACCTGCCGCGCTCCGCACGTCATACGCGGTCGGATAGCTGCCCGAGTAGCAGAGAACCGTGCCGTCGTGCAGCTCGTCGAGCGGGCGACAGGCAGGGCCACCGACCTGGTCACGGCGTGTGCCCTCCAGGCCCAGGTGGACCAGGGCGCTCCCGGGCAGGTGCCTCGAGGCGAGCGGCTGCTGTGTAGCGATCTGCGCGTCGAGCAGTGCCAGCGGCCCCTGGTCGTCCCACCCGGCAATCATCATCGGCACCTGCAGCCTGCCGACGGCGGGCCCGAGGTCGGTCCGGGCGAGGGTCCGCGTCGCGCCGCTGACGGTGGCCAGGTCCAGCTCGGCCGTCCACCTGGTTCCCGGCTGGAAGAATGGCTGCTCGATGTTCTGGGGCGGCGGATCGTGGACGGGCGGCGCGGTGAGCACCATCGCGATGAGCTGCTTTCCGTCCGGACTCACCGCGAAGGAGAGCTCCTGCTGCGCCGTCGTCAGCGGGAACGTGGCGACGACGGTGTCCCCGGCGCTCGGGTCCAGCCGGTGAATACGTCCGGTCGGCTCGGCGTAGTAGGCGGCGCCGGCAGCGAGGCGTACCGGGCCGGGCAGTACGTCGCCGGCGTTGGTGATGAGCGGACGCGGCATCGACGCGAAGGTCGCCCGGGCGAGGGCCCTGCCGCCGAGGTCGGCGATGATGAGGGTCTCGCTCGGTGCGTACTGGCCGGTGAGGATCGCGATCCGCGGTTGCGCGGCGCTCGTCGGCCGTGGCGTGCTCGACGCGCGGGCGCCGGCGGTCGCCTGACCGGGGGAGCAGGCGATGATGAAGGCGACTCCGACGCCGGCCAGCAGCTTCATAACCGGCATCAACGCCGCCGCGCAGGCGGCGTTACGTTGGCGGAATGGGGCGTGTGGGAGGATCGATGGTCGTGGAAGAGACCTCATGGAAACCACTTGTTGCGGCGAGGATGTCTGTGTCGGCGGGGATGATCCTCACGCGCGCCGACGGGCGGGTGCTCCTGGTCCACGAGAACTACGGGAGGCGGCGCTGGAGCCTGCCCGGCGGTGCCGTGGAGACGGGCGAGGCGCCGTGGGAGGCGGCCGTGCGGGAGGCGCGCGAGGAGATCGGCGCCGAGGTGAGGATCGAACGCCTGGCCGCGGTGTGCTTCGTGCGAGGGCGGGACGAGCGAGCGGATCACCTCGCCTTTGGCTTCACGGGCGAGATCGTCGGCGGCCAGCCGAGCGCGGCCGACCCGGACGAGATCGCAGAGATCGCCTGGACGCGTCCGGAGGACTGGCCGGCCCCGCGGACCGTGACCGGCCCGATCCTGGTTGCGGAGGCCGTCGCCGGCTCGCGGGGCGCGTTCAGGATCGCCGAGCCGCCGGGAGGTTGACGTCGATCAGGGGACGGATCCGTCGGACGCGCCGGCCGTGACAGCCACAGGCACGATTGCGTTGCAGGGACGTGCTCCCGACAAGGCTCGGCGCTCCGCTCTCTTGTTACGGAGGGACCAAACCTACGTCTGTCCGTTTCACCCTGCTCAGGTTTGAGGTTCCGAGCTTGCGTTCTCGAATCGGTAAACTAGGGTACGTTCCATCCTACGCAGCGTGCGGTTGACCTCCTGGATGCGGTAAGGGATCCGCCACCACAGCGGGAATCGCGAGAACGCGACCAGTTCGCTTGGTCTGAATTCCTTGATCAGTTCAAGCTTTGGCTCGAGCCGCTTGATGTCCTGGGGGTCATCAAGGCCCCATTTGTAGGTTGCACCAGTGCCCCCGACGTTCGAGCCCGCTCGTTTCACAATGAACGTATTGCAGATATCGAAGATCACCTGACCGCTTGGAATGTGGGCGACCACCGCACTCAGAAGCGCTTTCACCTCCGTTTCGCTCAGGTAATGCAGCACCCCCTCGGCGAGAAGGAGCCCGGGCCGGTCACGTGGAACCTCGTCCAACCAGCGCAGATCCGAGAGCGGTGCCCCCACAAGGTGATAGGCGGTCCGTTCGGGGAACAGTTGGCGGCGCAGGTCGATCACATCAGGATAATCCACGTCGAACCACTGGACAGCAGCCGGCGGATCGATTCGGAACACACGGCTGTCCATGCCGCAGCCCACCTGGAGCACAGTCGCGTCTGGGTGATCGGCCAGGTAGCGGTTCGTGAGCAGATCAAAGGTCGCGGCTCGGGTGGCGACGATGGTGGGGCCGATCTTGTTCCATATGCCCCACGAGCTCACTCCCTTCAGGGTCTTGCTCATGTCATAGTCGATCTGCCGCATCGCTTCTTCCGCCCAGGGGTCCCGAAAGATGGGATTCTTCCATTGGCTCTGGACAGCTCGACTGTTCAAGGTCATGAGCATCGTTTCTTTTTCTTTGGTAAGGTGGATCTTCTCCGTTGTCATTAGTCTTTCCTTTCAGGGGTGAACAGCTTCCAGTGCCCCTCGGAAACGACTTCGACGCCGCCGTCGGTGACCTTGATGGCGGTCTCGTCGTCGATCGCATACGCCGGACCCGGCATCGCCGCGGCCCATCTTTCTGCGGCGGCCATTGTGTGCGCCGGCAGGGCCTCATGATCGACGTGCGGGAAGATCGAAAAGTCGACGATCCCCAGCGTGCGGTCGCCACCGGTGGGTGGCTTCCAGCCGACGAAGTCCTCCCCGATACATGGGGTCATCACCATGCTCCCGGCGCTAAATCCTACGTAGACCGTCTCGCGCAGCGACGGCATGAGGTCCGCCAGTCCGGACTGCCGCATCCAGTGGCACAGATACAGCGCGTCGCCGCCACTCACCAGCAGGACATCTGTTTCTCGGACCCAGGCGACCCAGCGGTCTTGATCGATGCTGGGCAGCGCGGTGAGCTCGAGCACTCCCACGGACTTCCAATCCAGCCCGCACATGGGTTTGTCGGATCGTCCGCTGATGAAACGCCATGCCTGGCCAGGATGGGCATGGGGGTGCCCGTACGTCCCGGTGGGGATGCAGAGGGCGCTGGAGTCGGCGATCGGCTTGCCCAGCAGCTCGACCAGCGCGTCGTGGATGCTCGGGTTCTTGATGCCAGCGGAAGTGAGAAGAAGCCTCATCAATCTCCTCTATTTCGGACGGTGCGATCTACCTGGGCGACGGGTACCGGCTCGCTGCGGCGACGGCTCCGACCATGGCAAGCACCAGCAGGACAGCGACGTTCATTACTGGGGTGCCATCGCCCCGAACCAGCATGACCACGATGCCCCCGAACGCAAGCAGCACGGCGAGCAGGACGATGACTCGTCCCGAGCGTCTCCCCTTCGTCATCGCGATGCCGCCGACGATGGTCGTGATGGCCGGCAGCACGAATGTCAGGATCTGGTCCACGACGAGGCCACGGAGGTCACCCGGCATCCGGAACGTGCCGCCGGTGCGGGTGACCACCAGAGCCACGGCCACCACCAGCACGAGGACGATCGCCTGCAGGACTAGGGCGGCCGCCGCGAAACAGGCCATCACGATGCCGACGGGGCGAGCGTTGAGGAGGTCGTTCACCGTTGACGGTTAGGAAGTGTCTCACGGTGGCGCCATGGCACCATGAGAGAGGCCGCGCCGCCCGGTGCTATCGGCGTCGAGGTCATGAACAGCGGCCTTTTCAGCGGTCGAATGCCTGTTCGGCTGGCGGCATTCGAGTTCGCGCGGGGGTCGTATCGGGCCGCTGACGGTCGGGGGCCGTGGGCCCGTAAGGGTTGTCAGGATGGGGGTGGGCGCCTGGCCGGCTGCCGAGTTCAGCTCGTGCCGTCCCGTTGGTCGCGGTTGGCCGAGGGCGGGCCGCCTGTGGCACACGAAGCGGCACACGGTTCGGGGGGGCCGGGGACCGCTGGCCAGCCGCTCGTTATCGGTCGGGACTGCGCACCAGGTGCGCGAGCGCGGCGTCCAACAGCGCCAGAGCTCGTACTAGCCCCTCGCCAAGGTCGTCGTCGGGCTTGGGGTCGGCGATGCGAAGCCCGGTAGGCCGATGGATGACGAAGACTCTCGCGGCTGGTGTCTTGGTGCCCGGCAGATTGGCGGGCTTGGTGAACAGGACGGAGATGTCGTCGCGGTCGAAGTGGACCGGCTTACCTTCAGTGGGGCCGATGAGTGGCTCATACGGCGTCCTCGGGGACGGGAGTAGGTCTGGTCGCCATCGAACCCAGTCGCTCGAAGACATGGTCGGAGTGTAGGTCACCTGCGGGGATTGCGGATAGGCGCGAGCCGCTTCCCCAATCTGTGAGCCGGCGAAACTGGCTCGGCTGAACTCGTAGCGGAGGTGGGCCCGCTGGGCTTCGAACCCAGGACCAGCCGATTATGAGTCGGCCGCTCTGACCAGGCTGAGCTACGGGCCCGCTCAGACGGACCGATCTTAGCCGCCTCCGCACGCCCGCGATCTGGGGAAATCCGTGCCATCGCCTGGGACCCTCCCGCCCGGGGGCCGGCGAACGGGGCCGCAACGGCCATCGGACGCGATCGGCTACGGGTGATCAGTTGTTGCCGCGAACGATGCCGAGGAGTTCCAGCAGGAACAGGAACAGGTTGACGATGTCGATGTAGACGGACACCGCCATCAGGATCGTGTCGCCCTGGGAGACCTCACCGGCCCGCGCGACGCGGTTCAGGTCGAACACCAGGAAGGCGGTGAACAACAGCGCGCCACCGGCCGCGATCGCGATCTGCAGCGCCGCCAGGTGCAGGAAGATGCCGATGATCGAGGCGCCGATCAGCACGAGGAGTCCGACGAAGAGGAAGCTGCCGAGTCCCGTCAGGTCGCGCTTCGTCGTGTAGCCGATGCCGCCGGCGATGAGCGCGACCAGGCCTGTGGCAGCCGCGGCATTCAGGACCAGCAGGCCCAGGCCGCTGGCCACGTAGGCCTCCAGGATTCCGCCCAGGAGCAGTCCCTCGAAGGTCGCGAACGCGAACAGCAGGATGAGGTTGAGCGGCGCGCGCTCCTTGACGAAGTTCAGCACGATCAGGCTGCCGAGGCCGCCCACGAGTCCGACGAAGAAGCCCAGCCTGCCCAGGGCTGGCGAGGCGAGCGCGCCCGCGGCGGTGAAGATCGCCGCCAGGCCCAGGAGTCCGAGGACCCTTCCCAGGGCCTGGCCGCGCGCGCCGGCCTGCGGATAGGGGTAGGAGTCGAACCGCTGCATGACCTCGATTGTGCGGGACGAAGGTGAAGGGCGCGTGAACCCGTCAGACCGGGACCGGATCACCGCCACTGTCCCATTTTGACAGACTGGTCGGTCGTCGCCGTTCGCGACGGTTCAGCACGCTGGCTGCTCGTCTCGACTCGACACACCGCCCAGGACTTCGCGCGCGACTCCAAGCACGGCGAGCAGACGCGGGTCGGTGGCGCCGCGCCGCCACGCGAGGGCTGTCCTCGACGGCGGCATGTCCACGATCGGCAGGCACACGACATTGGGATGGGCGAACCGCGGTGCCGCCGAGGCGACAGTCGGCTGCACCACCCGGCCCCGAGCGATGAGGATGACGAGATCGCTGAAGTCCCGAACGGTCACCCCCAGACGCTCGATCGGCCGGCCGCTGGGCGTGGTCTCCGGGACGTAGGCGGTCGCGATCTCCCGGGGACCCAGATCGGTGAGGTCCGGGACGCGGTATTCGGCGAGGTCCTCGACGGACGCCGACCCGTGCGCGGCGAGCGGGTGATCCCTGGCGACGGCCAGCACGCGGGGCTCGATCGTCACCACGGGTCCGAGCTCGATGTCAGGCTGATCGATCGGCAGGCGCACGATCATCAGATCGACCTCGCCTCGCCGCAGCGGCGCGAGCCGGTCGCGAAAGGGCAGCTCCAAGATCTCGACCTTGCAGGTCCGGTGCCGGGCCTCGAACACATCGATCGCACGGAGTAGCGCAGGGTCGATCGCGCCATGCCAGGCGACCCCGAGCCGCACCTCTCCAGCCATGGTCTGGTGTGCCTCCGCGAAGCGGCCGAGGACCCCCGTCAGCGCCGTATACGCGGGGTCCAGCTCGTCGCGGAGCCGCTCGCCCGCCGGGGTCAGCACGACGCGGCGGCTCGTCCGATCGACGAGCCGGCCGCCGAGCCTCGTCTCCAGCCCGCGCAGCGTCTGGCTCACGCGCGACTGGGTGAGGTTGAGCCGCTCCGCGGTGTGCGCGAAGTGGAGCTCCTCGGCGAGGACGAGGAAGACCCGGATCTCACGCAGCTCGATGCTCCGCCACATCCAGTAGCGATGCTACTCGCTGCCTTCCGGGCTTCGTCCTTGATCGGGCCGATCTGCGGCCGGATGCTGGGCCAATGGACAGAGTACGTTCCGCGGACGGCACAAGCATCGCGTTCGATCGCCTCGGCGATGGGCCGCCGGTCATCCTCGTCAGCGGCGCTTCGACCACTCGCGCGGTACACGCATCGCTGGCCGAACTGCTGGCCGCCGACTTCACGGTGTTCAACTACGACCGCCGGGGCCGTGGTGACAGCACCGACACCGAGCCGTATGCGGTCGGGCGCGAGGTCGACGACATCGGCGCCCTGATCAACGCGGCCGGAGGCTCCGCCGGGCTGTTCGGCAACTCGTCCGGCGCCGTTCTCGCGCTGCGAGCCACCGCAGCCGGTCTCCCCGTCACCAGGCTGGCGCTCTGGGAGCCGCCGTTCATGGTCGACCCCGATGCCCCGCGCCGGCATCGGGAATACCTCGAGAGGCTCGACGAGCTGGTCGAGGCGGGTCGTCGCGGCGACGCCATGGCGCTCTTCATGACTACCATCGGACTGCCCCCCGAGCAGATCGAAGGGATGCGCCGCTCACCGATGTGGCCGGACCTGGAGGCCGTGGCGTCCACGCTCGTCTACGACGCCAGGGTCATGGGCGACAGCACCCTGCCGGCCGACCTGGGCGCCGCCGTCCGCGTCCCCACGCTGGTCCTGACGGGCGGCGACACCGGCGCGTGGGCGGACGACGCGGCGCGGGCGGTCACCACAGGCCTGCCAGCCGCACGGCACGAGGTCCTCCCCGGCCAGACGCACGCGGTTGCCTGGGACGTGCTCGCGGGGCCTCTCGACGCGTTCTTCAGCGAGCGGCGTGCCGATGAGCCGGGGTCGGACGGGAACGCGCGATGGTGATCATCGCCGGGAACTCGAGCCGGACTCAGGACAGCAGCCAGTAGACCTCGGTCCACACCTCGGCGGGATCGTCGCGGTGAGGCCCGTAGACCTCCCACCGCGTGCCGGTCGGCCGCCGCTCCTGTGCGGCGCACCAGTCGAGCACGGCCTTGTGGGCCGAGCCCAGCCCGGCGTAGGAGCCGCGGTGGACGGTCATGGCCGCCAGTCCTGCGGGCAGGGACGACGCGACCACCCGCCCGGTGAGCGGGCAGGGCTGCGTCAGCTCGACCCCGACCTCGACGTTCGGCACGTCGTCGCGATAGAGCATGACGTTGCGACAGCCGCGCTGGATCCCGCCCGCGTGCAGGCAGTCCCACACTTCGCCCAGGAGCTGACCCCAGAGCTTCGGGAATTCCTGCCACGTCGTCGTCGCCGCGACCACCGCGGTCGGTCGAGCGGCGACGTCGCGGAGGGTGACCTGATACTCCATCCCGCCGGTTCCTCCAGTCACCCGCCTCTGTATTCCGGGTCCGGCGATATACATTCGCATTCGTTCCCGTCCGGGTCGTCGACGTAGAACGTGAGCACGCCCTTCAGCACCGGGTGGACGCCGCTCCGCACCTCGAGCCCCGCCTCACGGCAGCGCCGCTCCAGCTCCGCGTACCGGTCCGCCGCGATGTTGAACGCAAGATGGTGCAGCGGCCGCTGCGGCTTGTCGGGCGGGAAGGCGCCGGAGGGGTCCGGGTGCGGCACCAGCACGATCATCTCGGGCACCGGGCCCTCGCCGGGTCCTGCTTGCAGGAAGCGGTTCGGCAGCTCGGGCGGCGAGATCACGGTCAGGCCGAACAGGTCGCGGTAGAACGCCAGCGACCGGTCCATGTCGCGCGTCCAGAGCACGATCTCGGCCAGGTGCCGAACCGGCCCGCTCACGCCGCCGCCGCCGCCATCATGGCGCGCAGGTTCACGTCAGGCGCCTGGGGCGGCACCGAGCAGCCGGGCGCCAGCAGGAGGCCGCGCCCGCCGTCCGTCGCCGCGATCGCGTCCCGCACCTGCGCGATGATCGTGTCGGGCGGACCGCCGACGAGCACCCTGCGCTGCTCCAGGCCGCCCATCACGGCCTTCCCACTCAGCCGGCGGGCCTCGCCGAGCGGCGGGTTGCCCTGGTTGTGAATCGAGTAGCTGACGGCCTGCACCGGCAGCTTGCGGGCCACGTCCATGTTCACGTGCGACCCGCAGAGGTGCAGCACGTTGAACCAGGCCTCCGCCGGCAGCGCCTGCAGGACTCGCAGGTCGAGCGGCAGCGCCAGCTCGTCGTACACCGCGACCGGCATCGAGTCCGGCGTGGCGAAGCCCGAGATCGCGTAGAAGATCCCGGCCGCGCCGGCCTCCACGGACCTGCGCGAGAAGTCGATCAGCGCGTCCGCGATCCGGTCCAGGGCGGGCAGCACGACCTCCGGGCTCGACCGCATCTCGCGCACGAGGCGCCGGTTCTCGCGGCCCACCAGGTACGACGCCACCGAGAGCGGCGAGAAGACCGTCTGCAGCACGGGCACGCTCTCGCCGAGGCCGCGTACCACGAGGCCCAGCGTGCGCGCCTGCTCGTCCAGCACGTCCGGGTTCACGAGCCGCAGCCTCTCCCAGTCGTCGAGCGTCTTGACCGGCGGGTCGTCGATCACCGGCGCGCGGAGGGCATGGCCGGCCGGACGGTACGCGGCGCCGAACGCCTCGGCGAAGAACGTCGCTCGGGGCTGGAACTTCACGAAGTCCCATCCGAACCGGCTGGCGCGGTCGATGGTCACCTGGGCCAGCTTCTCCGGCGTCCACTCGTCGCGGTAGCGGTGCCCCCAGGCACCGGCTGGTGGCCGGTCGACATCGCCCCCGGCCAGGGCGGCTGCTACTCGGGCGCGGGAGTCCACACGCCGAGTGTAGGAGTTGGGGGCGCCCCTAGCAGCCGATCCAGCCGACGAGCTGATCGACGCGCGTGCGGTCGAACCCACGCACGATGCGGCGCTGGTCCAGCACCAGCAGCGGGGTGACCTGCCCGTCGAGGTCCTCCCACTCCCGCCGCGCGCTGGGGTCGCCGTTGTCGATATGCCGCACCCGGCACCCGATGCTGAGGCCCCGGAGGTAGTCATGCATGACCTCGGAGTCGCTCTCGCCGGTCCGGCAGTAGATGATCGCGTCCATCTGCGACCACTTTAGGACGGTTCGATGGATCGCGGCCCATGTATCGGAACAATCTATGGGTCTATAGCCGGCCGGGGCGGCGGTATGATCCGGCCGGATGGACATCGTCGCCGAGGCCGCCCGCCTGCGAGCCGAAGCGGAGGCCAGGCCGCTGAAGCTGCCCGTGAACCGGCGGATCGACGACCGCCACCACCACGTGACCGGCGACGGGCTCGGCGTCTGGTTCACGATCCAGGTCACCGCGCACCGGCGCATCCTCGAGGCCGTGTTCGAGCGGGATGGCTCGCGGCCGACCGACGACGAGTGTCTGACGTGGCTGCGGGCGCTCATGCCGGACCGGGAACCGGCGGAAGCGCCCGGCCTTCCGGGCGCGCACACGCGCCGCTTCGAGGTCTTCGAGCCGGTGCCCCTGCTCGAGTACCGGACGGAGGTGCGCTGATGGCGCTGCCCCGCACCGCGCTGGCCGACCTGCGGCGCATCGCCGGCGACCGTCACGTCATCGACGACGCCAACGACCTGCGGATCTTCGAGCGCGACGGCTCCATCAGCGGGGCGCTGCCGGAGGCCGTCGTCCTGCCTGCCGACCGCGACGAGGTTGTGCGGGTCGTGCAGGTGGCCGCCCGCCACGGCATCCCGGTCGTCCCGCGCGGCGCGGGCACGGGCCTCTCGGGCGGCGCGATCACGCTGCGGGGCGGGATCGCGCTCCAGCTCAGCCGGATGCGCCGCATCGTGGAGATCGACCCCATCGCTCGGACGGCAGTCGTGGAGCCGGGCGTGGTCAACGCCGACCTTCAGCAGGCCGCCGGGCGGCTGGGGCTGTTCTACGCGCCGGACCCGTCATCGCAGAAGGCCTGCACGATCGGCGGCAATGCGGCCGAGAACTCGGGCGGCCCGCACTGCCTCTATTACGGCGTGACGACGAACCACGTGATCGGCCTGGAGGTCGTCTTCGCCGACGGCAGCGTCGAGTGGCTGGGCGGTGACGCTCCCGACCGCGTCGGCCTCGACCTGCTGGGCGTCCTGGTGGGCTCGGAGGGCACGCTCGGCACGATCACGCGGGTCAAGGTGCGCCTGATGAAGCTGCCCGAGTCCGTCGTGACGCTGATGGCCGCGTTCCCCACGATCGAGGCCGCCAGCCTCGCCGTCTCGGACGTGATCGGCCACGGCATCGTCCCGGCCGCGCTGGAGATGATGGACCAGGTCACGATCGGCGCGGTCGAGGCGCACTACCGCGCGGGCTACCCGACCGACGCGGGTGCGGTGCTGCTCGTCGAGGTCGACGGGCTGCAGGAGAGCTGCGGCGAGCTGTCCGCGGCGATCGAGCGGGTGCTCCGCGCCAACGAGGCGACGAACCTGCGGACAGCCGCCGACGCGGCCGAGCGGGAACTGCTCTGGGCGGGCCGCAAGGGCGCGATCGGCGCGCTCGGCCGCATCAGGCCCAACTACTACCTGCACGACGGCGTGGTGCCGCGCACCCGTCTGCCGGACGTGCTCCGGCGCGTCACGGAGATCGGTGACCACTACCGGCTGCCGGTGGCCAACGTGTTCCACGCCGGCGACGGCAACCTGCACCCCAACATCCTGTTCGACCTCCGCGAGGCCGGGATCATGAGTCAGGTCGAGGCCGCCGGCGAGGAGATGCTGCGCGCGGTCGTGGAGCTCGGCGGCACCCTGAGCGGTGAGCATGGCATCGGCATCGAGAAGAACGCGTTCATGCCGTGGATCTACGGCCCCGACGACCTCGAGGCCATGCTCCGCGTCAAGCGCGTGTTCGATCCGGCCGGCCTGCTCAACCCTGGCAAGATCTTCCCCGACCCCGACCGCGACCCGCACCTGGTGGTCCGCGCCGGCTTCTGCGCCGAAGCCAGGTGGTGGTAGACGGGCTGACGCCCGAGCGCGTCGAGCGGCCGTCCAGCGCCGACCAGGTTGCCGAGGCGCTGCGCGACGCTGCCGAGGACGGCCGCTCCGTGGTGCCCGTCGGGGGCGGCCGCGCGCTCGGCATCGGCGACCCGCCCCAGCGGTTCGACGTGGCGCTCGAGACCCGGGCCCTCGACCGCGTGCTGGAGCTGAGCCAGGCCGACATGACCGTGAGCGTCGAGGCCGGCATCACGCTGGAGGCCCTGAACGCGACGCTGGCGCAGGTCGGCCAGTTCCTGCCGATCGACCCGTTCAACGCGCCGGGCCACACCATCGGCGGCGTGCTGGCCGCCGGTTTGAGCGGCCCGCTCCGCCTGCGATACGGCTCCCCGCGCGACTTCGTGATCGGCCTGCGGGTCGCGCTCCCCGACGGCCGGCTGGTGAGCAGTGGCGGCCGGGTGGTCAAGAACGTGAGCGGCTACGACCTGAACAAGCTGCACCAGGGGGCGCTCGGCTCGCTCGGGGTGATCGTGGCCGCCTCCTTCAAGGTCTTCCCGCGGCCGCTGCACGAGGTCTCGGTCGAGACGCGGCCCGACGACCCGTGGGCGGAGGTGGCCCGCGCGCTCGCCCTGCCGCAGCCGCCGGTGGCGCTGGAACTGGCCAGCGATGGCCGGCTGCTCGCGCGGCTGGCCGGGACCGCCGATGGCGTCCGCCGGCTGGTCGCGGAGCTCGACTGGACGGCGGCCGCGCCGGACGCCTGGGAGGACCACTCGCGCCGCTCGGGCGATGGCGCTGCGTGGGCCCGCATCTCGGTGCCGCCTGTCGCCCTCCGCGGCGTGGTCGACGCGCTGCCGGAGGGTGCGATCTGGTGGGCCTCGCCCGGCGTCGGGGTCGCCCACTGGACCGGCGACCTGGACGCGGATGCGGTGCGCGCGGCGCGGTCGAGCGCCGAGCGGGCGGGCGGGTCGCTGGTGCTGCTGGCGGCGCCGGTGGAGCTCAAGCGCGCGGTCGGCGCGTGGGG
>DASQZW010000186.1:0-23600 GCA_035638495.1 Terriglobales bacterium
CGGCCGCCGGACTGGACGCAGGGCGACCACGTCAGGCCCTGGGTGCAGGGCGGCGGGACCGACATCGAGAACATGCGATTGCTGTGCGGTGTGCACAACCGGCGCCTGACGCGGGGCTGGCGGCTGGAGCGGCTGCCGGACCGGAGGTATGCAGTCCACCCGCCGGAGGTCTCGGGCCAGCCGGTGATCCGCCGGCTGTCGGCCCTGGGTGCGGGCACGCGGTTCTGATTTCCAATCGGCAACCTGGGCTGGGAGCCGGTGCTGGCGGAGCTGGGGCGTGAGGGGTCCCGCCTTCCCGATGGCAAGCGGAAATCACTCATCCAAAGCAGTTCTGGAACCCCTAGGGGCTCTGGATCGTCAGCGATACTCGTCGATGCGCGGCTGGACGCCCCAGAACGTCAGCGCCACGATGATGATCGCAAGGCCCTCCAGGCCGGCCGTGACCGCGAGCGTGACCTGCGCGTAGGTCATGGTCGAGTCGAACTGCCGCTCCAGCACCTGCATGGACGCGCCGAGGTACCAGTCGAGCTCGTCGACCGCGGCGATCAGGGTCTGGTCGCTCACCGAGGGCCGCGTGGTGGTGGCCGTCGCGGGCGGAGCCGGCGGTGGACTCGCCGGCGCCGGCGTCGATGCCGGCTTGGCGTTCCGCTGCGCCTGTGCGCGGGCCGCGGCGGCCGCCTGAGCGCGCAGCGCCGCGTCCGCCTGGGCGCGCACCGACGCGTCTGCCTCCAGGAAGCGCTGGTAGGCGCCGAGCGCCTGCAGCGCGGCGTCGCGCTCGTCGCCGGTCGCGGCCGACCGCAGCTCGTCGGCGATCAGGCCGTTGAAGTCCACCTGCCCGCTCCTGGCGTCCTGGACCATGCGGTTCGTCAGGGGCCGGTCGACGAGCTGGACCGTCTCGCGGTGGAAGTCCTGGTCGAACTGTGCGCCCTTGCCGACCGCGATCAGCGACAGGCTCTCGTTCGTGTTCGCGTCGTACAGGAGCGAGCGGGCGGTCCACAGGTTGACCAGCCTGATGTACGACTCGTTCTCGCCGGAGCGGATGGACTGCGCGGCCGTCCACGAGCCCAGCAGGCCGCCTCCCGACACGACGAACAGCAGCAACGTCGCGGCTAGCAGCCGGCCGTTCCGCCTGCGCCGGAACCTCTTGGTGACGAAGTGCTGGGTCTTGAGCAGCAGCAGGAGGAGCAGCAGCGCCGCGCCGACGTAGACGAACAGCATCCCGGCCGTGACCTGCAGCTCCAGGTTGGCTCCGTTCAGATCGCCCGTGTAGAGGGTGCGCAGGGTGTCGACCTGGTCCAGGATGCCGCCCTTCCCATGCATCAGGTTGGTGGCCGCCTGGAGGTAGACCGTGCCGCCGGCCACGTCTGTTCCCTCCAGGGCGCCCGCGGTCGAGACTAGGGAGGTGTAGTAGCCGATCGACTGCGCGATGGCCTGCAGCCGCAGCGTCGCCTCGGCGCTCACCCCGGCCTGGTCCGTCGCGCGCTGCAGCTCACGGCTGGCCGCCGCGATGTCGGCCGCGTAGCGGAACTGCGGGTCGTCGGGGTTGATCCGGCCCAGGAGATCGAGGTTCGTCGCGGCCGACTCGGTGTCGAACTGCAGCTGCGACACGGTGTTCTCGGCGTCGCCGGCCAGGAACGCGCTGGCGGCGTTCCGGTCGGCGTCGGCCAGCCACGCGTGGACGTGCTGCATGCCGACCACGTCGGGAACGGTGCGCTGCTGGATCGTGTTGACGGTCGTCAGGGCGGTGAACAGGGCGCCCGAGCCGACCAGCATCAGCGCGATCGCCACCACCGCGATGACGACCGAGAGCATGCGAAGGTGGCCCGGTGTCGTCGCCGTCCCCCTCCGGACGTCCGCCACCCACCGGCGGAACGGGCGCCTGGGCGCAGTTGTATTGACTGTCTCCAGTCCCATTTTCTCGTTCTCTCTCTCCCGAACCGCTCGCACCGGCGAGACGGTGTGGCGCTCCCCGATGCCTCGGGCACGCTTGCGCTTCGGGGGGGCAGTATACTGCACGTCTTTGCGCCTCCGGAAGGGCTCGAAGAGTTCGTCGCGCTTTACTTCGAGCGCGTCAACAGCACCACGAGCACGACTCCGGCGATGATCAGCCAGGCCAGCACCGTGGACAGCTGGGCGCCGGTTGGCCGGGGCAGCCGCAGCTGGGGTGGCGGCTGCCGCATGGCCCGCACTGCGATGACACCCAGCAGGAAGAGGCCGGCGATCCAGAACGCGTAGATATCCTGCGTGGTGAGTCGGGTCGGCGTGGCTGGCGTCCTCCTGTGCCGCCATGAGACGGGCGCCGACAGCCTACCGCGCGGCTCGCCGCCTGTGATAGAACCGACGGCATGGCTCCGCTCGCTCACCGTCCGCTCGGCGCGTCCGGCGTCGAGGTCTCGGTGCTGGCGCTGGGCTCCTGGCAGACGTACGAGCGGATCCCGCGGGAGACGGGCGCCGCGGTCCTGGCCAGGGCTCGCGAGTGCGGCATCGACTTCCTGGAGGTCGCGCGCTACAACGACCAGACCGGCACTGCGCCGCTGAAGACCGGGTACTCGGAGGTCGTGTTCGGAGAGATCTTCCGCGCCTCGGGCTGGCCGCGCGACGAGGTGCTGATCGCGAACAAGCTGTGGTGGGAGTTCTGGCCCGACCAGAGCGCGGCCCAGGAGCTGGACGCGTCCCTGGACCGGACGGGCCTCGACCACTTCGACTTCGTCTACTCGGACCCGCCGCCGGCGCAACTGCCGATGGAGGAGGTGGTGTCCGCGGTCGGCGAGCTGGTCACGTCAGGGAAGGTGCGCGCCTGGGGGATCGTCAACTGGCCCGCCGGGCGGATCGCGGAGGCCGGGCGTGTCGCGATGGCCCAGGGCGTGCCGGGCCCGTGCGCGGCGCAGCTCGTGTACGGCCTCGTTCGGCGCTCGGTGGTGGACGACCCGGAGATGCTGGCCGCCCTGCACTCGTGCCCCGCCAGCGTCGTGGCCTCGTGGGCGCTGGCCGGCGGCGTGCTGACCGGCAAGTACGCGGCGCCGGAGGCGTCCGGCCGGTACGCGGGGGCGCTGGACACGCCGCGCGTGCAGCCGGCGGTGCGGGCGGTGGAGCAGCTCCGCTCGCTGGCGAGCGAGGTGGGCACCACGCCTGCGGCGCTGGCGCTCGCTTTCGCGCTGGCCAAGCCCGAGGTGGCGACGGTCCTCTTCGGGGCGACGAGCGCGGACCAGGTGACCGAGAACGTGCGTGCGGTGGACGTGCTGGACCGCCTCGACCCGTCGCTGCTGACGGAGCTGGTCCGGATCGGCGGCGAGGAGTAGCTACCCGGGCGGCCGGTACATCCGGACGATCGCTTCGCGCGCGGCCGCCGCCCCGGTGACCTCCATCGTCACGTCGTCATGCCCGATCGTGATCGTGAACGCCGCCCAGCGGCAGCAGTCGTTCTCGGCCGCCGCGAGGTCCGCGAGCGCCCCCACTGCCACTGACCGTTGGAACCTGAGCCGGACGCCAGCGGGCGTCTCTTCGCGGGCGGTCGCGGCAGCCAGCGCCGCGCGCCACTCGGCACCGCGGCCCCGGCGCTCTTCCTCGCTGAGCGTGCAGACGATCGGCGGCCCGACCGCCACGGCCTCGCCGGTGCAGCCGCAGGCGTCGTCGCAGGGACCGTCCGGCGTGTGCTCGTGCAGGCTGCCGGCGGCGCGCCGCAGCTCGGACGTCAGGCCGTACAGCTCGCCGACTCGACCCTGCGCCTCGCCGATCTTGCGGTCGACGAGGGCTCGGAGCCGATCCTGGACGGGGGCGCAGCGCTGGCCCCGGAACAGCGGAACCAGCTCGGCGACCTGGTCGAGCGCGAGCCCCAGGCGCTTCCCCCGCGCGATGAACCGCAGGGCTCCCACGTCCTCCTCGGTGTAGCGCCGGTACCCGGCAGGCGTCCGGCCCGGCCGTACCAGCCCCGCCCGCTCGTAGAACCGCAGCGCCGACGGCGTGAAGCCCGTGCGCTCGGCTGCCTGCGAGATCGAGTAGCCATCCATGGGCCCACCGTACGGGTTGCACCTGGGTGCAAGGTCAAGGGGGACGGAGTGTTGACACAGGCACTCGGTGCCGAACAGCATGTAGGATGCCGCCCACCCCCGAGAAGGTGTGTCCTGCCGTCCGCTCGGCCAGCGCCTGACGTGGTGGGCGCGCTCCACGCGTTCGCGGACGCGCTGGGACCGGACGCGCTCCTGACGTCCGCGGACGACCTTCGCGCGCACCGCGATCCGTACTCGTTCGCCGGCTCGGACGACTTCACCGCCTCGGCGGTCGTCCTGCCGGCAACCGTCGAGCAGGTCCGGGCGGTCGTGCGCATCGCCAACGAGCACCGAGTGCCGCTGTGGACGTTCTCGCAGGGCCGCAACAACGCGTACGGCGGTCCTGCGCCGCGCGTGAGCGGGTCGGTGCTGGTCAGCCTGCGCCGCATGGACCGCGTCCTGGAGGTGAACCAGGAGCTCGCCTACGCGCTCGTGGAGCCCGGGGTGCGCTTCTTCGACCTGTACGAGGCCGTACGTTCGGCTGGGCACAGATTGTGGATATCTGTGCCCGACCTGGGCTGGGGCAGCGTCGTGGGCAACGCGCTGGACCATGGCCGGGGCTTCACGCCGTACGGCGACCACGCCGGCAGCCAGTGCGGGATGGAGGTCGTGCTCGCAAACGGTGACGTCCTGCGCACCGGCATGGGTGCGATGTCGGGCAGCCGCGCCTGGCAGGTGTACCGCCGCGGCTTCGGTCCGTCGCCGGACGGCCTGTTCATGCAGTCGAACTTCGGCATCGTGACCAAGATGGGCGTGTGGCTGATGCCGCAGCCCGAGTGCTACCTGTCCGGCTGGGTGCGCGTCCGTGACGACGCGGACCTCGGCCCGCTGATCGACGCGCTGCGGCCGCTCCTGCTCGACCACACGATCCCGAACCACCCGCTGATCGGCGGCCCGGCCGGCGCCAACGCGCTGGAGGTGGCGGAACCGGGACGCTGGAACATGCGGTTCGCGCTCTACGGGCGCGAGCCGGTCGTCGACGCCCAGTTCGCGGCCGTCCGCAGCGCGTTCTCGGTGATCCGCGGCGCGTCGTTCGGCGGCACGAAGTACGCCGGCGACCAGGCGTGGGAGGCCGGACCGGCCGGCGACCGCGTGCAGGCGGGCGTGCCCGGCATGGACATCCTGGAGCTGGTCAGACGGCGTGGCGGCGAGCACGGCGGCCACCTCGACTTCTCGCCGGTGTGCCCGCTGACGGGCCGCGACGTCACGGCGCTGTGCGGCCTGATGCGGTCGCTGGCCGAGCGCCACGGGGTGGCGTACTCGCCCGGGCTGATCGCCTCGCCCCGCAGCGTGGTGCACGTGCTCCCGATGATCTTCGACACGAGCGACGAGGCCGAGACCCGCCGAGCCTACGAGCTGTACGAGCTGCTCGTCACGGAGGTGGCGCGCGCCGGGTACGGGCTGTACCGGGCGCACCTGCGGTTCATGGACCTGGTCGCGGAGCAGTACGACTTCAACGACCATGCGCAGCGGCGCTTCAACCAGACGCTGAAAGACGCCCTCGACCCCAACGGCATCCTGTCGCCGGGCAAGCAGGGGATCTGGCCGTCCCTCGCCTCTCGCGGGGGTGGTGGCCGGCCCCGGCGGCCGGAGGGGGGATGAGTTGACCACCGCCATCAACGAGCGCAAGCGGCAGGCGGTGCGGTCGTACCTGTCGGAGGTCGCGCTGCGGCTGCTGACCGACCGCGACTTCGAGTCCGTGACCGTCGACGAGATCGCGGCCGCGGCCGGCCTCTCCCGCCGCAGCTTCTTCCGCTATTTCGCGTCCAAGGAGGACGTGGTCTTCCAGTTCCTCGACCAGATGGCCGAGCGCCTGCGCGACGCGATCGTGGCCCGGCCGCCGGGCGAGTCGCCGCTCGCGGCCGTCCACGCCGCGCTCCGGCCCCGGGTCGCCGCGTACGTCGCGGACGCCGACCGAACCCTCGCGCTGGTGCGGCTGCTGCAGCGGTCGCCGGCCCTGCGGGCGCGCGAGCTGGAGAGCCGGCAGCGCCTGCACGAGCTGGTGGCGGAGGCCATCGCCAGGCGGCTGGGCCTGGACCACCACGCCGACCTGCGGCCCCGGCTGCTGGCCGGCATCGCGCTGGTCCCCTTCGACGTCGCGATCACGAGGTGGGTCGAGGGCCGGCCCGGCGAGGACGTGCACGCGATCCTGGACGAAGCGATCGAGGCCCTCGGCCGGGAGCTGCGATGACGGTGCTCGAGGAGGTCCGAAGGCTGGCGCCGGCCATCCGGGCGCGGGCCGATGAGATCGAGGCCGAGCGCTGCCTGCCGGCCGACCTGTTCGAGGACCTGACGGCCGCCGGCCTGTTCCGCATGCTGGTCCCCCGGTCCCACGGCGGCGACGAGGTCGGCCTGCTGCCCAGCATGGAGGTGCTGGAGGCGCTCGCGGTCGCGGACGGCGCGACGGGCTGGACGGCCATGATCGGCGCCGAGAGCCCGCAGCTGCTCTCGCTCCTGCCCCGGGCGACGTACGACGCGATCTACGCGGACGGCCCGGACGTGACGGTCGGCGGGTCGTTCGCCCCGTTGGGCCAGGCGCACGCCGTCGAGGGTGGCTACCGGGTCAGCGGGCGCTGGCCGTTTGCGAGCGGGTGTCAGCGCTGGGACCTGCTGTTCGGCAACTGCGTGGTGCTGGACGCGGGGCAGCCGCGGCAGGGCGCTGACGGCCCGGCGGCCAGGGCGATGCTGCTGCGGCGAGACGAGGTCGAGATCGAGGACACGTGGCGCGTGCTCGGCCTCCGCGGCACCGGCAGCCACCACTTCGCGGTCTCGGACGCGTTCGTGCCGGAGGAGCGCACGTTCGACATCTTCTTCGGCCGGCCTTGCGTGGCGGGCGTGGCCAGGTACCCCATCGTCGACTTCTGCTTCCACATCACGAGCGTCGCACTGGGCATCGCGCAGGCCGCGATCGACGAGGTGGTGGCGGCGGCCACGACGCGGCAGCGGACGTCGATGCGGGCGCCGCTGGCGCGGACGCCACTGGTCCAGCACCGCCTCGGCCACGCGGAGACGTCGCTCCGGGCGGCGCGGGCCTTCCTGCGTGCCGAGGCCCGCGGGGTGGTGCGCCACCCGGAACAGGCGTTCCTGCCCCTGCTGGCCCGCGTCTACGCCAACGACGCGTGGGTCGCGCAGCTCTGCGCGTCCGTGGTGGACACCTGCTTCTCGACGCATGGCGCGTCCGGGATCTACGACACGTCCTCGCTGCAGCGGCGCCTGCGCGACATCCACACGATCCGGCAGCACGCCTCGCTGAACGACAACTCCATCACGCGCGCCGGTGCGGCGCTGCTCGGCCAGCCGATCGACCGCTGGTTCTGAGTTCGAGGAGGCACCGTGACGACGACCGGCCAGTTCGCGAAGCTGTCCGTCGAGGACCGGCCCTGGGTGGGTGACCCGCGCGCCCGATCAAGCGGGGCATGACGCCGTACGCCCGCTATCCTGACGCCGTGGTGCAGGCTCGCCGACGCTTGCTGGGAACTCGCAAGGTGCCGCGGGCCGTCCGGGAGTCGCAGATGCTCGAGGTGGCGGGCAGCGTGTTCGCCGCCCGGGGCTTCCACGAGGCGTCGATGGACGAGATCGCGGAGGCCGCCGACATCTCGAAGCCGATGATCTACAACTACTTCGGCTCGAAGGAGGGCCTGTACTTCGCGTACGTCGACCTCTCCTACCGGAAGATCGTCGCCGCCATCGACGCGGCGGTGGCCGAGTCGGCCGCCGCGGGCGACGGTCCCGACAGGCAGCTCAGAACCGGCGTGCGCGCGTACTACCGGTACGTAGGCGAGCACCAGGACGCGTTCCGCGTCCTGTTCCGGGAGATGGGCGACCCGGGCGGCAAGCTTGCCGGCCAGCGACACCGGCTCAGCCGCCGCGTCGCCAACGCGATCGAGGGCATCCTGCGGGGTGGGAACGCGTTGCCGCCGTCGCATCTCACCACGGACGCGCTGGCCGAGGCGTTCCTGGGGGCCGCGCGCTCGCTGGCCGACTGGTGGCTCGACCACTCCCAGGTGCCGGCGGACGACATCGCCGACCAGCTGATGGACCTCACGCTGGCCGGCCTGCGGGGACCGACCGACACTCCTTCTTGACACGAACTTACCGCTGGGTAATATGACCGTCGAGTAAGTTCGTCGGCCCACAGATGGAGGGAAGAGATTGGTCAAGCGCTTTCTCGTCTCGCTCGTCGCGCTCGGTGCCGTCGTCGCTTCGATGGCCGGCGCCGAGCCGGCCGAGGCCGGGGGCAGCACCCCGGTTCTGATCGTCGGCGGTCTGACCGAACCGCAGGCGCTCCTTGACACGCTCCAGGGCCGGCTCGAGAACGCCGGCCTCACCGTCTTCACGATGGGGCTGCCGGGCGCCATCCCGGGCACCCAGGACATCGCCCTCTCCGCGCAGGCCGTGGCCGCGAGGGCCCGGCAGATCCTGAACCAGACCGGCGCCGCGAAGCTCGATGTGGTCGGCCACTCCGAGGGCGGCCTCGCGCTCCGCTACTACATCGAGAACCTCGGCGGCGCCGCGCAGGTGCGCCGCTACGTGAGCCTCGCGACGCCGCAGCACGGCACGCAGCTCGCGAACATCATCGGCGCCTTCCCGATCGTCGGCCAGCTCGCGGGCGCGCTGTGCACCGCCTGCGCCCAGATGGCGGTCGGCTCGGCGTTCCTGGCGGCGCTCGACAGCCCGACCGACGTACCGGGCGCCGTCTCGTACACGGCGCTCGCCACCCGGTTCGACGAGGCGGTCATTCCCGCTCCGCAGGCCTCGTTCTTCCGGGACGGCGGGACCAACGCGAGCGTGCAGCAGTTCTGCCCGAACGACGTCGTGTTCCACATCGGCCTGCTGTTCGACCAGCCGGCCGCGGGGCTCACGATCAGCGCCCTGCGCGGCGGACCGCTGTCCACGACCTGCTGAGGCACTCCCCACCACACGAGGCCGAGTTCCGGGCCCCCCCGGGCTCGGCCTCTAATCCCGCCCCGGGCCCGTGCTCCGGCGCGCAACCAGGCTGGTCGCCGAGACCAGCTGGAGCGCGGCGAGCGGTCCCTCTTCGGCCAGCGGACGGGCCTCGACGGTCAGGCCCTCCCGCTCGAGCAGACCACGCACCTCAGGGAGCAGGAAGGTCAGGTAGTACATCACGAACGGCGGCGACACGAGCAGGTTGCGCACGTGCATGGCGGCGTTGAAGCCGCGCGCCAGCCAGTAGCGCGCCGACCAAGCCGGCGGCATGTGGGACGTGACGAACACGAAGCGGCCGCCCGGCCGCAGGAGCCCGGCGGCCTGGGCGACCAGCCGTGGCTGATCGCGTTCCAGGAAGTGACCGAACGCCCCGAAGCTGACGACCACGTCGAACACGGGCCCGAACGGGACGTCGAGGGCGTCGGCGCGCACCCAGTCGAAGGCCGCGCCGCGGCCCGCCCGCCGCCGGCCGGCCTCCAGCATGCCCCGGCTGACGTCCAGACCGACCACGCGGTCCCGGCAGAGTGGCCGCAGCATGCGCATGCCCGCACCGGTGCCGCAGCACAGGTCCAGACCAGACCCGAACGGCGCGTACGGCGCCAGGAAGTCGGCGACCGCATCCAGGACCGCGGCCGCCGTCCGGAACGGCGTGTGGTCGAACTTCGGCGCCAGCAGGTCGTAGCCGCGCTCCGTGGAGGACAGGGCCTGGACCGCCAGCTCGCGGAGCGTCGGGCCCTCGGGATCGAACATCCGAAGTTCGACTTTAGGAGCGGCACTGCTACGCTGCCGGCGTGTCTCCGGGGGTTGCGGACGAGCTGTCCGGCGTGCCGCCGCTCGACGGCGCCCTTCTGACCAGCCCCGAGGCGCTGGCGGCCGCCGCCGACGACTTCGGCCACACCGTGCACCGCCCGCCCGCCGCCGTGCTGCGGCCGGGCTCCTCGGACGACGTGGCCGCGATCGTGCGCTACGCGGGGAAGCGCGGCATGCCGGTGGCGTGCCGCGGGTGCGGGCACGCCACCGACGGGCAGGCGCAGGCGCCCGGCGGGATCGTCGTCGAGTCAGGGGGCCTCTCGGCGATCCACGAGATCGGCCCGGCGGGCGCGGTCGTCGACGCCGGCGTGACGTGGCGGGCGCTGATCGAGGCGGCGCTGGCCGGCGGCCGGACACCGCCCGTCGTGACCGACTACCTCGACCTGTCGGTCGGCGGCACGCTCTCGGCCGGCGGCATCGGCGGCGCCTCGCCCCGGTTCGGCGCGCAGGTCGACAACGTGCTCGAGCTGGACGTCGTCACGGGTGACGGCGTCCGCAGGACGTGCGCGGCCGATCGCGACGGCGAGCTGTTCCTCGCCGTGCTGGGCGGTCTCGGCCAGTTCGCGATCATCCTCCGCGCGCGGCTCCGGCTCGTGCCCGCTCGCCCGGTCGCCCGCGTGTACGACCTGTCGTACCCGAGCCTGGAGGCGTTCACGGCCGACGCCGCCGTGCTGGCCCTCGACGGGCGCTTCGACCACGTGCAGGGACAGGCAGACCCCGGACCGCAGGGCGGATGGACGTGGCACCTCGCCGCGGCGAGCTACCACACGCCGCCGGAGACGCCGGACGACGACGTCCTGCTGACCGGCCTGCACGACACCCGCGCGGCCGCCCGCGTGGAGGATGTCCCCTACGCCGCGTTCCTGGCCCGGCTCGACCCGATCGTCGAGTTCCAGGTACGGGCAGGCGTCTGGGGCTTTCCGCACCCGTGGTTCGACCTGTTCGTCCCGGCCGCGGCGATCGACGCGTACGCAGGCCCGATCATGGACCGCCTCACGGTGTCCGACACGGGCGGCGGCCCGGTGCTGCTGTTCCCGCTCCGGCGCGACCGGCTCCGGCGGCCGTTCCTGCGCGTCCCGGACGGCGAGGTCTGCTTCCTGTTCGACATCCTGCGGACGGCGCCGCCCGACCCGGCCCGCGTCCAGGCCGACCTCGCGGCGAACCGGAGCCTGTTCGAGACGGCGCGCGACGCCGGCGGGCTGCGCTACTGCATCGGGAGCGTGTCGTTCACGCCCGAGGACTGGCGCCGCCACTTCGGCCCACAGTGGCCCGCGTTCGAGCGGGCGAAGCGGACGTACGACCCCGGCAACGTCCTCGCCCCCGGGCAGGGCATCTTCCCGCGGTGAGCGCCGCGAGCCGGGACGCGCTCGCCGTCTTCGTGCCGCTACTCGGCTTCTACTTCGGCGCCACGCTGCTGCGCCGTCTGACCGGCCGCTGAGCCGTTCCCGGCGGGCTGGTGCGCCGTGCGGTAGTCGCGCGGGCCGTGCGTGAACAGCACGAGCATGTCCACGATCTCGTCGAGGTCCGGGTAGCGGCCGCTGAGGTGCCCCAGTGCCAGCGTCTCGGTGAGGGCGATGTAGCCGTCCGCAACCATCTGGAGCCGGCGCACGTCCGCCGGGCTGTCGTGCGGGTAGCCGCGCTGGATCAACTCCTCGACGAGGTCGTAGCGGGTGTTGCCGATCATCTCGCGACTGGAGTGGCCCAGCGGGGAGGACGTGAGGTGACGGGCGCGCAGCGCCAGGCGGAACCAGGCCGGGTTGGCGGCGATCAGCTCCAGCGGCCGGCGGAACTGCTCCCGGAGGCGCTCCGTGTCGTTCGGCGCCTCCAGCGCCGTGCGGCGGACGTCGCCGAGCGCCTGCCGCATCACCCGGAAAAGCTCGTCGCCGAGCGCGCGCAGCAGCTCGTTCTTGTTGCGGAAGTGCTCGTAGAAGCTCGGCTGGGCGATGCCCGCGGCCCGCGAGACCGTGCTGGCCGACACGTCGGTCTCGCCCTGCTCGTTCAGGATCTCCAGAGCGGCGCGGAGCAGGCGGCGACGCGTGACCTCCTTGGCTTCCTTGCGGGTCAGACGCCGGGCCAGTGCCATCTTCTCTCGTCGCAGTATCGCATCGGGCGCCGGCGAAAACTTGCGCGGCCGGATTCGCCTACGTCACTATAGGCGAATGGATGGTGCCGGTGCTGCACATCTGCGCCACGAAGCTTGGCGATGGTCAGCCACACGACTATCGGTCACTTGGCAGGCCGGAGGCGTGCGGACGCGTGGCTGAGCACGTCGTCGCTACGGCGTCGGGCCGCGTGCGCGGTCGCGCCTTCGAGCACGGGGTCGTGTTTCGCGGCATCCCGTACGCGGCGCCACCCGTGGGCATCCGGCGCTTCCGTCCCCCGCACCCCCCGGAGCGGTGGGACGGCGTCCGCGACTGCCTGCGGTGGCCGGCCGGCAGCGAGGAGGACGTCCTCTACCTCAGCGTCTGGACGCCGGGGCTCGACCGGGCCCGGCGACCGGTCATGTTCTGGACGGCGACCGGCCGGCTGTTCCACGGCAGGGCGTTCGCGAGGGACGGCGTGGTGCTCGTCACAGCCGGCTACCGCGTCGCTCCCTTCGCCTCGCTCTACGTTGACGAGCTCGTGCCCGGCGAGGACGGCACCGGCAACCTCGCCCTGCTCGACCAGGTAGCGGTGCTGGAGTGGATCCGCGACAACGTGGAGGCCTTCGGCGGCGATCCGGACAACGTGACGGCCTTCGGCGAGTCGCACGGTGGCCGGTTCACGAGCGCGCTGATGGTGAGCCCGCGGTCCGCGGGGCTGCTCCGCCGCGCCATCCCGATGTCGCTCCCGCGCCGGGGCGTCGGCGCCGCCGAGCCGGCCCGCCGCCGCGCCGAGCGCTTCCTCGCGGCGCTGGACATCCGGGCCGGGGACCGCGACGCCTTGGGTGAGGTCCCGGCCGACACCGTTCTCGAGGCCGCGTGGCGGGTCGGGCCGGGCGACCAGGTGATCGTGGACGGCACGGTCCTGGACGGCGACCCGGCGCAGCTGGTCGCGGAGGGCCGCGCCGCCGGCGTCGACCTCCTCACGGGCTGCACCGCGGACGAGGCGCGGTACACGATGTTCCCCGGCGACGAGCTGGGTCCGCTGTCCGCCAACCGGACCGACCCCGACCAGGTGCGCGACGACATCGCCGACTGGTTCGCGCCGACCGGCCTGACGGTGGACAACGTGCTGGCGACCTACGCGGTCGAGCGGCTCGGCGCCACCGAGCTGGACCTGCTCGCGGCCATCTCGACGGACCACTTCCGGATCGCCTCGCTGCGGCTGGCCGAGGCCCACCTGTGCCACCGCGACCGGGTGTGGGTATACCGGTTCTCGTGGCCGTCGCCCATCCGCGGCGGCATCCTGGGCGCCTTTCACTGGATGGACACGGCGTTCGCGTTCGACATGCTGCCCGAGCACCGCAAGCTCGTGGGCGAGGACCCGCCCCGAGCGCTCGCTCGCGCCTATCACGGCGCCTTCGTGCGCTTCGCTTCGTGCGGCGATCCCGGCGGCGGCGAGCTGCCAGCGTGGCCGGCGTACGACCTGGCTCGCCGGCCGGTGATGGACTTCGGCGCCGAGTGCCGCCTCCTGCTCGACCCCGAGCCGGAGGAGCGCCGGATCTGGGAGGGCGCTCGACTGTAAGAAAGCGTCGGTCGCCCGGAATCCTGATAGCGTTGATAGCAAGGAGGCGGGATGACCGATCGCGAGACTGGGGGCTCGGGGGAGGGCCCGCGGGTCGGGCTGGCCAGCTACGAGCTGAGCGACCCGGAGGCGACGTTCCGGTTCATCGAGCCCTTCCGGCCGGCGCCGGCGCCCCGCCGCGCCGGCGTCGTGACCTGGTCGCTGCGGCTCCTGGTCACCTGGTCGGTGAACCTCGTGGCGCTGGCGGCGGCCGGCCTGGTCGTCACCAACGTCGGGGCGTACGACCCCTTCGCGTACGTCGCCTGGGCGGCGATCTTCGGCGTCGTCAACGCGGCGCCGCTCGTCTCGGCCAGGCTGATCCGGCGCCCGCGTGTCGGGCTCCTCACGGCCGCCGCCCTGCTCGCCGTGGACGTCGTGCTGGCCTGGCTCATGACGGTGTTCGCGCCAGCGTTCCACCGCCCCGACCTGGTCGCGCTCGCCAAGGTGGGGGCGATCATGTGGCTCGCGAACCTTCCGCTCACCATGCTGTACCTGCGGTCGCGGGGCCCGGCGGCTCCACGGCAGCCTGCGTAGCCTCGAGGTCATGAGCGACATCTCCAGGAGCGCCGCCGGGACCATCACGCTCGGCGACCTCTCCGTCAACCGCTTCGGGTTCGGAGCCATGCGCATCACGGGTGAGGGCATCTGGGGCGAGCCGCGCGACCCGGACGAGGCCAGGCGGGTCCTGCACCGCGCCGTCCAGCTCGGTGTGAACTTCATCGACACGGCCGATTCCTACGGCCCCGAGGTCAGCGAGCGGCTGATCGCCGAGACGCTGCGGCCCTACCCGTCCGATCTCGTGATCGCCACCAAGGGCGGGCTGCTTCGCGACGGTCCCGCCCGGTGGCGCCCTGACGGCCGGCCGAGGCATCTGCGCCAGGCGCTGGAGGGCAGCCTGCGCCGGCTGGGCCTCGACCGCGTCGACCTCTACCAGCTGCACCGCGTGGACCCGCGGGTGCGGTTCGAGGAGTCGGTGGGCGAGCTCGTCCGCATGAAGGACGAGGGCAAGATCCGGCACATCGGCCTGTCCAACGTGGACCGGGGACAGCTCCGGCACGCACTCGCGATGACCGAGATCGTGTCGGTCCAGAACCGCTACAGCCTCGCCGACCGATCGTCGGACGAGGTGCTGTCCGCCTGCGAGGAGCGGGGCCTTGCGTTCCTGCCCTGGAACCCGCTGGACGTCGGCCGCCTGGCCCGTCCGGGCGGGCCGCTCGACGCCGCCGCGGCCGAGCACGGGGCCACGCCGGGACAGATCGCGCTGGCGTGGCTGCTGGCGAGGTCGCCGGCCATGCTCCCGATCCCGGGCACCGCGTCCGTGTCGCACCTGGAGGAGAACGTCGCGGCGGCCTCGATCCGCCTCAGCCCGCGCGAGGTGGAGCTGCTGGCCGCGGCGTAGCGGTTTCGCACACTGGTCCGCACGAGCGGATCGGGCGGCTACGGCTGGCGGCCGGTCAGGGCGATCAGGCGGTCCTGCAGCGGCGCGTCGTCGGGCACCGGCACGGGCTCGCGGAAGACGCCGATCCGGCGCATCTCCTCCGCGCGGGGGACGAACTCGTCCCACAGCCCCTGCACGAGGTCGGGCGGGAGCGTGGGGTCGAACCCGAGCAGCCGGGCGAGGTCGTGGGTCCGGAAGGCGCGGAAGCTCGTGACCTGCCAGAGGTAGGCGCTCGCGGGGAAGTCGCCGAACGAGCAGTGGACCGTCCGGTCGCGGTCGTCCAGGGTCTGCGCCGCGGCGCACGCCCGATCCACGATCTCGGCGAACCGGCCCCTCGGGTCGTCGCCCAGCAGGTCGCCGCGGAAGCGATCGCTGCCGACCTCGTCCATCGTTCGGCCCGCGAGCATGTCGGGTACCCACGAGTCGTCGTACGCGTGGTAGTTGATCACCTCGCGCAGGACCGGCCGCTGGTCGGTCGCGCGCGTGAAGAAGCCCTCGGGCATCTCCATGGCCCACTGGTCATCCCGCACCTGCGCGACCACGCCGTTCAACGCGCGATCGGCCAGCACGAACAGCTCCTGCTCGGTCATCGGCCGAGTCTATCGGGGTGACCAGGACCCGCCCCGGCCACCCCGACCCGGCTCCTCAGTCGAGGAGCGCCGTCACCGCTCCAGCGCCGACCGTCCGGCCGCCCTCGCGGATCGCGAACCCCAGGCCCTCGCTCATTGCGACGGGCTTCCCGAGGCCCACGGTGAGCTCGACCGTATCGCCGGGCATGGCCAGCCGGCCCTCTCCCAGCTCGACGGTGCCCACCACGTTCGCGGTGCGGAAGTGGAACTGCGGCTGGTAGCTGCTGGAGAACGGCGTCCGCCGGCCGCCTTCCCTGGCAGACAGCACGTACGCCTCGGCGCGGAACCGGCCGTGCGGGCGCACGCTGCCGGGCACGCACACGACCTGCCCGCGCTGCACCTCGCCGCGCCGGACGCCGCGCAGCAGCATCGCCGCGTTGTCGCCGGCCTCGGCGTGGTCCATCGGCCGCCCGAACGTCTCGAGCCCGGTGCACACCGTCGCAGGCGCAGCGCCGAGCCCGACCACCGCCACCGGGTCGCCGAGGCGGATCACGCCCTGCTCCACCGCGCCCGTCACGACCGTGCCGCGCCCGCTGATGGTCAGCACGCTCTCGATGGGCATCAGGAACGGCCGGTCCAGGTGCCTGGCGGGCACGGGGACGTGGCGGTCGACGGCCTCCAGCAGATCGAGGATCCGCGGCGTCCACGCCGCATCGCCCGCGAGCGCGCGCAGCGCCGACACGCGTACGACCGGCACCCCGTCGCCGGCGAAGCCGTACCGCGACAGCAGGTCGCGGACCTCCAGCTCCACCAGGTCGAGCAGCTCCGGGTCGCCGACGGCGTCCGCCTTGTTCAGCGCCACGACGACGTGCGGCACGCCGATGCGCCGCGCCAGGACGACGTGCTCCCGCGTCTGCGGCATCGCGCCCTCCTGCGCGGACACGACGAGGATCGCACCGTCGAGCTGGGCCGCGCCCGTGATCATGTTCTTCACGTAGTCGGCGTGGCCGGGCATGTCGACGTGCGCGTAGTGCCGGGTCGCCGTCTCGTACTCGACGTGCGCGATGTTGATTGTGATGCCGCGGGCGATCTCCTCGGGCGCGCGGTCGATGCGCTCGAACGCCATGAACCGTGTGTTCGAGCCGGCCTGCTCGGCGAGCACCTTCGTGATGGCAGCCGTCAGCGTCGTCTTGCCGTGGTCCACGTGACCCATCGTGCCGATGTTCACGTTCGGCTTCGTCCGCACGTACAGCTGCCTGGTCATGGGAAGGTCCTCCGCACAAAAAGAAAGGGGCCTGGCGGGTGCCAGGCCCCTGCTGACTCCCCGGGCGTCAGCCGTACCTGGCAGGGCGCGCGGCCGCGGCCGCGGCTGATGCGTCCCGGGTCGACAGCAGGGTGCCGTGCATGGCGAGAAGCAGCATACGGACGGCCGAGCTGTTCTGTCAAACCGCCAAACGGCCATACGGGCGGGAGGGCGGTGGAACTGGCGCCGGTCGACTAAAGTAAGGCAGGCCAGACGAGAGATGGGGGGAAAGGGCGCCGTACTGAGCGCTGTCCAGGAGCTGTCCGGGACGATTGTCAGGGGCTACCAGCTGGAGGCATGCCTGGGCTGGAGCAGCCACACGGCTGTCTACCGCGCCTGGCACGCCGGGGCCTCGTGGGCGGTCAAGGTCGTGGACGCCGACCTGGCGCCTGACGGAGCGCTGGCGGATCGGCTGAAGCGAGACGCCGACGTGCTCGCGCACGCCGGCAGCACGAGCATCCTGCCCATCCAGGACACGGGCCGCGCCGGACGGCTGACGTACGCCGCCAGCCCGCTGGTGCGGGCGCAGACGCTGCACGACCTCATGCGCGGCGGCGAGCTCAGCACCGAGCGGGCGTGGGGGATCCTCAGCATCGTGGCCGACGCGCTCGACTGCGCGCATCGCCGGGGCCTCGTGTGCCGGCTGCTGAGGCCGGGGCACGTCCTGGTGGAAAACGGCAGCGTGTACCTGGCCGAGTTCGGCGTGGCGAGCGACCGGGTGGGCAGGCTCGCGATGTCGGCGCCCGCCTATCACGTGGCGGCGCCGCAGTACCTCGCGCCGGAGCAGCTCGAGGGCAGGGCGCTCGACCACCGGGCGGACATCTACGCGTTCGCCGTGCTCGTGTTCGAGATCCTCACCCGCACGGAGCTGCTGGGGACCCGCACGCCCCTAGAGGCGATGCGGGCGACGCTGGACGGCAGCCCGCCCTCGGCCACCGAGCGGCAGCCGGACCTGCCGAGCGGCCTGGACCTCGTGCTCGGCCGGGCGATGGCGCGGGACCCGCTGCTGCGCCACCGTTCGGCGTCGGAGCTCCTGGAACAGCTCGTGACGCTGCCGGAGGAGCAGGGCCGTGCGCTGGCGCGCGCGTGGGCGGTCCGGCCCGACCCCACGCCCGCGTCGACCGCGATGGTGCCGTCAGCCGCCCCGCAGGCGCCGCTCGCGCCGCAGAAGGTGCCGACGCCGGAGACGTCGATGGTCACCGTGCTGAAGCGCATGGCGGTGCCTGTGTTCCGGGGCGAGCAGGACGTCATCCTCAACGCCTACTTCGCCGAACTCGTGCGCAACGCTCGCGACGCGTGCGGCGCCCGCTGGCCCGAGGTGGCCGCGGCGTCGGGCCTGGACGAGTACCTGGTCGCGGATCCGCCCGACGACAGCCGCCGCGGGGCGCCGGTCGCGGCCGTGAGCCGCCTGACGGACGCCATCGAGGCCGTCTTCGGCATGGGCACGGTGGAGGTGCTGCGCCTGTGGGGCCGGCGGACGACCGAGTCGTGGATGGGCAGGACGCAGCAGCTCGGCGACGGCGACGTCCGCTACAGCAGGCCGATCCGCCTGTGGTCATCCGGCGAGCGGAAGGTCCAGGACGTCCTGGAGGTGTTCACCCGCAACCTGGACCGCATCCGCGGCGAACGGCTCACCGCCTGGAAGCAGGTGGACCGGCGCCAGTTCTGGGTCGTCCACTACGACAACCTGGGCGCCGTGGGGCGCAGGCGCACCGGCAAGTCGTGCTACCTGTGGACGGCGGCGCTCGAGCAGGCGCTCCGCTGGGGCCACGCCGCGAACAGCTGGTTCGTCGACGAGGGCGAGTGCGGCTGCGTCACCGGCACCTACGACTGCGTCTTCACGATCCAGTACGTCGACTTCTGACCGTGCGGGCGTCGGGCTCGTGAAGGTCGGATGGATCCACAGCAGTGATGGTTATGTAGTACATACTCATTCGGTAAGGGAACCGCGACGGGCGCGGACGATCTGGAGGGGACGGGAATGGACGAAAACGGCAGCAATCAGCTTCCGCGGAGCGGGGCCGGCGACCCGCCGGCGGCGCCACCGGGCGCCGACGGCACCCGCCGCGCGGCCATCGGAGGAGTCGCGGCGGCCGCGGTCGTCGGCGTCGCCGGCACGGCGTTCGCGCTGGCCGAACGGGCCGGGCTCTTCGACCGCAGCCTGCGCATCACCGTGAACGGGAACGACCACCACGTGCAGGCCGACCCGGCCACGCCGCTGCTGTACGTGCTCCGCAACGAGGTCGGGCTCCAGGGCCTGCGTTTCGGCTGCGGCATGGCCGAGTGCGGGGCATGCTCGGTGCAGCTCGACGGCAGGGCGATCCGGTCATGCATCACACCGGTCTCGGCGGCTGCGGGCAAGGCCGTGACCACGCTCGAGGGGCTGGGCAGCGCCGCGAGTCCGCACCCGCTGCAGCGCGCGTTCGTCGACCAGCAGGCCGCCCAGTGCGGCTACTGCATCCCGGGGATGATCATGGAGGCCGACGCGTTCCTCAAGACCACGCCGAAGCCGACCACCGCCCAGATCAAGACCGCGCTCAACGGCCATCTGTGCCGATGCGGCACGCACTACCGAATCGTGCGCGCGGTCCAGGCCGCGGCGAAGGTCTGACGGCGATGGCGATCCACGAACCGTTCACCCCGACCCGCCGTGACTTCGTCAAGGGCGTCGGCGGCCTGCTGGTCGCCATCAGCCTGCCCGTCTACCTCGACCTGCGCCAGGCCTCTGCCGCGACCATCACGCCGCCCGGATCGTTCGGACCGGCGACCGTACCGGCGGATCAGCTCGCGTCCTGGCTCGCCGTGGGCCGGGACGGCGCCGTCCACGTCCTGACCGGCAAGGTCGAGCTCGGGACGGGCACGATCACGGCCAGCCGCCAGATCGTGGCCGAAGAACTCGACGTCGCCTTCGACCGGATCGACATCGTGCAGGGCATCACGGGCGAGAGCGTGGACCAGGGCTACACGGCCGGCAGCCAGACGATCCGCACCCAGTGGGCGTCGGGCTTGCGCATCGCCGCAGCCTCGGCCCGGCAGACCCTGCTGTCGATGGCGGCGACCCGTCTGGGCGTCGCGACGACCGACCTCACGGTCAAGAACGGCGTCGTCAGTGGAGGCGGGAAGACCGTCTCGTACGCCGACCTCGTCGGCGGCGCGAAGCTGCCGGGCACCGTCTCGCAGCAGGTCAAGACGAAGCCGTCCAGCTCGTACCGCGTAGTCGGCCAGCCGCTCCACCGGGAGGACATCCCCGACAAGATCTTCGGGCAGTTCACGTTCGTGCAGGACGTGCGGATCCCGGGCATGCTGCACGCGCGCGTGGTGCGGCCGGCGCGGCCCGCGCCGCTCCAGGCGAAGGGCACCGCGATCGCCCAGATCATCCAGGGCACGCTGGCAAACGCCAGCCTGGTCAACGCCGACGAGTCGTCGGTGAAGAACCTGCCCGGCTTCGTGAAGCTGGTCGTAAAGGACAACTTCGTCGCGGTCGTGGCGGAGCGCGAGGAGCAGGCGATCGCCGCCGCCCAGGCCCTCGAGGTGACCTGGAAGGACAGCGCGTCGCTGCCGGACCAGGCGGGCCTGTACCAGGCCATCCAGTCGGCCAGGATCGGCAGCACGCGAGTCATCCAGAACTCCGGCGACGTCGACGGGGCGCTCGGCTCGGCGGCCAAGGTCCTGCAGGCCACGTACACCCACCCGTACCAGGCGCACGCCTCGATCGGGCCGTCCGCCGCGGTCGCCACCGTCCACGACGGGGTCGCCGAGTTGTGGTCGCCGACGCAGGGCGTCTACCAGCTGCGCGGCGCCGTCGCGACCGCCCTCGGGCTGCAGCCGCAGCAGGTGCGCGTCAACTACGTCGAGGGCTCGGGCTGCTATGGCATCAACGGCGCCGACGACGCGTCACTGAGCGCCGCCATCATCTCGCAGGCGATCGGGAAGCCGGTCCGCGTCCAGTACATGCGGGCGGACGAGATCTCGTGGGAGAACTACGGGACCCCGATGGTGATGAACCTGCGCGCGGGGCTCGATGCCACGGGGAAGATCGTCGGCTGGGACTACCACGGCTGGACGGCGAACCGGGGCGGCCGGCCGGGGCCGCCCGGCAGCGTCCCGGCCGGCATGCTCGCGGGGTTCCCGGAGTCGCCGCCGCCGCCGTCGCCGCCGCCCTCCCCGCCGCTGGGCGACGACGGTCTCAACTCGACCCCCTGGTACGCGTTCGCGAACGAGCGCGTGATCTCGTACGGCGTGTACTCGCCGTGGCTGTTCACCGGGCCGCTGCGCTCACCGAGCCGGCTCCAGAACACGTTCGCGACGGAGTCCTTCATGGACGAGCTGGCGACGGCCGCCGGCGCCGATCCGATCGCGTTCCGGCTGGCTCACACGACCGACGCGCGGCTCGCGGCCGTGATCAACCGGGTAGCCACCGCCGCCAACTGGCAGGCCCGGCAGTCGCCGGCCCCGGCGCAGGGCGGAACGACGCGAACCGGCCGGGGCATTGCCGCCGTTCGCTACGAGGGCAACTCCGCCTGGGTGGCGGCGATCATCACGCTGACGGTCGACACCACCACGGGCGCCATCGCCGTGACGCAGGTCGCGGTCGCGCACGACTGTGGCGTGATCGTCAACCCGGACGGCCTGCGCAACCAGGTCGAGGGCAACATCGTGCAGGGCCTCAGCCGGTCGCTGAAGGAGGAGGTCAAGTTCGACCGCTCGGGCGTGCTCGGCGTCGACTGGGCCTCCTACCCGATCATCACCTTCACCGAACTGCCCGACGACGTGCGCATCGAGCTCATCGACCACCCGGACCTGCCGGCGCTGGGCGCCGGGGAGTCGACCATCTCGGTCATCGCGGGCGCCATGGGGAACGCGATCTTCGACGCGACCGGCAAGCGGATCCGGACCCTGCCGTTCACGCCCGACCGGGTGAAGGCGGCGCTGGCTACGTAATCTTCCCCGTGCCGTCGGCCGTCATCGTGCGGCGGCCGACGGCGGTCGAGAAGACGATGGAGGTGGTCGTCGCGCCGAAGGCGGCGAGCTCGGCGACCACCTCCTCCAGCCGTGCGATCGAGCCGGCCGCCACCTTGACGACGAAGCAGTCCTCGCCGGTGACGTGGTGGCACTCCAGCACCTCCCGGCGGTCGGCGACGGCGTCGAGGAAGGGCCGGTGCGTGGCGCGCGACGAGCGCACGCGGACGAACGCGAGGACCTCGAGGCCGATCGCGTCCAGCGAGATGTCGGCGCGGTAGCCCGTGATCACGCCGGCGTCCTCGAGCCGGCCGACCCGGGCGGCGACGGCCGGCGCGCTGAGGTGCACCCGGCGCCCGAGCTCCGCGGCGCTGAGGCGTGCGTCCCGCTGGAGTTCCTCCAGGATCCGCCAGTCGGTGGGGTCGAGCGCGGTCTTTCGGATCGAAGGCGTTCTGCCTCCGATGCCTTCGTTCTTCGCCTTCATGGTCGTCGACAACCTTCGATCTGAGATTCAACCGGAGGAGATGCGTTCAATACCATAACCGCATGACCAAACCGATCGAGGTCCCCGACGCGACCGGCTCACCCGTCGAGTACCGGGATTCGCTGCTGGCGCTCGCCGGCGACCGCGACCCGCTGGCCATCCTGGCGACCACCCCCGACGCGGTCGCGGCTCTGTGCGCCGGGGCCGAGCCCGAATGGCCGGCAGCGGCGGGCGAGTGGTCGGCCGCTGACATCGTGGGCCACCTCCTCGACGCCGAGCTCGCGTTCGGCTTCCGCTGGCGGCTCGCGCTCACGGCGGACGAGCCGACCTATCCCGGCTACGACGAGAAGGGCTGGGCGGGCCTGCCGAAGGCGCCGCTCGACGAGCTCGTGGCCACGTTCCGGCACCTGCGGGCGCACGACCTGCACCTGCTGCGCGGGCTCGGTCCTGCGGAGCTGCGACGCGTGGGGGTCCACGGCGAGCAGGGACCCGAGACGGTGGACGTGAACATCCGCAAGCTCGCGGGGCACGACCTGCTGCACCTCGACCAGCTGAAGCGAGCCGTCGGAGCGGATTAGTCCCTCCCCCCCCGGCGGGGGAGGAGGCCCGTCCACGGGCCGGAGGGGGACTGCGTCGAGCGCTCATCGTGGAGTCCTGCTGAGCGACCCCCCCTCCGGGGCCCTGGGGGGCCCTCCTCCCCCGCCAGGGGGGAGGGACTCCTACAGCTCGGCGCGGACGAGCGCGACCAGCGCGCGCATCCATGGGGCGTCCGCGGTGGGGTCGGCCGGGGGCGGGCCGGCGCCCCACCGCCGCGCCTGCTCGCTCGCCAGCGCGTGCCGGTCCGCCCAGGTGTCGCCGACCAGCACCAGCAGGTCGCGGAGCGACGACCGGACCTCTGCCGAGTCGTGGAGGCGCGCCAGCCAGTTCGCGGCACGCTCGTCCACGTCGCCGAACGGGAGGCTGACCGCCGGGAAGTTGGCCAGGAACGTGCGCGCGCTCGCGCGCGTGGCGTCGAGGTCCAGCCCCGCCAGCGGCACCAGGGCCGCCGCGAGCGACTGCAGGTACATCTGGCCCTCGGGCTGCTCGGCCCATGCCGCTGACGGACCGGCGGCGGCCAGGCGCTCCTCCATCTCCGCCAGGACCGCGCCGTAGTCTGATCGCGCCACGCGGCCCACGATGGCGGCCGCCCGCAGGTCGGACGGGTCCACGCCCGCGGCGTCCAGTTCGGTCGCCACCTCGTCCAGTTCCTCGGAGGCGGGCTCGGGCGAGCCCGCCTCCAGCACGTCGCCGAGCGCCTCGATCCGGGCGGTCAGCCCGGCGCTCGCCGCGTGCGCCAGGA